>CAYWGS010000174.1:0-1519 GCA_964457525.1 uncultured Erysipelotrichaceae bacterium | reverse complement strand
TCTTTATACAATCATTCAAAACGAATACTATGAGTTCAATCTTATGAAGAGAATTTTAAGATCATTTTTCGTTCTTCTCATATTCTTTAGTGGATTAACCGCATGCGCTAGAGAAGAGAAAACTGTAGAAGAATCAAAAGATGTGGTAAAAGATAAGACTTTGATAATCCTAGAATTAACCGAGAGTAAGGTTGAGATTTTTGAAGGTCAATCATTTGATCCTGAGGTATATTTAAGTAGTACTACTTCAGATGATGCTCTCGATGTATTAGATATCACTAACCCTGTAAAAATAAATGAGCCTGGTGAATATGTTGTTTTATTTAGAGCAGACGATGTGGAAGAGGAATTGATTGTGACTGTTTTGGAAGATCCAATTACATTGTCAAGAAATAGTCTAAGCTTAGAACTTGGAGATGAGTTTAATCCTAATGAACTAGTAGATCCCATTGATTTGAAAACTTACGATATCGAGATAGAAAATAATGTCGATATTACAACTCCAGGTGTTTATACTGTAAATTATCGTTATCAAGATGTTAATAAATCACTTACTGTGACAGTGAAAGAACCCAATACAATTGAATATTTACTAAGAGATTCGGAATGGTTATTAGAAACGACAAAGAAACTAGGTTATGCCAAAAACACAGTAATTGAAGTAGATGGTGGAGACACAAACGGTAATCGTCAATCACTGGTAGCTGTAGATGTTGGGTTTGGCACAAGAGAGTATTGGGCATTTACAAATCAGTTTGGTCAACTTGTTGCAGTTATTGCAGAGAATATTATCCTTCAAGATGAATCAACTGAAACGCTGTTAGGAGATGGTCGTTATTATACTGATGAAGCTAATGTACCTGGAACCGAGAAAATGGATTTAGACAATGGACATGTGATTGCAGATTCACTTGGTGGTGTATCCAACGCCTATAACATCACACCTCAGAACTCTAATCTAAATCGAAATGGTGATCAAGCCTACATGGAGGAATGGATTCAAAAAGCAAACGGCGCAGAAGAGTTTATCGCAGTTATTACATATCCAGATCCAAACACTCAGATACCATCTCATTATCGTTTTTCATATATTATAAATGGCAATAAAGTCACTGATGATTTTGATAACAAAAATCCTGAGACTACTGTAAGCAATCCTATTCAAGATAACATCAACACCATCATTAGCACCCCGATTATAGACGATTCAGAAGATGAAGAAAGTATTGAAGATATCGATACTAATGGGAATGGTGTTGTCACAATTGCAGAAGCTAAGAAAGCTGGATTTACAATGCCTATTCGTTCAGATCATTGGCTTTATAAATACATGGTTGATGGTGATCAAGACGGAATGGTTGGAGAATAAATATAGACATACAAAAATCCTCATTGAGGATTTTTAATATCTAATCAAAAGTAACTAAATTCTTCCCATTCTTTTTACTTTGATACATAAACAAATCAAATCTTTCAAATATACACTTTGCTGTATCATTCTCTATAACTAACATTACTC
>CAYWGS010000173.1:0-1541 GCA_964457525.1 uncultured Erysipelotrichaceae bacterium | reverse complement strand
TCCTCTGTGACTTTGATTTCGTTTTTCACTTACCAACGTCAAATGTTAAAGAATCTTTTTAATGCATAATAATTTCTATAGTGTAAAATAAACGTGGAGCTTATCAAAATGAACAATGTTAAAAAAATATTATTAAAATTTCAAAATACACTTATCTTCTTACTTAGTTTATTTACCTATGTCTCATTAATGGGACTCTTCTTTTGGATTTTCTCATATGCATATCCCGATATTCTAAAGGCAACACGAGAAGCTGCTGTATCGAGTATTACCTTCTTTATCACCTTCTTGTTTATGTTAAATGCCTATGGTGGTTTAGATGTTGGAGAGAAACAAACTCGACAAATCGTGTATTCAATGATTATCGTCGTATTCTTTGCGGATTTATTTACGTACTTGGTCATTCAAATTACAAACCCAAGTATTTGGAATATTTGGCAGTTTGGCTTCTTTAGTATTCGTCGTTTAATCTTCACGTTTGTTGTTCAAATCTTATTCATTATTGCAATGTCGTATATTAGTAATCATATCTTTTATTTCTTGAATCCACCGAAGAAAACTTATGTTATCTATGGTGCGAATAAACGTCCAAATAAGCTCATCTATAAACTACAGAAACAAGTTCATAAGTACAATATTAATCTTGTGACAAATGATCAAAATAGAGAAAAAGTATTTGAAGATATCTTAAAGAATGATCTAATTGTCTTGTATAACATTTCAAAAGAAGATCGCGTACTATTTACAGAGTATTGTTATAAGCATAAGAAAACGGTATTATTCAATGCGGAAATTATGGATGTCGTTGAGTTTAGATCACGTCATACGTTAGTTGATGATATCTCACTCTTCTCAACAAACATTAGTGATTTCTCGATTGAAGATCGTATCTTAAAGCGTTTATTGGATATTACAGTATCATTGGTTGGTTTAATTCTTACTTCACCTTTCTGGATTATCTTTGCTATTCTAATTTACATGGAAGATAAAGGGCCGGTGTTCTTTACGCAAAAACGTATGACTAAGAATAATCGCGAATTTAATATTATTAAGTTTAGAACGATGAAAGTAAATGTTGAGAATCGTTCTGCTACAAAGAATGATGATCGTATTACAAAAGTGGGTCATATCTTACGTAAGATTCGTATGGATGAACTTCCACAAATACTTAACATCTTAATTGGTGATATGTCTGTGGTTGGACCTCGTCCTGAAATGTTAGAGAATGTTCAAGCTTATACCAAGGATATGCCTGAGTTTGAATTGCGTTTAAGAGTTAAGGCTGGTTTAACCGGTTATGCTCAAATCTTTGGTAAGTATAATACAAGTCCTAAGGATAAATTAATCTTAGATTTAATGTATATTGAGAATTATAGTATTTTCTTGGATATTAAATTAATCTTACAAACTGTGATGGTTTTCTTGAAGATTGATGATAGTACTGAGGGATTTGATGAAGAAGATGACACACATTAGTTCAATGTGTGTTTTTATTTAGTATAATAAGGATATGAAACGTGTACTATTTGTAGCCTCTACAG
>CAYWGS010000172.1:0-1556 GCA_964457525.1 uncultured Erysipelotrichaceae bacterium | reverse complement strand
AAACAATATAGGAATTCCAAGTTTTGTACGTGTGAATGAACTATCCAAACGTGAAATATCACAAGTCTTAGATATTGGTGCAACAGGCATTATGGTACCCATGATTGAAACCAAGGAACAAGCACAACTCTTAGTTGAGTATAGTAAGTACCCACCGATTGGTAAGCGTGGTTATTCTGGTGGGGCAAATACGAACTATGGCCCAAGTGGTGGACATCGTGAGAATATGGATCAAATCAATGCCAATACTGTTACGATTGCACAAATTGAAACACGTTTAGGGGTTGTGAATGCGGAGAAAATAGTTTCGGTTGATGGGATTGATGCGGTTATTCTTGGACCAGTTGATTTAAGTATTTCTTTAGGTAATATTGGGGATACTATGCATCCAAATGAATTAAAAGCGATTGATCATGTGGTTGAAATTTGTCGTAAGTACAATAAGCCATTTGGAATTATTGGATCCAATGCAATTCTAAAACATTATCATAATGATCTAAATTACTTTGTTTCTGCGATTGATATGAATATTATTCGTGATGGATTTAAACAAGCAGTTGATACATATAAAGGGATGAAATAATTGTATGAATGAAGTTAATAAATACTTTGAAGTAGTTTCCAATGAGATTAATGAGTTTATCATGAGTGTTAATTATGAAGCATTAAAACAAGCAAAAGATTTAATCTTGGATTGTGAATCCAATAAAGGTCGAATTCATATCACAGGTATTGGTAAACCAAGCTATGTTGCTGGATATATTGCTTCACTTTTCTCATCTACTGGAATTAAAGCATACACATTACATGGAACTGAAGCAGTACACGGTAGTGCAGGTCAAGTTGCGGATGGTGATGTTGTTATTGCAATATCAAATAGTGGTGAAACGATTGAACTTAAGGCAACTGTTGAAACGCTTATTCGTAATAATGCAAAGATTATTTCCGTAACCGGAAATCCAAATTCTTGGTTAGCGCAAACATCGCATGTTTCACTGATTGCAGGAGTTAAGAATGAAGGAGATTCACTTAATAAACCGCCACGCGCATCGATTATTGCGGAAATACTTATCTTACAAGCCTTAAGTGTTATGTTACAAGAAGCTAAGAATCTTACCCCAACTCAGTATGTTAAGTGGCATCCGGGGGGTGCTTTAGGGGCTTCGATTAAGAAAGAGGATAAGTAATGTTAATTGAAGGCATTATAACCGCGATGGTTACTCCCATGAATCCGGATCAAAGTCTCAATTATGAGGCTACTAAGAAACACATCGATTTCTTAATTGATAAGGGGATTCATGCATTATTTATATTAGGTACAAATGGTGAGTTTCATGTTTTGAGTTTCGAAGAAAAATGTGAGTTTGCGAAGTTTGTAATTCAGTATGTTAATAAAAGAGTGCCTGTTTATGTCGGAGCAGGTGAATGTAGTACAAAAGAAACGATTCGATTAGCGCTAGCCTTTGAATCGTACGGAGCAGATGCAATATCAGTTATTACACCGTATTTAGTTAAAATTAATCAGGAAGAGATTGTTCAACACTATACAATGATTG
>CAYWGS010000171.1:1052-1575 GCA_964457525.1 uncultured Erysipelotrichaceae bacterium | reverse complement strand
GTTGTTAGAAATATAAGGAACAAGTTTATCGTATGAATATTCAATTTTTGTTTTATCAAGAAGGTTCTTTGCGTGTTCACTCATAATCATCGCATGGACCTTTTTTACCTTTCCGTAAATAAGAAGAAAAGCAGCTGATTTGCCAATAACTTTATCAATCAAGATCGCATCTTCGAAGAAAGTATGATCAGCATTCAAAGGCTGTAAGAGGGGTCGAATCCCTGAATAATTACTCTTATATTGCCCGATCTTTAAATAGGCAAAACAACTTAGATTTTCATTCTGGATATATTCTTTTGCTTGTTCTATTAAATCCATAAAATACCTCGCATGTTCTTGACACTCAACTCATTGTGGGTTTCAATTAATTATAAAGAGGGTCTAGCAATGAAAACAAGTTATTTTGAAAATTTAGGTGTAGAATCGTCATTATTAGGATTTGGGTGTATGCGATTTCCAATGTTAGCAGATGGTTCAATCGATGAAAAACAATCTGAAGAAATGTTGGATTTGGCTATTGCGA
>CAYWGS010000171.1:0-1042 GCA_964457525.1 uncultured Erysipelotrichaceae bacterium | reverse complement strand
GTGTAACGTATATTGACACTGCTTATCCATATCATGCGGGTGAGAGTGAACGTTTTGTCGGTAAGGTTCTTAAAAAGTATTCAAGAAATCAATTCACAATTGCGACAAAATTACCGGTTTGGAAAATCAATAAAAGAGAAGATGTTCGTGAAGTATTTGCGGAACAGTTATCCAAATTACAAATGGAGTATGTTGATTTCTATTTATTACATGCATTAGATGAAGAACGTTGGGATACACTTGTTAAACAAGGTGTTTTAGAAGAAGTCGAACAACTTCAAAAAGAAGGAAGGATAAAATATCTTGGTTTCTCTTTCCATGATGAATATCGAGTATTCGAAAAAATAATTATGTATCGCAAATGGGATTTCTGTCAAATTCAATATAATTATGTCGATACAGAAATTCAGGCAGGTGATAAAGGATATGCTCTTGCTGAGAAATTAGGTGTTCCACTTGTTATTATGGAACCAATTAAAGGGGGAAATCTTGCGAATTTACCTGAAGATATCTCACATATCTTGAAAGCTTATCATCCAAATAAATCAATATCTTCATGGGCGTTGCGCTGGGTCGCATCTCATCCCAATGTAAAGGTTATTCTAAGTGGAATGAGTAACTTGGAACATGTAAAAGATAATCTTGATACATTTAATCATTATGTACCCCTCAATTCTGATGAAATGAAATGCATAGAACAAGTCACTCAAATCATTAAGTCAAGAACAAAGAACGGTTGTACAGGCTGTGAATACTGTATGCCTTGTCCTCACGGTGTAAACATTCCACGTAACTTTAAAATTTGGAATGATCTTTCTATTTATCAAAATGAAGCGCAAGCGATTAGACGATATTGGAAAGATATGCCAGCATCTGAGCGCTCTGATATGTGTCAAGCATGTGGAGCATGCGAAGCAGTATGTCCACAAAGTCTTCAAATCATTCGTGATTTACAACAAGTTACACTCGATATTCCTAGAGAAAAGTAAAAAAGGGCGAAAGCGTTCTACTGGGAGAATCAGGACCTGGCATAGAAAGAGGT
>CAYWGS010000170.1:0-1628 GCA_964457525.1 uncultured Erysipelotrichaceae bacterium | reverse complement strand
TGTTTAATTGTCTTTTCGACTAAACTAATTATTCTATTTCGTTACAGCCTCTTTTTCTTACTTTAATGTTTTAACAACTTCCCACGTAAATCCATCACGACCAAAGTGGCCAAAGTTGGATGTCTTACGATAAATTGGTTGTAACAAGTCCAATTCATTAATGATATTACTAACAGAGAAATCGAAATTACGATCTACGATTTCATAGATGGTATCCAAATCAACCTTCTCAGTTCCAAATGTATTGATGTAGATGGATAGAGGTTTTGTAAGTCCAATCGCATAGGCAACTTGGATTTCACAACGATCCGCTAATTTATTAGCGACAATGTTCTTTGCGACATAACGGCAATAGTACGCTGCACTACGATCGACTTTACTTGGATCCTTCGAACTGAAACAACCACCCCCGATTCGTCCCATACCACCGTAGGTATCGACTACAATCTTACGACCGGTTGTTCCACTGTCCCCAAATGAACCCCCTATAACGAAACGTCCACCTGGATTGACAATGTATTCCGTTGATTCATCTAACCATTTTGGATCAATGACTTTATCAATAACTTCTGTTTTGATGAGATCTTTCAATTCTTGTAAGTTAATGGTTTCAGAATGTTGGGTAGATACCACAACCTTCGTAATCTTAACTGGTACATCATTTTCATATAAAACCGTCACTTGAGTTTTTCCATCCGGACGGATATTTTTATTTTCACGCTTTAAATCCGATAAACGTTTAGACAATTTATGGGCAGTGTCAATCGCAAGAGGCATGTAATTTTCTGTCTCATTGGAGGCATAACCAAACATGATTCCTTGATCTCCAGCCGCAACTTCATTCCCTAAAACAACCTTATTAAAGATATCCGCAGATTGATCTCCAACTAAGGTAATTACATTGTATTGGTCTTCATTTAAACCAATATCCCCTAACACTTCTTTCGCAATTCGTGAATAATTCAACTTTGTATCCTTAAATTCAGGTCCTAAGTTTTGTTCACCATACACTAATACAACCCCATCCTTAATGGTCGCTTCTACCGCCATCTTCGCATGTGGATTCAATTTTAATGCCTCATCTAGAATCGCATCCGCTATTTGGTCACATACTTTATCTGGATGACCATCTGTAACGCTTTCTGATGAAAAATAATACTTTCTGCTCATGTGTGTTTCCTCCTTACATAAATAAAACCCTGCATCAACAGGGTTTCTCATTTCGGCGATCGTCCCTTATCGTTGATTAGCAGTACCACCTTGCATCTTGCAGGTTGGTGTGGGGTTGTTGAGCTAATTCTCTACCCCATCTCTTGATAAGACTATGATATTTAATCATATTTTATTTTAGAATGCAAGAACTATTCCATCGGTTTCAAATAATAATTACCAACAATACGATCTGCCTTAGAAATTGTAATAAAAATCTTAGGATCTGCTTCCTTCGCAGCCGCAACCACATCATTCACTTCAAACTCATTCACAACCATATACAACATACTACGTTCATTCTTAGAATACATCCCTTGCGCATCAACTTTTGTTATTCCATGACGTGTACTCTTGAAAATGGCTTGACTCACCTCTTCAGGATGAAGGGTAATCATATGCAATGTACTGTATTTATA
>CAYWGS010000169.1:0-1675 GCA_964457525.1 uncultured Erysipelotrichaceae bacterium | reverse complement strand
AGTTAACGATAATAAATATCGTTATTATTAAACCCCTATAGTTGTAAAATACAACGATTGGAGAACTGACATGTTTATTTGTGATATTAGTGTGTTTAATCGATATGGGAAGAACAAATTAGATGAATTGCTTAAACCACATGATGTGGATTGGCAGGAGTTAGTTGCGATACTCGTAATTGATGCGGTACCAGGGATTAATCAAATCAATTTAAATCCTTTCTTACAAACCGATAAAGGGAATGTATCAAAGATCATTCAGGCCTTAGAAGAAAAAGGATTAATGATTCGTAGAGCGGATTCAAATGATCGAAGAAGTAAGGTTTGTTTTCTGACAGAACAGGGAAAACAAATGGTACCAAGTCTTAATAAATTACTTGATGAATGGGAGAGATTAGCCTTTAAAAGTATTGATGAAAATGAATTAGAAACATTTAGAAAAGTAAGTCGATTGATTAGCCAGAATTTTATGCCAGAGTGGAACAGAGAAGGGGAATAAACAATGAAAAAGAAAGTATTAGTCGTAGGAGCAGGAATGGGTGGACTATCCGCTGCGATTCGATTACAAAATGCAGGATATGATGTAGAGATTTATGAGAAGAATTCAATTCCTGGTGGGAAGATGTACCAACTTCAAAAAGATGGTCATACGTTCGATGTAGGGCCAACGCTTGTGATGATGCCAAGCGTTTATCGAGAAGTATTCGAACTCGCAGGACGAAATCCAGATGATTATATTCCGATGACAAAGTTAGATCCAATGTATGAAGTCTACTTCAAGGATGAGCCTTATCGTCATTATAAAGTAAGTTCTGATTTACAAGAACTTATGAAAATGGCTGAATCAAAAGGTCCAGTAAATGCACGTGGGTTCTTGAAATATCTCAGTGAGATATATGAGCGTTATCAAGTTGCGTTGGATCATTTCATTACTCGTCCATTTAGAAAACCGTGGGATATTTATAACCCATTTATGTTAAGACAAGCACTCAAGTTAAAAACATTCGATAGTGCAACCAATATGATGGCAAGTTTTATGCCAGATAAAGATTTACAACAGATGTTAAGTTTCCAAACGTTATATATTGGTGTATCTCCACAAAAAGGGCCATCCTTATATAACATTATTCCAATGATTGAGTTATTGTATGGTGTCCATTTCATCAAAGGTGGTATGCATACAATGGCAACTCAAATGGCTAAGTTATTTGAAGAATTAGGTGGAAAGATTCACTACAATTCCAATGTGGATAAGATTGTTACTAAGAACAAAAAAGTAGAAGGAATGATTGTTAAGGGTGAGTTTGTAGAAGCCCCATATGTTGTATGTAATGCGGATTTCCCATATGCGATGAAAAATCTTATTGATGATCCAGTTGTAAGAGGAAAATATACCCCTGAGAAGATTGATAAAATGGATTATTCTTGTTCTTGTTTAGTCTTCTATTGGGGTGTTGATGAGAAATACCCAGACTTAGCTGCACATACCTTTGTGATTGGTGAAGATTTGGATGATAACCTAAGTAGTATATTTGATGGTCGTAAGATAAAAGATCCATCGATCTATCTACATATTCCATCACAAGTAGATCCGTCTATGGCACCTGAAGGCAAATCCAGTTTCTACGTACTTATGCCTGTTTCAGAATTAGTCACATCTCAATATGAATGGAAT
>CAYWGS010000168.1:695-1692 GCA_964457525.1 uncultured Erysipelotrichaceae bacterium | reverse complement strand
CTATCAATCTATATATTCAATTGGTATATACATAAACAATCAATTAATTAGGTATTGTAAAAATCGTATAATCACATATAATTAGACTAATTTAAAGAGGCCATCTATGGAAAAACTATTAAAACTATTAAAAGACAATGCTCGATTAACGAACAAAGAATTAGCTGTATTGTTAAATCGCGATGAAGAAGTCATTCAAACACAAATTACAGAATTAGAACAAAATGGAATTATCAAGGGCTATAAAGCACTGATTAATGAACAAAAAGTAAATGCAGGTGTATCTGCACTTATTGAACTTAAAGTAACTCCTAAGAAAGAGTTTGGTTTCCAAGATATTGCGGATCGTGTCATGCTACTTCCTGAAGTAGAAAGTGTTTATCTTATGGCAGGTGATTATGACTTAGCGGTCTTTGTACGTGGCGAAAGTATCCAAGAAGTTGCGATGTTTGTAGCTAAACGCTTATCACCCCTAGAATCAGTTATTTCAACCGCAACTCATTTTGTTCTACAAAAGTACAAACAAGATGGTGTAATTTTAGATGACACAAAAGAACAAGATATTCGTAGTCAAATGGTAAAAGAATGAGTTCCATAAGAGTTAATAAGTATCTTCATACGATACCCGATGCGATTATTACCAAATATTTAGAATTAGGTTCAAATCCAGATGTTATTTCTTTAGGCATTGGCGAACCTGATTTCTCAACGCCTTATCATATTCGTGAAGCCGCAATTCAAGCACTAACCCAAGGTAAGACTTTTTATACACCTGCAAAGGGTTTACAAGGTCTTAGAAAAGAAATTGCTTTATCCATGAGACGTAAGTACCAACTCGATTATGACCCTAACAATGAGATTCTAGTTACGATAGGCGCAAGTGAAGCGATTGAAGTTGCCTTGATTACACTACTAAACGAAGGCGATGAAGTAATTGTTGTATCACCGAGTTACTTGAGTTATGAACCGATAGTTAAAATGTGTGGTGGAGTTGTGG
>CAYWGS010000168.1:0-685 GCA_964457525.1 uncultured Erysipelotrichaceae bacterium | reverse complement strand
GGATTTACATGTGATATCAGATGAAATCTACAGTGAATTAACCTATTCAAATACACATCATTCCATCGCGAACTGCGAAGGAATGTTTGAGAAAACCTTAGTTATTAATGGATTCTCCAAAACATATGCGATGACCGGTTGGCGTTTAGGCTATGTTTGTGCAACAAAAGAAATTATAGATATTCTAGCGAAATATCATCAATACGCTATTTTATGTGCTCCTACGATTTCTCAGTTCGCAGGGATCGAAGCACTTAAAAATGGAGATGATTCCATTCAAACCATGCGAGATGAATATGATATGCGTAGACGCTATGTTGTCGATCGATTGAATTCAATGGGATTATCCACATCAAATCCAATGGGTGCCTTCTATGTTTTCATCAATATCCAATCCACATGTCTAACATCCACAGAATTCTGTGATTTACTCTTAGACCAAAAGAAAGTTGTCCTTATTCCAGGGCATGCCTTTGGTAGAAGTGGTGAAGGTTTTGTACGCTTATCGTATTCTTATTCGATTCAACACATTAAAGAAGGACTAGATCGTATCGAAGCTTTAATTAATGATTTGAAGAACGTTTAAATATTGATACTTGCTTATTCGAAGATAATATGTCAAAAGTATAACCATCTTCATCAAACAATTGTATCTCTTCAATCGTTTTTATTTGGTGTTTAATAC
>CAYWGS010000167.1:0-1721 GCA_964457525.1 uncultured Erysipelotrichaceae bacterium | reverse complement strand
TCTGGCAGGGGTAGTAGGAGTTGAACCCACATCAGCGGTTTTGGAGACCGACATTCTACCATTGAACTATACCCCTAAATGCTTTTCTATAATACCATACACGAAAACTCATTTCAACTAGAATTAGACTTACATAATGAGTATAATTAAGTTAATGAAAACAATTATGGACGAAAGCAGTATCACTCGTACTCTTGTACGAATGACACATGAAATTATTGAAAAAAATAAAGGGGTAGAAAACCTTGTCTTAGTGGGAATTAAGACACGTGGGGAACCTATCGCAAAACGTATAGCGCAGAATATCAAACGGTTTGAAGGAGTCGATGTATTAACAGTTGGATTTGATATTCGTTATTGGCGTGACGATATTGATAAAACAGGTATAACTAAACCAAACTATGATTTGGATTTAAACCATAAAACAGTTGTGTTAATTGATGATGTATTGTACAAAGGCAGAACAGTTCGAGCCGCGATGGATGGTGTTATGTCTTTTGGT
Organism: uncultured Erysipelotrichaceae bacterium; assembly: GCA_964457525.1. Lineage (GTDB taxonomy): Bacteria > Bacillota_I > Bacilli_A > Erysipelotrichales > Erysipelotrichaceae > UBA2212. The sequence goes on along the minus strand of CAYWGS010000167.1, from coordinate 1,219 downwards.
CGACCTCAATCCATTCAACTCGCAGTTTTAGTGGATCGTGGTCATCGAGAACTACCAATTAGAGCGGATGTTGTGGGTAAGAATGTTCCAACATCACATGAAGAATCGGTAAAAGTATCCTTACAAGAAGTGGATGGGGTTGATGAAGTGATTATCTTGGAAAGGAATGATTAGTATGGAAATCTTTATCATCCTTCCTTTTTTTTGTTTATTTATTGTGTACTACTATTTCCCTAATAAACGGATTAAGAAAACAGATTTAGGAATCCATCACTATGCACATCGGGGTCTTTATAATCATGGATCAAACATTCCTGAAAATAGTATGATGGCATTTCGTAAGTCAAAACATTTAGGATATGGTTGTGAGTTGGATGTTCAATGTACCAAAGATGGGAAAGTTGTCGTCTTTCATGATGATAATTGTCTAAGAATGACTGGAGTTGATGGATTCTTAGAGAGTATGAATTATTCTGATTTGAGTTCATTAAGATTAAAGAATACGGATGAATCGATTCCACTCTTCAAAGATGTGTTGGATTTAGAGCTTAAAGAATTAGTCATTGAAATTAAATCGACAAAGTATAAACGTAAAGTTGTTAGTGCGGTATTAAAGGAACTAAAAACATATCGAGGTAAATACAGCATTTGTAGTTTTGATCCTTTAATATTATTAGAACTTAAACGTCAAGCACCGATGATTCATCGCGGTTTGATTATGGAAAAGTCTACAAATAAATCATGGATTAAACGACTTGTTTTGAACCATGCATTATTAAATGGATTTATTCGACCGGATTATATTTCAATCGATTATAAGAATATAAACTGGGTATATCGTTTATTTAGATTACTAGGAGGTAGAACGTTAGTCTGGACCGTTAAGGAAATTACTCTTGAACGCGACTTGGATGTGGATGGTATTATCTTTGAGAATTATCTTCCACCCATCGAAAACAAGATGTAACTTAATGTGAAAAGTGCTACAATAGTACATTGTGAAACATATGAACATTATAAATCGATTTTTTGGAGTTGAAAATTTAATCCCTAAGAAGTATCATAGTCAATCTTTACCGAGCACAGAAGAAGTATACAAAAAAACACTTAAAATAGCGTGGCCTTCTGCAATGGAGGCTATTTTAATTAGTTTGATTGGTGCTGTGGATATGATGATGGTAGGTGGATTAGGAACAAATGCGATTGCGGCAGTAGGGAT
>CAYWGS010000166.1:355-1739 GCA_964457525.1 uncultured Erysipelotrichaceae bacterium | reverse complement strand
GGATGTTTTAGATTATGGTGACCCTATGATTAAAAAGGGACTTCATTTAATAAATGGCCCTGTGAATGATTTAGTATCTATTACAAACTTAACAGCAGCTGGCTGCCAACTTATTCTATTTACAACTGGTCGAGGAACTCCATTAGGAGGGTTGGTTCCAACTATAAAAATAGCGTCAAATCATTCATTAGCATCGCGTAAAGCACATTGGATAGATTATGATGCATCTCCAATATTAGATGGATGTGATATTAAAGATGATTTCTTCAATTTTGTTGTTGATGTTGTTAATGGTAAAGAAACTTTGAATGAAATAAATGGATACGCAGAATTAGCAATCTTTAAGGATGGAGTCACACTATAAATTCTATGGAAACATATGTAACACTAAAAGAAATCCAGAATCAACCTCGTCTCTGGAAAGAAACAATAGAATTAATTATTAACAATAAAAAAGAAATAGAAATATTTCTAAAGCCATTAAAAGATAAAGGAAATATAAAAATAATCTTTATTGGAGCTGGCAGTTCAGAGTATGTCGGAAATAGTTTAGTGCCAAGTTTAAACCCTTATTATAATTATTCAATGAGAAGTATTGCGAGTACTGAAATAGTTGATGATCCTTATGAAATTGTAGATCCAAATGAAACATATTTAGCAATTTCGTTTGGTAGAAGTGGAAACTCACCTGAATCTTTACATGCAATAACTGCATTAAATCATGTCTGCTCAAATGTATACCATATGGCTATAACGTGTAATAAAGAGGGTAAGTTAGCTCAAATTGATAGATTAATTGCTAATTCATTTGTATTAGTTTTACCTGAAGAAACTCATGATCAAGGATTTGCGATGACTTCTAGTTTTAGTTCAATGTCCTTAGCTGCATATTTCATATTACATCCAACAGATATAAATAATAAACTAAAAAAAATGATTGAAGATGTAGAAAGACTGTGTGGTAAATGGATAAATCAAGCAAAGAAAATAGTACAAGAATTTGACTTCAATCGATATGTTGTTTTAGGTGGTCACGAGTCAAAAGGATTTGCACAAGAAAGTGCTTTGAAAATGTTGGAATTATCTTCAGGTAGAGTATCAACACAATTCGACTCACCAATGGGATTTAGACATGGTCCAAAATCATTTTTAAATCAAGATACTCTAGTCGTTATATTTAAGAGAAACTCTATATCTTCAAGAGCATATGAAAACGATATTATCCAAGAAATAGAAAGAAGTCCACGTAGAAGTAAAGTACAAATTTTAGATTATAATTTTGAAGATAAATATTTAAGCTCTCTTTCTCAAATGATATTTACTCAAAGTTTAGCTTATTTTAAGTCAATTTCATTAAACATAAATCCTGATTTCCCCTCAGATG
>CAYWGS010000166.1:0-345 GCA_964457525.1 uncultured Erysipelotrichaceae bacterium | reverse complement strand
ATAATGAAGTAAATCGTGTTGTTACTGGAGTAACAGTATATCCTTACATATAAAACGAACCATATTGGTTCGTTTATTAGTCTGATTGATCATAAGCTAATCTAAGAATCTCAATCAATTCATTATTCACATCATCTATATTTGATATCTTCACAATATACTGACACATACTTCCCTTAGGCTGAGGAATAAATCTGTCATTTTCTAGTAGGTCTTTAAGATTAATCCCAATTTCAATTCGTGTATTAGATTTAGGTCCAATCATCATAAATTGTCTTTTTTGTTTTAAGCTAAGATATCCTTTTTTAGGGATAACCTCAAACGATCCAAATGATTCCACAAGAC
>CAYWGS010000165.1:0-1805 GCA_964457525.1 uncultured Erysipelotrichaceae bacterium | reverse complement strand
TATCCTTCTATTTCTATTCCACAGTTCGTTGAGGTATCCTCTAAGATAAGTTGATTGAAATGATAGAGCTTTAGATGAACTGTTCCGCCTAATCCTTCTTTAATAGAATTTTGCATTAATCCATCTTTTGGTGAGACTAAACTAATGCGATGATCCATAATCACATCCACAATGAGTTTATAAAACCCGCGGTTAATGGTCATGATAAACCCATGGTCATTCTTAATTAAGTCGGATCGATATGAAGCGGTATATGTCGCAAATCGGTATGATTTAGTATCAGTATTTAATTGAGCAATTAGGCCTTCAAAGCTAAATCCAATAAAGGGGATATGCGCAAGACTTAACATAAAGGATGTATTCGTATTCTTAAAGTGATTACCTTGAATCCATATATATCGTTTAGGAAAGGATGTACCCCAATCCTTTTCAATATAACCTTTATCATTCTTAAACTCCCATGTTTCATCATTTAGTTGGATCGAACCATTAATCGTGTGAGACATACTCACTACACCATGATTACATTCCATGTTTGGAATATAGGTAAAAGGACCCATAATATTTGGCATATAAGGATTTTCGCTTGATAACTCATTAGAATCAGAGAATGTTAGTTCTCCTTTGCATGTAATTGTTTCATGATTAATATCTAATATAAGTTTGGTTGGAGAAAACCATGTATTATCAATGCGATATCCTTCATTCTCAGATTTAAATGAGTCGAGAGGAAAAGATAGGTAAGCAGTTTGAAGGGGATTTGATTGTATGATTTGGATGAAACTGTGTGGATTTTTAGTGTTTGTACTATAACCAAATATAAAACTAACTGATTTGTTTAAAGCACTGTTTACTTGTTTGTAATACCATCCTTCAAAGTACTTCGATTTTGTGATTGAACCTTGTTCAATAAAGTTATTGATTCGTTTGTTTGTCATATTAAAAAGAGTATAGCTTAAGTTAAAAAGCAAGTGTTGAGAAATGATTATACAAGTAAAAATAATTGATTTGTGATACGATAATAAAAAATCGAGGTAAAGAAGATGCCATTAGGACATATTGAAGAATTAGAAAACAAAATTGTAAATAATCCACAAGCGGATAAAGCTAAAATGAGAGTATTGGTTGGTGAAAAAGAAGGTTGGGACAATCATGTCATGCGTGTATTTGAATTAGAACCAAATGGATATACACCACGTCACCAACATCCTTGGCCACATATTAATTATATTATCGAAGGCGAAGGAACTCTTTTCTTGAATGGAGTTGAGAATCCAATCAAAGCTGGATCATATGCGTATGTTCCAGGTAATGAGTTGCATCAATTTCAGAATACATCAGATTCTGTATTAAAGTTTATTTGCATTGTTCCAAGTGAAGGACATAAGTAAAAGCACATTGTGCTTTTTTATTTATAGGTGTTATCATTTGATTAATCAAAACAGGAGATTAATATGAATGTACTTGTTGTTTATTACTCATATGAAGGGAATACCGAATTAATTGCTAATGCGATATCAAAGACCTATGGGTTTGATTGTATACGAATTGTTCCTAAGAATGAAATGAATTCAAAAGGATTCATGAAATATGTTTGGGGTGGTGGTCAAGTAGTGATGAATATTGTTCCTAAGATAAATGATATTCAAGTTGATTTAAATAAGTATGATCTAATCATTGTAGGATCTCCAATTTGGGCAGGTACATATGCGCCTCCAATTCGATCATTCTTAGAAATACCACAATGTCACAATAAAAAAATGGCTTTCTTTTATACCCATCTAGGTGGAGCTAATCTGGTAGAA
>CAYWGS010000164.1:0-1849 GCA_964457525.1 uncultured Erysipelotrichaceae bacterium | reverse complement strand
CAAAAGCGTTTAGCAGAATTATTGGCGGATTTCAAAATTACCCATATTAAAGATAAAATGGTCACAGATTATAACTCAATTGAAATTGAAAAATTCATTGAACCACTCAATCAATTAGAAAGGGACTCCAAATTAGATTAAACTTGAGTCCCTTTTAAATAAGCTAATTTATGAAATGAGGATCGTATATAAGTTTACGTGATCCTAAACTGCCAATCACATGCCAATGTTCTTCATAGAAGAATCCATCTAGAATAAATCCATCGAGTATCATATTTGAGTCAGGGTCATTATCATACAAAATTAAAGTATGGCTTTCTGTTGTTGATGGGAAAAACGGATTTAATTCATACGGTGTATTCATGACTGTAAATACTTTGGTATTCGAATTATACGATCCATAATAAACTTCAAACTGATTATTATCGACTGTATTATCCCCATAACCATAAAATGTATCAGGAACAGAGATTTCATTGCCAGATGTATAACTTATTAATTTAGCTTTAAATTGATCGCTGATGCCAATTTCAATCCCTGCTGGATTATCATCAAATACACCATCAACGGATAATTCTGGATAGCCTTTAGTTGTTCTCTCACCAACATAATAGTAATTTTCTGCATTTGGTCCTGCGCTATAACATATTGATGTTGTGCCTGGATTTTTACCAATACCAGGATCATTTTCATCTTCTACGACTGTTGTGGTAGGCGCATTGCGTACAATCTTAATTCGATAAGCACTTAATTCTGAACCAATGGATCCAGCAGTTGTGCCATCATACACCCATTCCCACCATCCACTGTCTTTTACATACGGTTGAATAGCAACATGATAATTTGAGTTACCTTCAATTTTAGCTTCGATCGCTTCAATTGGATTGGTTGAACTGAGTTCTTCCCAATTCTTAACCCAATTGGTCCAACCTTGATTCTTAAAGTAAGCACGATACACGAGACTTGCATTTTCAAGAGGCTGTTCTAATCCAATACGAATGGAATCAAGTCTTCCTGTGCCTTGTGTTTCGCCATTATGACGAACAACTTGTAGATCGCCATCGATACTGCTTTGATACTTAACGCCGACTTCAAATACTTTAACTCTGAAACCTGTGATTGGGTTACTTAGATTTCCTGATGTTTTACCATTGTAAACCCATGAACCCCAACCTAAACCTTGTCGATAGGTTTGATAATGCACTTCTGAATTTGGAAAATTAACGAGACGAACTTGTAAACCGGTAAAAGCAGCGTTAGTGGTTGGCTCAAAATCTCTAACCCAATCTTGCCAAGCCCCGTTGGCATAAACACGATATTCAATAAATGAGTCATAAACGGGATTGACAAGATGAAGTGAGATCGAGGTTAAGGGTGAACCATTTTCACTACCCGATAAAACACCTCCATAAGCGAAATCTTGCCAGATATCTGAAACACTGCTTTGGTAACCAACATTCGGCGCAATATAGTCTTCTGCGTGAATGATGAGTGGAGAGGAAAATACCATAAATAAGGCAATTAATGAAGGTAAAAGTACTTTTTTCATAAAGCCCTCCACTTGAAATATAGTCCTAAAAATTAATTAATTCAATTAAATATTTTACGATAGTGATAATATCTTCTTTGGTTAAAGTGGCCAACTCAGCAAATGTTACCTGAAAATCATTTCCTGTAATAGAAACATTTTCAGCTGACACCTGAGATGTTGCCGTCTCTTCGGGCGCCGCCGCCAGTGGGACAAAAGTTCCACTTGTTGCTAATATAGCTCCCGCTAAAATGACACAAAGCCATTTCCTCATTCTTTTCATTATTTTGGCGCATGTAGATGTTGGGGTCGGCCATGGAT
>CAYWGS010000163.1:0-1900 GCA_964457525.1 uncultured Erysipelotrichaceae bacterium | reverse complement strand
TCTCGATATAAATTGTAATAGGTAAGCGTTGGTTTAGGAAATTGTTTTGTTTGAATCATATGATTAAATTCATCGATTGTAATAAATCGATAATCAATTGTTTCATCCTCAGCTAATTTTATCGTTTGATTACGCATATCAACTTTATGAATATAACTAAACCAGATTGAATTTTGTCCTAGGTAGGACTTCATAAGATGTAGATTTTCTTTATTCGTCTTTATACCTGTTTCTTCTTCTAACTCTCTAACAGCAGCACTCAGTTCATCCTCACCTTTAATAACACTTCCAGCTGTAATCTCCCAATAATAACCAAAATGCTTTAATGGGTGTCTTTGTGTTATCAATATTCGATTATTTTCATCGATGGTATATATTTGAACAATTTTATGATAAACCCCTTTTGGAATCGTATCTCCACGTACAATTTCAAAACCTAATGCATTTCCATTCTCATCAAAAGCATCAAATAATTCCATATGAACCTCTTTCTATCGTATATGTTAAAAAAGAGAGAATTAACTCTCTCTTAAATGTAATTCCATGGATTCTGATACGATCCATTCTTTAATACTTCAAAATGTAAATGTGAACCCGTACTATATCCCGTGTTTCCAACGGAACCAATTCGATCACCTGTTTGAACCTTATCACCTTTTTCAACACTAAACTTAGATAAATGCAAGTAACGAGTCACAAGACCATTACCATGATCAATCGCAATGTACTTACCAAGGGTATTGTTTTGACTAACTGAAATAACGGTACCAGAAGCATATGCATAAACACCTGTTCCAGTTGATGCCGCAATATCGATACCATTATGGAAGGTACGTACTCCAGAAATAGGATGTGTACGATAACCATATCCACTCGTCAATCGACCACGTGTTACACCATAATTATCTCCACCACCATAGGATAAAGTGGTTTTTGTCCCAACTTTAACTTCAGCACTAATCGGTTCTTTTAGAATCGTTTCTTGAATTGCTTCAATACTAACCGCATAGCCATTTTCCATCACAATGTCATAAACAACATTCTTTTCCCCTTCAACCCCTTCTTTTAAAATAATACGTTGGGTTGCGAGTAAACTATCATCCTTATGTTTTATGGTATCGAATGGTACTGGTTCTAGTGCTGTGTTCTGTAATTTAACCACAACATCATAGACTGGATTGGCAGGCTTCATCAATAACACTTCTTTAGGCCAAATCATATAGTCCTTTTCTGCTCTATCTGCTAAGAAAGGATTATACTCAACAATCTTAGCTAGATTCATTCCATAGGTGATTCCAATATCCCAAAGATTATCGTTTTCTACAATAGTATGGTAAATCGCTTCTTCTTCATTCTTTTGAAACTCTAACGCTATATCATCAACACTATCCAACTCTTCTTCTTCAACTTTACGTTCTATTAATTGGATATCTTGCTTAAAATCAACGCTTAAGATCTTTGCGCTCTTCGAAATATTGGACATGGTTAAGTAATCCATCTTATATTTCTTCATCAATACATCCAAATCATCTTTTTGATCGCTTGGAATGGTAAATAAAACTTCTCCATCGACGCTAAAATCATATGCATCGACAAGGTTTAAATACTTAAATGCTGAGATACCGGATACAGTTAGGACATAACCTAAAAATAGGGTGAGTAATACTGAGAGCAGTATCTTATATTTCTTTTTTAAACGCATAGGTGCCTTTTTGTTCATGTTGAGTGGATTATTGTTAATCATTGATTATTCTTTGAGATTATAACAGATGAGTTAGATATCGTAAACCCACTCAAAGGCTGTTTTTAAATTGTGTCAAATATTTCACACAAAAAAAGGATAAAGATAAACTTTACCCTAAACTACTTTTGTCCATTTAGCTTTAGTAACTTCATGATT
>CAYWGS010000162.1:0-1906 GCA_964457525.1 uncultured Erysipelotrichaceae bacterium | reverse complement strand
CATAATTAAATTAAATCTTTTCAACTTCTGTAATGCTACTTCCATATCTTTCACCCTATATAAAAACAGGAGATATCCCATTATGCTAACATCTTCAGGTATTGAACTCATTAAATATGTTATCAATAATAATCATAAACCTTTAAGCGATGTAGCTCGTCACTTTAACAAGACCCCTACTTTTATACGCAATGAGGTGATGAATGCAAACTTACATTTAGAGACAAAACATCAGATATCAATCAAGAATTCTGTTGTATTTACCGCAATGGAATATAATGACTATCTAAAGTTTATGGCTAGATTAGATGCACGTAACTATTCTCCAACCGTGATGGAACGATTGGAAGTGATTTTAGTTCTTGGTTACTTTCAAAACTATCTTAATTTACGTAAGTTATATGAAGATTGGGGAATATCACTAACAACTAAGAAATCGGATATTAAACATTTAGAAAAATACCTAGAAAAACACGATCTTTCCATTGAACGTAAACCTGGATCGGGTATTCGTATTACCGGTAGTATTTTACACTATCGTGTATTACTTATTCAAATAATCAGTAAGTGTATTGATGTAAATGATTTCTTTGTGGAATATCGCGGAGCGAATACACCGTATGAAAGATTAATTTACCAACACTTAATTTCATTTGGTTATGAGTATCTAGAATCCTCTCGATTAACTGTTCATTCTTTCTTAGAAGAGTATGGGAATCATATTAACTATTATTCTAAGAAGTTCTTTCTCCTTTATGTCATTTTAGCGTCATATCCAAGAGAAAATACAGATACTCATACTGAAAAGTTAATTCTTGAACCTCTTAACTTATATCTTTTCAGTAATCGTAATGAAAACATTGCCTTTAACCAAGTCGCATCAATGATTGATTTTGATCCTGTCATGCCATTTCCATACAATCATAAACTTCATGAATTAATTACAGAAATGTTTCAATTTGTTCAGTCGAAAATTTTAACAACCATTCATACAAAAGATGAATTAATTGAGGAGTTATACACATTTGTTTATCGACAATATTTCGTACAACATTTTAATTATGTATATGAAGATAAGTTAGTTAAAGGTACCAGTAAACATTATCCTTGGTTATATGCTCAAGTAAACATGAGTGTTACTTCTATCGAGTCCTATCTTCAAGTGAAGTTCAATGAAGAACAGATTACTTCATTTACACTTATCTTTTCTAAATGGATTTCTAAGAATCGTTTACATGGCAGAAATCGTAAGCGAATTGTACTGGTAACAAATGTAGGATTCGAACGCGTTGCGTATTTTATTGAGAAGTTAAAAGAGTACATTGAATTTGAACATGTTGGTACGATAGATGTAAATGAGTTAAATGCACTTAATACAATGAGTTATGATTTAATCCTTTCGTTCTCTAAACGAACTCAATCCATATTAAAGAAACTTGGTTACGATGCATTACTCTTAAAATTCTTCTTAGAGAATCAAGATATTCTAGCGTTGTATGATGCTGGATGTTCATCTTCTAAACGTCGATTACTTGCGAGTGATATTGTGGAAGTATTAAGCACCAAATCAAAAGAAGATCAGATTGCATATCTAACCTCTAAATACGATTCATTTTTTCTATAGATAAGTTTATAATTGAATTTCACTTGTTATTAAATGGAGGATTATCACGGACTTTAGAACAATCTTTGAACAAATACCGGAAGAGTTTGATAAATGGCGGCCTCGTTATTGTGATGAACTTTTCAATGATTTAATTCACTATGCAAACCTTACTCCAAACAGTAAAGTACTCGAAGTAGGTCCTGGGACAGGTCAAGCAACAGATCCTATATTAAACACAAGATGTAATTTTACCGCAATTGAACTTGGAGAAGTCTTTAGTCACATTCTTAAAGAGAAATA
>CAYWGS010000161.1:0-1978 GCA_964457525.1 uncultured Erysipelotrichaceae bacterium | reverse complement strand
ATTTAATGATCTAAAGTCATCATCAATCATAATGCGTTTCGGATGTGTCTGAGCATACAAACTAACTACTTCTTGAGCATACGACTGCCAATCTGTATCTCCAATACAATAAACTGCATGTCTTTCTTTTAAGTCTTCTCCCACAAATTTTTGAAAAGGTAAAACCATTTCATCCGACACAAGAGCATCTGAATGACCTACAATCGTTGCTATGTTTATTGAATAATCAATTCCAACCTCTTTGAGTTGTTGAGCTATGTTCTTATATATATTAGCCATTACTTTGTGTTTACTTAAAGGATACGGCACCATCATAATTTGATGAGATTGTTCCATAAACATCACTTCTTCAATCGGCACTTTTTTTGACAATTCTATTATTTCATTTATTTGTCTTTTCCATGTTGATTCTAAAATCGTTTGTCTTAAAATATATCTCATATTACACCTCAATTAAGGATGCTGAATCCTCATCCAAATAAATTTCTACATTAGAATGATTTAAAAATGCAGATGCTGGTAACATTGGATTAGCTGCACTAGCGTAGTATAAATTAGATATCGCTTCTGCTTTTACTTTATATGGAACAGCTGAAATTATTTTATTGCATTTCAAAATCTGGTGAACAGTCATTGATATGGCTTGTTTTGGCACATCATCTAATGTTTCAAACCAACCTTCACCCATTTGTTGTAAACGACAAGTTTGATCTAAATGAACAATATGATAACTTTCCTCTGTGATAAAATCTGCTGGAGGATCGTTAAATGCTATATGACCATTTACACCAATTCCAATAAGGCCTAAATCAATCTTACTTTCAGTTATTTCGTGTGTAAGCTTACGAATACAATTTAATACTCCTTCTTTTGGATCAACAAAATAAAACTTCTTTAGACTTACTTTATTCACAAAGCGCTCTTTTAAGTACTTTATAAAACTAGCAGGATGAGATTCATCAATCCCTATATATTCATCTAAGTGAAATGCGACAACTTTTGACCAATCTATATCTAATCTTAGTAATGCATCAAAAGTCGTAAATTGAGATGCTCCTGTTGAAAAGATAACTCTTGCCTCACCTTTTTCTTTAATCGCTTGATCAATAATAAGTTTTGAAGCTTGAGCTACTTTTTCACCAAGTTCTTCTGCGTCTTTACTAAGAATAAATTTCATAATAGCTCCTTTTTAGATATATCTATATCCTGAATATCTCCATACTTAAGTATGTTTGGAAATAAAATATCTCTGCCATATTTCTCGTCGTAAACTTTTTGCTTAATCCAATTCTGATATCCACTAAATCCATCATGTTCTTGATATGAAATTCGATATGATAATAACTCTAAGGCAAACTTCGCATAAACATTATGTGTTTGAAAAGCATGCACTTCTAACATTAATGGCGTTTGAATTTTAATCCACTCTATTGCTTTGATAACTTCGTATGTTCTAAGTGACGCAAGTGAATCACCTAACCAAAATAAATCGTCATTTAATTTATACAACGATCCATAAGCTTCATCGCTCTTCGCCCACCAAACTAATTCTCTTTGTTGTAAGAAGCCTTCGCCACATAAATCTAAAACAATGATATCTTTATTATCTCTTATACATTTAAGAATAAAATCTCCATGTTTTTCTAGATTCGAAGATCCATTTGGCCATATTGCTAATACAATTGAATTACTTCTTATATTGTTCTTAAACCACAACAAACTTGATGTCATGTCCATTTGAGATTGATACGTCCAATGTTCAACAATAAATAAATCATTGCTATCTAATACTCTGTTACGTTTTGAATTATAATTTTCGAAAACACGATGTTGATATATCATCTTATTTAAATATTGATGTAAATATTTAGTTTTATTAAGATGCGAATTATTTTGAATTTGGTTTAATCTTTCTAGATTTAATTCATAAACAAATCGAGCGTCTAAAAAAGAACTTGCTACTTGACCTGTATATGTA
>CAYWGS010000160.1:0-1990 GCA_964457525.1 uncultured Erysipelotrichaceae bacterium | reverse complement strand
GCCCTAAAATCTTAATGGATTTACTTAAGAATCCAGAGAATAGTACTCATTTTCTACATAGCTTATTTCTATTACAAGAGATTAGTCAATTAGTTCCACTCGATAATTCGATACTGAACAATGAATTAGAACAGTTGTTTAATGCGATATTCTTGAAATCAGATCATATATTAAGTGAATTACTGAATCAATCAAAACTAACAAGTCCATTTCAAGGTGAGTTTTATGATTGGGTTCGACAACTACTGTTCGATCAACCTGAGTTAGAAGGACAACTGATACAGCTTATCAAGACAATGAATCAGATGCGATCTAAATCGAATATGAAGGAAAGTTTAATCAAACAATCCCAGTTTCTAGAAAACGAGTTTAAAGGTTTAAAACAAGTTGAATCCATTAATCTATTTATTGAGAAACTGGAGTCAGAAGAAAATATATCATCTGCCTTTATTCAAATGGTGAATGAGATAGAAAAGAGTATCCTTTTTAATCCACAAATGAAAAGACATATTGGGATTATGCAATACAATATCTCAAGATTCCTAATTTCAAACTATCCAATTGAAGATATTTTAGAGATCTTTAAAGAAGGTTTAGGGGAACAATTTAGTGAGTTTAAACAGTGGGTTAAACAGGTGTTAGAGATACCACTAAATACAAACCCAGCCACTGTTATTGATCGAATAACCGAACTCTTGGAGTTAGAAGTTACTCACTCGAATGTACTAGGATTAACGCATGAAAAGATCGAGAATATTGTCATATCACTCCTTAGTTCACCTTCGAACTTTATTCCTTTATTACACTTTGTATTACCCATGCAAAGTGAACTCTTACAAGCTTATTCAGAATGTTGGATTGATGTAGAAAGTAAAGAAAATATTCAATTGATCCATGTGTTATGTGCAATAGAAATACAATCTTTAGGACACTTTGAAGTTGAAATTTGGCAAACGGATGACCGAATTAAGTGTGAAGTTTTTTGCCCTCCAGAGCTTGTGGAAGGATTTAAACCGATGGTTCATATTCTATCAAAACGTATTTTAGAATCATCTTATAAACTTGATCATGTACAGGTAAAAGATTTAGTTCAAGCACGTAGTTTATTGGAAGTTTTCTCGCATTTGAACGAATTACAGAATGGAATTAATGTCTATGCCTAAACAAGAAAAAGCAGTCGCGCTTAAATATGAAGTTGATCAAGATAAAGCCCCTATTATTATTGCGAGTGGGTATGGAGAAATTGCACAAAGGATCATTCATATCGGTGAAAAACATGGAATACCAATCTATCAGGATGATCAAGCATCAAGTATTTTATGTATGTTAAAGTTGGGGCAAAGCATTCCTGAAGAACTTTATCAGTTAATTGCGACAATCTATATTGAATTGGTCAATTTCGCGGAAAATAATACAAAAAAGTGACAAAATGCTCTATTAGTGTATGAAAATATACACAAAAAGTGTAAAATTCTCTTGTTGGATTCAGTGAGGAAAACCATGAGTAGAGTTTTTACAATTACCAATCAGAAGGGTGGAGTGGGTAAAACAACCACAACCATTAATTTAGCTTCTTCTTTAAAATATAGAGGATTTAAAGTATTAGTCATCGATATGGATCCACAAGGGAACTTGTCGTTTTGTACGAATGCGGATACTGTTTTAAGTGCAACCATCTATGAAGTACTTAAGGGTGAAGTTAAGATGCAATATGCAATCCAACGAACACAAATTGTGGATGTTGTGGCGGCAAATATTCTATTAAGTGGTATCGAATTAGAGTATACAAAAGCTGGTCGTGAGTATCTGCTTAAACAGGCAATTGAGTCCATTAAAGATCACTATGATGTTATCTTAATCGATACACCTCCAGGCTTAGGAATTTTGACCATCAATGCCATGACGGCAAGTGAAGGGATAATCATCCCAATGGTTGCGGATATCTTTAGCTTACAAGGGATTACTCAGTTGTATGAAACCGTTCTACAAG
>CAYWGS010000159.1:0-2029 GCA_964457525.1 uncultured Erysipelotrichaceae bacterium | reverse complement strand
GAATGATTAATTGTCTTTTCGACTAAACTAATTATTCTATTTCGTTACAGCCTCTATTTTTTCAAATCTGTATATAAATGTTCAAAGTAATGTTGGTATTCACCACTGAGGATGTTTTGCCACCATGACTTATTATCCAAATACCATTGAATAGTTTGCTTAATCCCTGTATCAAAATTGTACATAGGTTTCCAACCCAACTCAGTCTCCATCTTTGTTGGATCAATCGCATAACGTAAATCATGGCCTTTACGATCCGTTACATATTGAATCAAAGATTCAGGTTTATTCAATTCACGTAAGATTGTTTGTACAACCTCTAAATTTGTTCGCTCGTTATGACCACCAATATTATACACTTCACCAATTTTACCTTTACGAAGGATTAAATCAATCGCAACACAGTGATCATACACATGAAGCCAATCACGTACATTCTCACCTTTACCATAAACAGGTAAAGATTGATCGTTAAGAGCTCTTGAAATCATTAGTGGGATAAGTTTCTCAGGGAAATGATAGGGCCCGTAATTGTTGGAACAACGTGATATCGTAACCGGTGTATTGAAGGTTCTAAAGTAGGCTAAACACAATAAATCAGCCCCTGCTTTTGAAGCGCTATAAGGACTTGATGTATGTAAAGGGGTTTCTTCTATAAAAAATAAATCTTTACGATCTAACGGTAAATCCCCATAGACTTCATCCGTGCTAACCTGATGATAACGTTTTACTCCAAACTTACGACTCGCATCCAATAGAACTTGAGTACCCATAACGTTGGTACGAATAAAGATGCCTGGATCAAGAATACTACGATCCACATGACTCTCTGCCGCAAAATTCACGACCGCATCAAACTGTTCCTTTTCAAAGAGTTGATCGATGAAATCACGATCTGCGATATCACCTTTCACGAAACGATAATTCGGTTTATTCTCAACCGATTTTAAGGTTTCTAGATTGCCTGCATAGGTTAATGCATCCAAATTTACAATAGTATCTTCTGGATATTGATTAACCATATATAACACAAAGTTACCACCAATAAAACCAGCTCCACCCGTTACAAGTATTTTCATAATTCTCCTTAGTATTGAATCTTACCTTCCGCAACATTCATCAAGTGTTGACCATACGGTGATTTACCATATCGTTTTGCGGACTCAATCAAAGCTTCTTTAGAAATCCAACCTTTGTTATAAGCGATTTCCTCAATCGCAGATATCTTTAAACCTTGACGTTTCTCAAGGGTACGTACAAAATCAGCCGCATCCACTAAACTATCCATGGTTCCTGTATCAAGCCAAGCATAACCACGACCTAATAATTGAACATGTAGTTTGTCTTCTTCAAGGTATAATCGATTTAAATCCGTAATCTCATACTCACCACGTTTAGATGGCTTAAGATTCTTAGCTTTATTCACAACAGAATTATCATAGAAATACAATCCAGTTATACAATAATTTGATTTCGGTTTTTCCGGTTTTTCTTCAACTGAAATAACCTTTCCATATGCATCAAACTCTACAATTCCAAATCGTTCCGGATCGGTAACGAAATAACCAAATATGGACGCACCACCTTGTTCAGCTTTTTCGACCGCATCTTTTAGATACTGAGAGAATCCACTACCATAGAAGATATTATCGCCTAATACCATTGCGACAGAATCATTTCCGATAAATTCCTCGCCTAAGACAAAAGCCTGTGCTAAACCATCAGGTGATGGTTGTACCTTATAACTGAGTTGTAGACCAAATTGTGAACCATTGCCTAAGAGACGTTCAAAATTTGGTAAATCATGTGGGGTAGAAATAATCAGTATTTCACGAATCCCCGCAAGCATTAATGTAGATAAAGGATAATAAATCATTGGTTTATCATAAACAGGTAATAATTGTTTAGATGTGACCATTGTGAGTGGATACAAACGTGTACCAGCTCCTCCTGCTAAGATAATTCCTTTCATAGTTTCGTATTATCAATATAGGTCAGTATATTGATATTCCTTTCCTGGCCTAATCAT
>CAYWGS010000158.1:0-2043 GCA_964457525.1 uncultured Erysipelotrichaceae bacterium | reverse complement strand
AATGTTTAATTGTCTTTTCGACTAAACTAATTATTCTATTTCGTTACAGCCTCTTATTCTTTGACAACTTTAGCAATCGCATACATATATTTTGCATACCCTGCTTTTACAGTCCAATGTATCTTCTTGAACTGTCCATCTTTTGTTAGATATCGGTTCTCAATCTCATTAACTTTTCCTTTGATTCTTTCATCCTTTATAAAGTTGAGTGTTCGAACTACATCCTCTGGATGTACTAAATCCAAGAAATACTTCCCTTAAATTTAAATCACTTTGATTTGCCCATTTATCTTGGTAGAACCTAAATGCAGTCTTGTTTAGTAAACCTGTATTAAGCTCATGTAAATTCATGTACTCAATTCTAGATTCAATCTTTTTACGTTCATCAATGTTTCGATGAGTACTTATAATTTCTACATCTCTATTTTCATTAATACGGAACTTGAACGATGCCTCTACCCATACTAATCTACCATTCTTACAATATTCCTGAAATTCATAGATGGTTGTCTTTTTTAAGTCAGGATTTTCTAAATATTTCTGAGCATCATTTCTAAGATTATTTAGAATATTAACTCGATCATTCACAAAGATAATATCGTCAAATTTTTCTTGATGAGCCTCTTCAAGCGTTAAACCTCTTAAATCAAAAGCAGATGGACTTATATAAAAAATTAAGTGTATTTAAGTTAAAAACCATAATTACATCTGCCATAGATTCCGCAAGTAGTTGATATTTATTCTTCTCACTATTTAAATCAATTTCGATCTCTTTACGACGTGTAATATCGTTGATGGTAATTAAAACAGATAATTCATCATTAAACAATGTAAAAGACGCGGAAATTAAGGCCCAAAATTTTTCTCTATAACTTTTATAAAGTTGTACCTCAAAATCACTGACATTATGTTTTTCATGTAAATTGTTGATGAACTGGTCACGATCGCTCGGATTGACATAAAAATCGAGTGCTGTTTTATTGATTGCTTGTTCAAAATTCACACCAAAGAGTTGTCTAGCACGTTCATTTCCATATGTAACTAATCCAGTTTTGTAATTTGTAATAATAACCGGAAATGGAGCACTCTTTATTAGATTATTGTATTTGGTACTTAAGTTTATTTTTTCGAGTGTTTTTGAATCTGTAATATCTAAATGAGCCCCAAACATTTTTAGTGGGTAACCATTTTCATTAAATTCGGTAACTCTTCCCTTACTTAAAACCCAAATATATTTCCCATCTTTGTGTTTAATTCTAAACTCTATATCGTAATACTCTGTATGGTTTTGAAAATGGTTGTCGATTTCATCTAATGCCTTTTGTAAATCATCCTCATGAATAAGTTTTCTCCATAAGTCGACTGTTGCAGGTAAAAGTTCTTCTTTTTGATACCCTAACATTTCTGCATAGCGGTCATCAAAAATAAGCTCATCGGTTTGAATGTTCCATTCCCATGTGCCAACATTCATACTTTTTAGAGCTATTTGATAACGATAATTCTTATCATCTATTGGATACTTAGTATTATTATCTGACATCTTTACACCTTGCTTATTATTTAGTTTTATCATACTCTTGATTGTTTTATCGTATCTTAAATGATACCTAAAAGATATTCTTAATAGTCTACATTTATTCAACCATTGAGATTAATATAGCAAATTCGAGTACGATAAGTAACACAAATTATCACAAGTTGTCATATAATCGATTACTAATACTTATTGTTTAAATATATGATATATCAAATCTATATATGTTACAAATCACCCTAAAAAGTCAGTAATTTTTCATTGTTTAACTGTGATATGATTTAAAATATTTAAGGAGATTTCTATGCATAGTCGCACTTATATTAATTCAGTCTTATCACAAGTTGAGAAACGCAATCCGAATGAAGTAGAGTTTATTCAAGCTGTTAACGAAGTTTTCCATTCATTAGTTCCTTTCTTCGATCGTAATCCAGAATTGATTAATAAAGGCTTACTTGAAAGAGTGGTAGAACCTGAACGACAATTATTTTTTAGAGTTGCTTGGTTAG
>CAYWGS010000157.1:0-2075 GCA_964457525.1 uncultured Erysipelotrichaceae bacterium | reverse complement strand
GATGAATTAGATGCGACCGCAATCCACCCAGAATCGTATGAACTTGCCCGTAGAATTATGCATGAATTAGGTATTAAGTCTCTTAAAGATGAGAATCGTAATATTGCCTTAAGTACTGCAAATGCACAATCCATTGCGGAACGTCTTAACTCTGATATATATACTGTACAAGATATCTTAAATGTCTTAGCTACACCATTTAGAGATTATCGTGAACGCTTTGATGGACCACTTCTTCATAGTGATATCGTAAAAATAGAAGACCTTAAAGTAGGAATTACTTTAGAAGGTACTGTACGAAATGTGACAGATTTTGGGGCTTTCGTTGATATTGGTCTTAAGAATGATGGTTTAGTTCATATTTCGAAATTGAGTAAAGATCGTATCTCATCACCGTATGAAAAAGTAGCGGTCGGGGATATTGTTCAAGTTAAAGTTATTGAAATTGATTTAGAACGTAATAAAGTTGCGTTAAGTATGTTAGATAATTAAGAAGCTTCGGCTTCTTTTTTTATTCGATAAACATTTATTGTTAAACAATATTATATGATAGAATAAATCTATTAGAGGAACCATTATGAAACCGAGTTCAACACTATTTCTTAGGATAGTAATTATTATTTTAGCACTTCCCATACTTGCGGCATGTATCTTTGTCTATCCAATCATTACTCAAAGAGGGGCAGAAATATATCCTCAATTTAGCATCCATACTCTATTTCTTTGCATTATATCAAGGAATGAACTTATTAAAGTATATTGATCAAAACAATGCATTCTCTGATGACTCAGTAAGAGCATTAAAGAACATAAAAATTAGTGCATTGATTATAACACTATTACTTATAAGTTTTATGCCTGTAGCGTATACAATCGCAGATCTAGATGATGTGCCTGGGATTCTCTTACTATCGCTAGCGATTATGTTTACCCCTTTAGTAATGTCTGTATTCGCTGCACTACTTGAGAAACTACTACATGAAGCGATTCAAATAAAATCTGAAAATGATTTAACGGTGTGAGGCAAGTATGATCATAATTAACCTAGATGTCATGTTAGCTAAACGAAAAATGAGTGTAACGGAGTTGACTGAAAGAGTAGGGATTACGATGGCAAACTTATCGATTCTTAAGAATGGTAAGGCGAAAGCAATTCGTTTCTCGACCTTAGAAGCGATTTGTAAAGCATTGGATTGTCAACCTGGAGATATTTTAGAGTATCAAGAAGATTAAGTTTGCATTTTTAACACGTGGGTTTTAAAATAAAGCCATTGAAAGAGGAGATATTATGCGTATTACTGAAGAAGCACAAATGATGTTAATGGATTCCATAAAGGCAAACAATGCGGATGCTTTATATGTTCAAATAGAAAATTCTTGTTGCGGTGAATCATTGTCATTCGCTCTAGCGATGAAAGAGGAAGATGACACAATCATGACCATTGATAATGTACCTGTTATCATTGATCTTGTTGCACTAAAAAGAGCTGAGGAAGTCACAATCTTAGTGCAAGATGGAAAACTGTTTGTTGATGATAAAACAGTTAGTACAAGTTCCTGTGGTGGATGTTCTGGCTGCGGAAGTCACACCTAAAATGTAAATTCGTTTACATTTTTTTATTTTATGGATTATTCGATATAATAGATTTATAAAGGGGAAAGATATGAGTAACAATAATAACCAAAATCTATTACTAAAAGATAAGTTTAGTTATGGAATTGGTAATCTAGGTGTTGGTGTAGCAATGCAGGTTGTTGGGACATATCTCGTATTCTTTTCAACCGCGATACTTGGAATTTCTGGATCATTAGTTGGGATTGCGGTAGGGTTTAGTGTGTTCTGGGATGCGATTACGGATCCTGTTATGGGCTATATTTCAGATATTACACGTTCAAAGCGATTTGGTCGACGTCATCTTTATCTTATAATCGGTGCACTTGGTGTAGCACTTACAATTACATCAATGTGGATTATTCCATCCACTTTAAATTCGAATTTTAAGTTCTTCTTATTATTTATAGACATTATTCTATTTAAACATTCATTACAATTTATGTTACGCCATATACAGCAC
>CAYWGS010000156.1:0-2094 GCA_964457525.1 uncultured Erysipelotrichaceae bacterium | reverse complement strand
AGTTATATGGACTCGTTGGGAAATCGTTGAAATAATCTTTTAACACTTTAAATGTATCATCAATAAATGAATTTACAAACCTTATATCATCCATTAAAGGAACTTTTCTTAACATGTTTAAACAATTAACTGAACTTAGATACTTAAGTTCTTCAAAATACTGTTCAAACTTCCCACTTTTCTTATAAAATTGGATATTCATTTCAACCATATGAAGAATATCCTTAATTCTTACATCCGATGCGCCAGAAATATTATTTGGTCGATCGATCAGATAATTCGCTAAAGCTTTATCAATAAATCCAACACGCTCGCAACACATAAGGTATCTGAAGGTTGTGCCTAAATCCTCATATCGATATCCAACAGGGTATTCTATTTGATTATTTCTGAAGATTCTTGTTCGATAAATCTTATTCCATGCCGCATTACTTAAATAGGCCACAAGAGATTTATCTGTATTTGGGTTATATATTTTATTCGAATCAAATCTTTCTGATATCAATTCACTTCGATTCTCACGTATAAAGTACTGATTATAGTTATATACAACAAGATCGCATTGATCTTCTTCCATCTTCTTAAGACAGAGTTCAACTAAATCCGGTTCAAAGAAATCATCTGAATCTAGAAACATAACATACTCTGTATGAACATCTTTCAAACCAAAGTTACGAGCATCACTCAATCCACCATTTTGCTTTACTAATCGTTTAAAACGAGAATCCATAGAAACATACTTTTGAACAATTTCATCTGAGTGATCTTTTGATCCATCATTCACACAGAATACTTCAAAATCACTTACTGTTTGATTAAGAAGTGAATTAAGGCATCGATCAATGTAATCTCCTACATTGTAATACGGTAAGACAATAGTTAATTTAGACATATTACCCTTTAAATAGTTGTGCGGCTAAGCCGTATTGATTTAGTTTAAACAATGTAAAAATAATCTTAGACTTTATCGAATAATTCATCCTCAAGGATTGAATATACCAATCTGGACATAAACCTCTAAGATGATTGATATTTAATCGATAGAATTCTTTACGATCTCTATAATCTTCCATCTTCTTTATACGAAGCGATGTAAGAAATAAACCATGTTCAATTAACAACTCATTCTTGATATTCTTCCAATCTGATAACTGTAGACATTCTTCAATGTGTTGAATTGCCCAATAAATATCAAACATTTTTTCATTCTTAATATGTGCAATAGAACCTTCACGTTGATAATAGTAATAAAATGGTTTATGAACTAATTGAATCTTTCTAGCTTGGTATAAAACACAAGGGATCGTCGCAAGATCTTCATACCATCTCCCCTTAACAAATCGTATCGTATCAAACAGACTTCTTCTAAATATTTTATTACAAGCACTGTTATTGAGCTTTAATGAATCTAGTTTTGAATTTAATAAGGAATCATCTCCACACGAAGCGATTTTCATCTCTCCATTATCATAGACATACATTAAATCGCAACACACGATATCCGTATCTTCATCGATACGACTCATCATTTCACTAAAAATGCTTTGGTCTAAATAATCATCTGAATCAATGAATGCGACAAACTCACTATCTGAGTGTTCTAGACCATAGTTTCGTGCGTCACTCAAACCTCCATTTACTTTTGTATACAACTTAAAAAGATGCGGGTATTGATTAACATATTCTTGTGCAATATCGCTGGATGAATCTTTTGATCCATCATTAATTAATCGCACAAAAAAATCTGAATAGTCTTGATTGACCAAACTATCCAAACATTTTCTTAAGTACTTTTCTACGTTATAAATTGGGACAATAATATCTAATTTAGCCATATTTCCTTATAAGTATACCATGATACATCCTAATTTTAAGATAGAAAGTCACTCATTCCTAAATCATGTATCGAATTATAATTTAAGCATGTTATAATTTTATGGGTGAAACAAATGAAAAAACTAACTGTAGTCGTACCTTGTTATAATGAAGAAAAGGCTCTTCCATTCTTTATCGAAGAGATGAGTGTTCAATCTAAGAGTATTCAATATGATATTGAATATCTTTTCGTGAATGATGGTTCTAAAGATAAAACAC
>CAYWGS010000155.1:0-2136 GCA_964457525.1 uncultured Erysipelotrichaceae bacterium | reverse complement strand
TTTTAGATTTAATAATCTTAATGATTTATAAAATTGTTTGAAATTAGCCTTATTAAATTTATTAGTCTAAGTTTTATTTGCTCTAACTATAAAAAGGCATTAATGTGAGGTAACATGACAAAACCAATAACAGTGTCAGAATTAAAAAAAGAATGAAAGATAATGAAGGTGTCTGAGTTAAATGAACTTATTTTAGATTTATATAAGTCAAGTAATCAAGTTAAAGAAATATTAAGTTCAAAATATATAGGTGAGGCTTACTTAGAAGAAGTGTTAAATACGTATAAAAGAAAGATGTTAGATGAAATGTATCCTAAAGGGTATAGAACTCCTTCATTAAAAAATGGTAAGAATTTGATTAATGATTTCAAAAAGTTTGGTGATACAGGTTCTAACCTCGATTTAATGTTGTATTACGTTGAATTAGGGGTAAGGTATACGTATGAATATGGATCAATGAATCAAGCTTTCTATGATGGTTTATGTCGTGGTTATGGTGAGTTTATTGAATTATTTGATAATGAAGGAACTGAGGATTTATATTATAAGTTTAATAGTAGAGTAGATAGTTTGTTATCGAAAACATGTGATATTGGATGGGGGTTAGGTGAGTATTTTATGAATGTTTCTGGTGATTTCTTTAGGGAGGATGAGAATGATGAAGCGTAAAAATTTTCATTTTTATCTCACAAAATACGATAATTTTGAACCATTAAGTATAGAAGAGATTAATCAAATATTAAGAGCATCCGATGAAGTCATTGGTTTAGGTGGAAGAACGATGATTGCGAAGATATTGAAGGGTTCTAGAGATCAAAAATTAATTGAGTTGAAACTTGATCGTTGTCCTGTCTATGGTTGTTTTAAGATGATTAAGATGGAAGACATCATGCGTAGAATCGATTGGATGTTGTTTAATCAATACTTATTAATTGATTATAGAGGAGATTTACCTATGATCGTATTTTCAGATAAGGGTTGGGAAACTTATAAACCTATTTACGTAGATGAGATTTATCAATTAATGGTTCTTTCTGATTTAGATTCATATGCTAGTATGATTGATCGATTGAATAAGACAAATAGAGAAGTCATTGAAATGTTGTTAAATAGAATTAGTGAATCAAAGAATAGTGAGTTGTTACCATTGCTTATACAATGGAAGAGTAGACAAGTTAAAAAAGTTAGAGATGAGATTGATCATACAATCAAGATACTTAATCAATAAGGTTCCGAAAGGAACTTTTAATTTAGATATGCAACCAAAACGGTTGCATATTAAAAACGCAACCATTTTGGTTGCGTTTAAGAGTTAGTATTGTATATCACTTTCACCTTTAAGAACATTGTATAATCGTGCATTGGTTGCCTCTATGTATGGTGCAACAAAGTATGTAGATAATCCAAATGTGATTAAGCTGAGTAATCCCCAAAGGAAGAAAGATAGATCAAGAATAAAGATATTCCATTTATGACCCATGGTCATTTCTTTACTCTTAGATAATGCTTCATTGGGTGCTAAACTTGGATCTTCTGCTAATAGATAGGGTACATAACGATACTGATATCCCTTCACAATTCCAGGGATAATGAATAAGAGTGTCCATAATAAAATATAAATAAAGGCTAATCCTTGTGCTTTTATAATTGGTAAATAATCTCTTGAATTGAATCCAAAGAAGAGTTTGTTGATATCCACATCTCCCTTAAAGCCTTCAAGGAAAAATTTACTCTTGCCCACCTCTACAATAAATCCCAAAAGTAACATCACTATACTTATCACAATGGATAAGAATGTAACGGTACCAATCGCTAGATAGCCCAGTGGGCTAACATTTCTTAGGACTGAACGAAAGAGTTCAAGTGCGGGTGCTAAGGATACCGTAACATTGGTTCCTTCTCCAAATACATATTCATAGGTTTGTTTGAATTCTACTCCTGTATTGGTTCCACTGTCTCTTCCAAATCCATTCATGAGTAGGGTTGTGATGAGTACTACTATGAATGCTTTCCAGTAGTGTGATCTTAGAAATCCTTTAGCATAGTCTTTTAATTCTCTTCTTGTCCACATATTAAATAATCCCCTTTTTATAGTAGTTTAGCATGGGATGGATTAAGAGTGGGTTAAGAATAATT
>CAYWGS010000154.1:0-2202 GCA_964457525.1 uncultured Erysipelotrichaceae bacterium | reverse complement strand
CTTATTCAATACGGATTTCACTTCTACAATGTGGAATTTACTTATTCAACTCACCTTAGTTAAGTTATCGATTTAGTCACAACCAACTAGAAACAATCTCTGGCATCGCATTCATCATCATAAATGCATATAAAACATTGATTAAAACATAGGATCCAACACTCGATATTAACATCACAAAACCGCTTAAATAACCAAATATCTTTAGAAAACTTATTCCAGAAGTGCGACTTAAAGCATTGTTTAAAAGTTTTACTTCTTTCCAAGTTGAGTATGTTTGTGCAAGGATTGTGACCGATAAGTACATCAAAATCCCATAAATAAACTCTAGATTACTGTACTTTAATTGAACAATTGCCATAAGTATCATCAATGTTAATCCAACTATTTGCGTCGCAACAATAGGACTCAATACAATCACTAATGTCTTAAATAAACTATTAGGCACATCATGTTCTAAAATACTGCGAGGTTCATCAATACGGAAATACTGTAATCTGCGAATATTGGTTTGTGTTATGCGACATGCCCAAACTTTTACATGTGTTCTTAAGATAACAGATGGGGCAATAAACAAATCTAACATTTTACGATAAACGATCATTGTAACCTCTTTTATGTGAATTTTACTCTTAAAGTTTAATATGGTTATTTAATACTCACAAGAAGTATTTCAATTAATAAATAACTATCTACCCGTAGAACGGGTAGTATTAGTTTCGCCCTCGAAGGGCATCTTGCTTACGTTACCTCTAAAGAGGTCTGGTATGACTGACAACCGCTAACGTTTACTTACTATCCCTTGAAGGGATCAATGGTTTCCTGCTTCGTCATGTTGTCTCGTAATTTGTCTTCACTTTCTTGGTTTCGAATGTATTCTTGAACTGTTTTTTCATTCAATCCAACCGTGCTCACATAATACCCCTTCGCCCAGAAGTTTCGGTTTCCTTGTTTGTATTTCAAATTGGCATGTCGATCAAACATCATCAACGTGCTTTTCCCTTTCAAGAATCCTATAAAACCGGAAACGCTCAACTTGGGCGGTATCTTTACTAACATATGGATATGATCGATACATGCATGTGCTTCCAGTATCTCTACATCTTTCATTTCGCACAGTCGTCGCAAGATACTCCCTATATCTTCTCTTAATTTTCCATAGATTACTTTTCGGCGGTATTTTGGAATGAACACCACGTGATACTTACAATTCCACTTCGTATGTGATAAACTATTTTCGCTTGAGCTCAAGTTGCCCTCCTTTGATATTAGTTCGGTTGTCAGCCTTTCTAATCTTATCAAAGGTGGGCTCTTTTTTTCTATTACCACTCTAGAAGTTTCTTTTCACACATGCAGAGCATGTGGTTTTAAATAGGATTTTATATAAAAAAATCCTTGGTTTTACAAGGATTTATTCTTATTCTTCTTCTTCATCAGAACGAACAACTTCTTCGTCATCTACATTTAAGTATTCTTCTACTTCGTCATCACTTAGATACTCATCTTCACCTAAGATTGCGCTTGTATCGACATGTGTTTCATTATACGTACGACGTGAACGTAAATCCCACATGTTATCCGCTAGAGGCGCAAAACGTACATCTAACATCATCGCAGAATAGAATTGAGCAATCTTATTCTCTGCTTGTGTTTGATTGAAACCTAAGGATTCCACAACTTTATTCCATAAATCCAAGAATGCAATTTCATTCTTTTCAGCGCTTAGTACATCAAACGCTACATCTAACATCGATCGACTTGTCATGTATCCTCCTACATCTTTTCAGGTGCACTGACTCCAATAAGAGTTAATGCATTTCTTAAGGTAATCTGGGTGGCCTTTACTAAGGCTAAACGTTGTTGGCGAAGCTTTTCTTCGGCATGGAGTACGGTACATTCCCCATAAAATGTATGGAAACTCGCTGCTAACTTCTGAATGAATAAACAAACAATATGTGGTTGTCTTGCGATTGCCGCATCTTGAATCAATTGTGGGAAATCCGCAATCAATTTCAATAAATCGATTTCCTTCTCATGAACAATGAGATCAAATTCTGTACATTCTGATAATTCAGCTTGTCTTAGAATTGAGCACATTCTTGCATGAGCATATTGTGCATAATACACTGGATTATCATTGGTTTTAGAATTAGCCATATCTAAGTCTAAATCCATATGCGTATCCCCCGCTTTAGACACAAA
>CAYWGS010000153.1:0-2221 GCA_964457525.1 uncultured Erysipelotrichaceae bacterium | reverse complement strand
ATACAAACGTCTCAAAGGACTAAAAGAATCGGACTTTGGAACCTTTGAAGGTGAGAGTGAAGACTTAAACCCTAAACTACCTTACGGTGATTTCTTCGTGGCTTATGGTGGAGAAGCAGAAAAAGACTTCCAAAAGAGAGTCTCTGACACCATTTTAGAAGTTATGCAAAAAAATAATCATGATACGGTATTAATGGTGAGTCATGGTGCAGCATGCCGTACTTTTATGCGTTTCTGGGGACATAAAAGCTCTGTTGATCATATTGGAAAAATTGGGAATTGTTGCGTCTTTAAGTTTGAATTTGAGAACAATGAATTTACATTATTAGAAGTGATTAATCATAATTTTGATGAACTAAAATAAAGAAGCTAATTGAGTAATAAACAATATAAGGGTTAATGAGATTATAAATACTACAGT
The DNA here is from genome assembly GCA_964457525.1 of uncultured Erysipelotrichaceae bacterium. Classification (GTDB taxonomy): domain Bacteria; phylum Bacillota_I; class Bacilli_A; order Erysipelotrichales; family Erysipelotrichaceae; genus UBA2212. Next base: position 1,800 of record CAYWGS010000153.1, on the reverse strand, counting down.
TGAAATCGCGATTGTATTTTGGAATCGATTGTTAATCCATTTTCCCATTATTCTCTTATCATTAATAAGTATTATCATGAATATTAAGATGGCAGGTACAAGTATACCTGCTATTTGTTGTGTACGTAATATGAGTGGAATCAAACTTAGATTAGGAATTAAGATTAGAGCTGAGGTAATAAAAATCATTCCAAACAAGATACTAAAGAATGCCTTGGCTTCATTTGGTTTATTGTTAACACCATTTTCCCATCCAAACGCTTCGCAAATAGCGTAGGATGTGGAAAGGGGAATAATTGCACATGCAAGGACAGAGGATCCAAATAAACCTGCACCGAAGAGGATATAAGCATATTCTCCTGCAAGTGGCTTTAACGCTATTGCAATACTTGAAACACTATCTGCCTCAATTCCTGCTTTATGTAGTGTTGCGGCAGTTACTACGATAACGAAAAATGAAATAATTGCTCCCCAAACAGCACCTAAGTAAACATCTAATTTCTCATATTTATAATCCTTTAAACTCAATTTCTTATCGACAATGGAAGCTTGTAAGTAGAATTGCATATAAGGAGAAATGGTTGTACCAATTAATCCAATGAAGGTAATAATATATGAACTGTTAAATTGAATGCTTGGGTTAACAATCGCATGACCAATTTCTACCCAATTGGGTTGAATGACAATCGCCGCAGCGATATAACTAAAAAACGCAAAACTAAATGTTAAAAAGATCTTTTCAACATAATTATAACTACCATGACTTACAACATATGAAATAAGGAGTGTGACAAGTGGAACAGATATATATTTACTAATACCGAATAATTCTAAACTAGCCGCAACCCCTGCAAAGTCACCTAAGGTTACACCAAAGTTCGCAACAAGCAAAATAATCATGGCAAAGAATGTCCATTTAACACCAAATTTCTCACGTATTAAGTCAGATAATCCTTTACCGGTCACAACGGCCATTCTAGCATTCATTTCTTGTACGATCGCTAATGCAAACGTTAAGATGAGTAATCCCCACAACATGGAATATCCATACTTTGCCCCAATACTCGCAAAAGTTGAGATACCACCTGCATCATTACCTGCATTTACTGTTATTAAACCAGGTCCAACAATTGCGAGAATATAGCTTAGTTTAGCCCATCTTTTCTTTATCATGTCTTTCATAGTAAATCCCATTCCTTCCCAAATTCATTGACTAAATCATTGGTGGAAGTTATACCGATTAAAACATGATTATGATCTAATACAGGTAAAATCATTAGGTTATATTTTAGTAACCATTCCATAGCCTTTTCAACGGAATCATCATCATTTAAATAAACAAGTTGTTGGTTCTCATCAATAACATTCTTGATACAAGAATCAGAATCCGAACGTATGAGTTCCATCAACGATACTACACCTGTTAATTGATAATATTGATTCACAATATAAATATAGTGTGATGTTTCTTCTTTATATTCTGTATCCTTAAGTAAACCGAGAATATCTTTGACTTTCATTTCTTCACTAAACGCTAAGAAATCAATCATCATTAAACTACCAACCGTCTTATCTTTATATTTTAATAACTCACGGATTTCTTGTGAATTATCTTCATCCATATCATTCAATAAACGATTAACTTGTTCAACTTCCATTTCTTCTAAGATATCCGCAACTTCATCAATCGGCATGAGTTCCAAAACATCTGTAGCTTGTTCAATGGATAGATTCTCAATCAAACTAACCGTCCTTTCAATGCGTTTCTCCAACACCTTCCTTGAAAAACATTATACCCGT
>CAYWGS010000152.1:0-2370 GCA_964457525.1 uncultured Erysipelotrichaceae bacterium | reverse complement strand
ATTACGTGCTATTGCCGTTACCATAGTACTGTATTCAATATTATGTGCCGCATCCGCAGATGCTTTGTTCGCTGCCATCGCAAAGTTTAAGAAGAATTGATCATTGTTTGATGTTAAGAATTTCGAAATTTCAATTAAATTATTACGATCTTCACAAGTCTCAACTAGATGCGACATAATTGTTTTTATAAAGATTGAAGTAGATGCTCCATTACGCATATGAAGTTCATCCCCCATGTTTAAGGCTTGTGCGATAATAACTTTTAAATTAATTCCATTCGCAGTCTTCACAAGTCTTTTCATTGCAGGGGCAAGCGTATTTTCTATCCATCTCAATCGTCTAATAGTGTTATCTCCATATGCACCAAATCTTAGTACATCCCCCGCTCCTTCATTAAATGTTGAATAGGCATAATTACCATTTTCTTGATTTAGTACAACAATGAGAGGCATGGATTTTGAAATTATACCTGTCATAGGTCCTACACATTGATAATGATGACAAGGTTCAAATTTAATTTTACCTGAACTCACGAATTCTATAGCACTCTCATCAGAATCAGCTAATTGTTCATATTTGATTGCGGCTATAACTGCACCTTTCATTGGACCACACATTTTATCCCATGTGATTGGAGGTCCTGAATGTAAAAAAGTAGTCTTATCGAGGCCTATTGCTTCTTGAGCTGGTAAAACATCCACCCAAAATGGTTGAGCATTCTTAAGTTTTGTAACTGCTTGTTGATTTGCTTTTTGAATAATTTCTTTCATATATCCTCTTTACTGATTTAATAAATCCAATATTCTTGCTATTCTAAGATCTCCACCAGCAACTGGTTTCCAATCTAGATGAATCGAGAATATATTCTGAACAAGAATTGAATCATGGAAACTCTCCAAACCGATATTCACTACCTTTAGTGATGATGAAAATAAATCTTTGATCATTGATAACCTCCTATGTTTTTACATATTAATTATGTCATTATGATATTTTGATGTCATTGGATGGTCTTTATAAAAGCGAACTCTATTTTTGTGCAATTTGCCTAATTCACATTAATCAAAATATGTAATTTAAAAGGCAGCATTCAATCGAATTGTGCACTGCCTTTTATTTTCAAATAATTATATGTATTATGCTTCTACTTTAGCACTGATAACTAAATCTTTTGCTTCTTTCAAAATTAATCCTTTGTCTCTTAGGTGCTTCATGAAGTATAAGAATGCTAATTCGATAAAGCCAGTTAATAAACGAACACCTACCGAAATAAATATCATTTGTAACATTTGTTCGACTGATCTTAAACCGGCAAACGCCAAGAATGTAAAGAGAACAGCATTTGTAGTTAATCCAACGAATGTGGAAGCAAATGTTCTAAGCCATAACTTCTTACCACCTGTCGACTTTTTGATTTTAGCGAAAATGTTAACATTTAGAATCCCACCAATATATGTAGCGATGATACTAGATGCAGCAACACGTGGAACAACACCCATTAGTGTAGCGAACATAGAGTAGTTTGCTTCTCCATTTGGAGGAGAAGGAAGGAATATTATCCATACTAAGAATAAAGTGGATAATACACGAATGATTAATTGTGCTAAGACGGAAGATTTAGCAACATCTTTTCCATAGAATTCATTGATATAATCTTCACCACAAGCTAGTATTGGATACATGAGTGATCCAGCGATAATAAAGAATGATTGACCACCAAAATATAATCCAACATTCTTCGCTGATGTAACAGACACCAACATTTGTAAACCAGCCATTAAACCAACCAAGATGATTGGAGCATATCCCTTACCAAAGCGATCTGCCCAAATTGCTGCAACAATAATAAATAGTAAACCGAATACTAGTGTCAACACTACATTAGGTATCCCTGACCAAGGACCTGTAAATAAACCCATAATTTCCTCCTTTAAGGTTATTTAAGACTTTAAGACTTTTTTCGGTATTTCAATCGATATCGTAAACACTGGATTAACAACTTGCATTATTTTTAAATTTGAAGTTTGACCCACCAAGGCATACGCTTCATCAAACACGCAATGATTCTTTTCTTGCACAAATGATATCGCCGTACGCGTTGCTTCTTTAGATGCTTCAAATAAATCCACATTAGAGACTAGAAATTCGTAATGAGTCGGTGTTTCTATTAAAGGATGTTTAATATCCATATCTTTAACGACAGATAAAGTCATCGTTACAGTACTTCCAATTTCAATACCTGTTCCGAGCACTTCACCTAAACCCATTGCCGCATGAACATCACCTATTGAAAGTAATCCGCCTTTTACTTGGGCTTCTAAAAATACTGAGTTTCCAATACTAGCGTTAAGTGCATCCATATTTGCTCC
>CAYWGS010000151.1:0-2448 GCA_964457525.1 uncultured Erysipelotrichaceae bacterium | reverse complement strand
ATTATAAAAATGGTAAACTAACAGATAGTGGTATTTATCAGCTTAAGATTCAAAGAATTAAAGAAACAGATTTGACAAAATTGGATGAATTAACGATAAAGGCTTATCAAGTTAAACAAGCGATGAATCAAAGTCCTCGTTTTAGCCAAAAAATTATAAAAGATAATGCGACTGTGGATGAAGTTGCATACTTGATTGCGAATTCTGAAAAATATCGTGGTTTTGATATTTTTGTCTATTTTGATCGTTCTTATCCATATGATTCATTATTAAGAGGGTTATTAGGATCTGTTACAAACTCTAAACAAGGTTTATTGTCAGAAAAACTTAATTACTATCTAGCGTTAGGTTATTCAAGAAATAGTTCTATGGGGCGTAGTGGTATTGAATTACAATATGAATCTCTTCTTAAAGGTCAAGATACGGCTTATGAGATAAAATATAATGAAAATGGTTTAGCTACTTTCGAAGAAGCAATGATGGGCAAAAAAGGACAAGACTTACGTTTAGCCATTGATTCTAATTTACAAAGAAATGTAGAAACGATTATTACTAATGCGTTTATTAACGAGAAAAACAATCCAAACAGAAAATATATGGATACGATATATGTTGTCGTAAGTGATCCAAAAACAGGGGATATTCTTAGTCTGGCTGGTATGAAAAAAGATGGTGATTTGATTTATAACAATCCAGTCGCAACTTATACCGAATCACTTGCGGCAGGATCTTCAATAAAAGGTGCAACAATGTATTTAGGCTATAATGAGAATTTGGTTAAATTCAATGAAATTATTATGGACGAACCAATTAAAATAGCAGACACACCAATAAAGAAGAGTTTAAATAATCTGGGTAGAGTAAATGATTTAACTGCACTTGCAAAATCGAGTAATGTTTATATGTTCCATATCGCAATGCGCTTAGGTGGTGCTAATTATGTCTATAATGGTCCACTAAACATTGATTCAAATGCATTTAATACAATTCGTAATACATTTAGTCAATTTGGACTTGGAACATTAACCGGTATCGATGTACCAAATGAAACAATTGGATATATTGGATCATCTACATTAGGGGGCCATCTATTAGATTTTGTTATTGGACAATTTGATACATATACAACAATGCAGTTATCACAGTATATTAATACAATCGCGAATGATGGAGTCCGTGTTAAACCAAGATTATTAATCGATTCCACTGAAACAGATTCAAACATTACGACATATACAAACCCTGTCCAAGTTCTATCTGTTCTCGAAAATATTCCAGCAATCCAACGTGTACAAGCTGGATTTAGAGAATGTGTAACAAACGGTTACTGTGTAGCACTTAATAACTTATCGGTTAGTGTTGCGGCAAAAACAGGTACAGCTGAATCCTATATGACAGATGAGGAAGGAAATTATTTTGACTCACCAAATTCACTTCTCGTGTCTTATGCACCTTATGAAAATCCTGAGATTTCGATCGCATGTGCAATCCCGCATGCATGGAATACGACATCACAATCGAACCTTTGTCTATCAATTAGCCGTGAAATATATGCAAGCTATTTTGATTCAAACAAAAACTAATGACAAATTGAATGCTTTTGTGCTATATTAATATAGCGTAGCGAGGAAAATGGAATGAGAGAAAATTTAACTTTAGTTTGTACAGAGTGTAAAGAAGAAAATTATATTAACACTCGTAACAAAAAGAAACATCCAGAACGTATGCAGGTCAATAAATATTGCCCTCGTTGCAATAAGCAAACCGTTCACAGGGAGAAAAAATAAAAAGGCCTATAGGGCTTTTTTGTTAGGTTATGGAAGTAAGAACAATAACACTTGGAATTTATCAAACCAACACATATTTGATTGTAAAGAATAATCAAGTCATTATAATTGATCCTGTTTCAAAAGCTGATCGAATACAAAATATCATTCAAGATAATGAGAAGGTAGTAGGAATATGTTTAACTCATGGTCATTTTGATCACATTGGGGCAGTCGATGATTTAGTTCAGATATATAAATGTCCAGTTTATATTCATGAACTTGATTTTGAAATGACTCAAGATCCTGAGAAAAATTATTCTCAAACAAAGAAAATCAAACTTAAATCAAAACAAACATTCTATCAAGACTCAATGAGTATTGGGGATTTCACTTTTGATGTATACCATACACCAGGACATACAAAAGGATCAGTTTGCTTAAAATTTGATCAAATACTCTTTTCTGGTGATACCTTATTTAAGGGAAGTATTGGTCGAACGGATCTCTATGGTGCAAGTCCTCAAGAAATGAAACAGAGTTTAAGATTCTTAAGAACACTTCAAGATAATTTGATAATTTATCCTGGACATGATGGATCGACAACTCTATTTGATGAATTAAAACGTAATCCTTATTTATAAACAGTAGAAATTACTGTTTTTTTTATGATAATTATAAT
>CAYWGS010000150.1:0-2490 GCA_964457525.1 uncultured Erysipelotrichaceae bacterium | reverse complement strand
ATTAATATCCTCTTTAGCTTAATCTTAGCCGGAATTATCTTCATGGCACCGATCATTCCTGATATGATTCGATGGTTCTTTTTATTGATCATACTCATTCTAGATGGATTAACCTATTGGTATGTTAATCGAAGTAAGAAAGTGAATATTACATTAATCCAATCGATTGTAAAGATTGTGTTAGTTATCCTTATTTTAATACCTAATACATTGTTCTCTGGATTTATTCGAAGTATAAGTACTAAGACAGAAATTTATAAGATTAATTTTGTCGGATTAGATGAAACCAAATTTAAATCAGTCACTGATTTAGCCAATAAGAAAATTGGAATATTAAATGATGAGACTTCTAAAATTGGGTATATCTATCCAAAAAGTATCATTGAAGAAGCTGAAATTAAAGTAAAGTTTGTGGAATATAACTCCTATATCGATTCAATTCAAGCTTTGATGAATGGAAAAGTAGATATAATTGTACTACCGGGTGGTTATGAGAAAACATTTAACAAGATTGATGGATTCGATCTTGATATAAGTACTTTAAATACTCAGTTAGAAATCATTAAGAAAGAAAAATCCAGTTTATTCAGTGAACATCAAGATAGTCTAAATCTTGTTCTAATTGGTGGGGATAATCCGATTGAAGAGAATTCTACGGTTGGGTTTAACTATGATGTGATTATTGTAGTGTCCTATAATTTCAAGACACAAGAATCCGCTATGATAAGTATTCCTCGTGACTCCTATATCACAAATGCGTGTACGAATAAGAAAGATAAGATTACACATACTGGGTGGTATGGCGCTGAATGTCTAACTAAAACTTTAACTAAGTTTCTTGGAATTGAAATTGATAAATACATGTTAATTGATTTCGAAGGTTTAATCGATGTGGTGAATAGTATTGGTGGTGTCACAATTGATGTGGATCAACGTATCGAGGAACAAGATGAGAATCGTAGCTTTGAGAATATGATTGTGATTGAAGAAGGTGTTCAGAAACTAAATGGACGTGAAGCTCTCGCTTATTTAAGACATCGAAAAACACTTAAAGATGGTGTTTATGGACGTAGTAACCATCAGGAACAATTCATCCTCGCAATGATTAATCAATTGGCTAAACCAAGTTCATGGTTTAGAATTAATGGTTTCTTAAGAACTGTTCAGAAATCTGTTGTGACTAACCTAAGTGGTAATAGTTTAGTAACATACTATAATGATGCAAGTTTGATTCTAAGTAAGAATGGAATCGAAGCATTAATGCCTGAAAGACTTGAATTTAAGACACAAGACGCGATGATTTATACACCAAGTTTTGGTAAAGAGTTGTACTATACAATCCTTGAATCGAATAGTGTAAAATCAGTTAAACAGAAGTTTCAATCAATCAATGTAATAGAATAATGCCTTGGTTTAAACCAAGGCATTTTTTAATTCATTGATAACATAATACACATCATCCAAACTTAGATTTCCATAGATTGGTAAACAGATAACCTTATTCGCAATCTCAATTGAGTTTGGTAAATCCACATCAAATTGACCCTTATAACATGCATAATCTGTCACAAGTGGGTAGAAATACTTCTTCGCATTGATTCCCTTTTCTTTTAATCGATTAAACACAAGATCTCTTGAATAGGGTTCATGAATTAGTACAGGGAAGTAAATGTAGTTATATTCAATCGTATCAAGGAAATTTGGAACAGTAATACACTGAACTTCTGATAGTTCATTGATATACAGTGTCGCAACTTGTTTTCTAAGCTCTATCTCTTGATCTAAAAGTGGTAAGTTACACAAGCCCATTGCAGCTTGAAACTCATTCATTTTCAAATTTGATCCAATATAACTAATATCTTCTGAACTTTCCATTCCATAATACTTAATCAGCTCTAACTTCTTTGTGAGCGATTCATCACGATAGGTTAATAATCCACCTTCAATGGTATTGAATACCTTCGTCGCATTCATGCTAAACATCGACGCATCCCCAAAATTTCCAACTCCCACATGTTTTACTTTGACACCAAACACATGTGCCGCATCGTAGATTACTTTTAGATTGTATTTTTGCGCTAATTGTTCAAACGCTTCTACATCACAAACATTCCCTAGAACATGAACAGGAAGTATCGCAACCGTCTTATCCGTAATCTTACGTTCGACATCAACTGGATCTAACGTATAATCATCCAACTTAATATCCGCAAAAACTGGTGTACACCCTTGCCTTACTATCGCATGGGTTGTGGATGGAAAGGTAAATGCTGTTGTGATAATCTCACCCTTTAAGTTGTATGCTTCAAGGACTGCCTCTAGAGCTAAATGACCATTCACAAAAAGAGAGGCATGTTTGACATCTAATAATGTTTTAAGTTTCGATTCTAATTCTTCATGTTTAGAACCCTTACTTGTTAAGTGATGGCTATCCCATACCGTTTTGATTTCTTCAACATAATCCTCTAATTGAGGTAATAAAGATTGTGT
>CAYWGS010000149.1:0-2518 GCA_964457525.1 uncultured Erysipelotrichaceae bacterium | reverse complement strand
GTATTGGTACGATACAATTAGATACGTTTAGTAACTACTTTAGTTCATTCAATGAACAATATGTCTTAATTGGAGGAACAGCAACAATGTTACTTCTATCTGAAGTAGGCTTTTCTAGTAGAACAACAAAAGATCTTGATATCGTCTTGTGTATAGAGACATTAACTCCAGAATTTATAAATCATTTTTGGGGATTTATTAAAAGTGGTGGGTATAAATGTACATCAAAATTAAATGGTTCAAAATGTTTATATCGTTTTGAGGAACCTGAAAACCCGATATATCCTTATATGCTAGAATTACTAACTGATGAATCTGTTCAATTCGAAGGTATAAATCAAGTTACTCACCCTATCACTCTAGATGATGAAATTGTAAGTCTTTCAGCAATTATGCTTAATAAGGACTATTATCAATTTTTGATGTTAAATAGAACAGAGATTAACGGTATAGTTCTAGTTAACGAAATTGGAATTATTCCATTAAAAGTTTGTGCATTTTTAGATTTAGTAGACAAGAAGTCTGCAGGTAACAAAATAAGTAGTGATATCATAAATAAGCATAAGAATGATGTTTATAGATTAGTTCAACTATTAACTGATTTCCCATTGTCTAATATTCCACAAGTTATTAAGAATGATATTATTCGATTCTGTTCTGAGGTAAAAGATGATTCTAATATATTAAGCCAAATATCTGTAGTGATAAAAGAGATTGATGAAATTAAACGAATTTTGTTAAATGTTTACGTTTAATATTTACAAAGCTACCGTATTTAAATTTAACATTGGTTGTGCAACCATTAGTTGCGAGATTTCAATGAATACGTGCTAGAGATATTCTGCCATAGTGTTTATACTAAGTAGTGTTTAAGGAGACGAATATGCCACTATCAGAAAAAATACAAACACTACGTAAAGAACATAATCTAACTCAAGAGGCCCTTGCGGATCAACTTAATGTTTCTCGACAAGCTTTATCCAAATGGGAACTTGGCGCATCGACTCCGGAAGGCGATAAGATTATTCAATTAAGTGAATTCTTTAATGTCACAACTGATTATTTGTTGAAGGATGTAGATATCATTCAAAATAATAAGAAATCCATAAACAATCCTCGTGTTATTATTCTACTCTCTACTGCATTCTCTCTAATTGGTTTAATTGTTGGGCTTGCGATGGGTTTAGATGGAGCATCGATCTTCTATATGTCCTTTACAAATGTATCCATTGGATTAATCTTTCAAGTTTGGGCTGTACTTGCCTTTGAACTCTTATTATCTTCTTTAGCAAAAAAAGAACATACATCGACTCGATCCATCTTCTATGGACTTAATACATGGATTATCACTTTAATTCCAATTATTCTATTCTTTGGTTCATTCGATAAATTTATTTTCTTTTTTATACCTATTCAGGATGAGTTGTTTAGGTATGCATTTATGTTTGGGTTTTATATCTTATTGAATCTAGTTATTTCTATTATCTTGTTTAGAGTCTATAAATCGACTAAAACTAAGTAATTAACCAAACAAGGAACTCGTATATTACGAGTTTTATTGTATCTTGATCGAAATTGGATATCTCTTAAGACTTAGATTCGCTATAATGAAGATGATAGTATTTATATAAAATAATACCTCAATCATTATTACCAACACACTAGGAGAAACACATGGACTATCGAATAGAAGTAGACTCTCTTGGAGAAGTGCAAGTACCCAAGGATGCACTCTATGGAGCACAAACAACACGTGCTATCAGTAATTTTACGATTACACGACTTACAACTCATCCTAAGATGATTCAAGCCATAGGCATGGTTAAAAAAGCAGCCGCAATTGCGAACCATGAATGTGGATATATTGATGAAGAACGACTTGGTTATATCATTCAAGCCTGTGATGAAGTTATCAGCGGATTACATAATGATAGTTTTATTACAGATGTTATACAAGGGGGCGCAGGGACTTCAGTTAACATGTGCGCCAATGAAGTCATCGCAAATCGAGCTGCACAATTAGCGAATCAACCAATAGGCGTTTACGATTATATTCATCCCAACGATCATATTAACTTTGGCCAATCTACCAATGATGTATTTCCTACATCAGGAAAACTTGCGGCTTTATTTTTAGTGGATGAACTTCAAAAAGAAGTTCAATTACTTAGAACATCTGTCCTATCTAAGAGTCGTGAATTCTCTAAGATTCTTAAAGTAGGAAGAACACACCTTCAAGATGCGGTTCCTATTAAATTAGGCCAAGAATTCCATGCTTATGCGACCGCATTAACACGTGATATTAAACGGATTAATTTAGCATTTAATGATTTAAAATCCGTTAATATGGGCGCTACTGCAGTTGGGACTGGGATTAATACGGATGAGAAGTATAAAGCGATTATTGTTCCTCAACTTAGTAAGATTTGCAATATCAAACTCAGTTCCGCAAAAGATTTAGTAGATGGAACACGTAATGTGGATACCTTAGTATGGGCATCCAGTTCACTTAAAATCT
>CAYWGS010000148.1:0-2545 GCA_964457525.1 uncultured Erysipelotrichaceae bacterium | reverse complement strand
TGCCTGGACCTTTTCATTTGTATTCTATTCAAAGCTGTTTATTCGTTACAGCCTCAAAATCTTCTTTCAATTGACTCGCATGCCATAAATAGAAGGATGCATAGGATTGATACGGAGAATACAACTCATTTAATTCATTGAAGAAGTCCTTAGTGACTTCTTTTTTATGATAGAGTCGTTTAATTCCATTGCGAATGGCTAAATCATCATAGCTCATCACATCAAGTCTTTGGAGTGTAAAGATGCATATCATTTCTACCGTCCATCGACCAACTCCTTTTAACGATGTAAGAATTTCTTTAATTTCATCAAAACTTAAGTCATGAAGTCCATCAAAATCAACTGTTTTATCTAATCGAGCTTGGGCAATCCCACGAATATAATTTGCTTTTGGGGTCGATAATCCAACGGATCTTAGCTCTTCAAACTCTGAGTTTAATATAAGCTCAGGATCCGCATCTTTAAACTTCTCATAGAAACGACCTGCAATGGTTTGGTACGCTTTTGCGGAGATTTGTTGGGATAGAATACAATCAACTGTCGCAATATATGGATCTTTGATTCCACTACGAACTAAAGGTCCTACAGTAGTTATGTATTTACCTAATATGGGATCCTTCTCACTCAGATAAGACATCGACTCATCTGTGACTCTCATTTCGAATTTCATCGAATGATTGCGCCATCCTCAATACTATGGAAATGTACAAGTTCCATCTTACTGTCTTTTTCACCGACTAATATCATACCTTCAGATAAAACTCCTCTGAGTTTAACCGGTTTTAAGTTCACAACGACTGCCACATTTAATCCAATTAAATCAGCAGCTTCAAACTTAGGTCTTAAACCACTCACAATTTGACGTACAGTCCCATCAATTTGAACTTGAGATACAAGTAATTTATCGGAGTCTGGGTGATTTTCACACGATAATATTTTACCTACACGAATATCTAACTTACTGAAATCATCAATTGTAACTTCAGGTTTAGTCTCTAATTTCTTAGGTGCAGGTTGTAGTTTTTCCATGACTTCATTCGCATCTAAACGCGCAAATAAAATCGTTGGTTTTTCTGTAACCTTAGTTCCTTCTTCTAATTGACCAAATTCAGTGATTGAATCGAAATCACGCTTTTGTGTATTGAGTTGATCCAAGATTGCCTTAGATGTATCTGGAATATAGGCTTCAAGTAATACAGCACTGATACGAATGGATTCTAATAAGTTATATAAAACTGTATTTAAACGATCTTTATTGGCTTCATCTTTCGCAAGAGCCCAAGGTGCAGTCTCGTCAATATACTTATTACAACGTTTGAGTAAATCAAAGATATCATCAATCGAATCTTGAACACGTAGACGGTCCATATGATCACTGACTTTCTTTGGTGTACTTAACGCTAAATCAATCAATTCTTGGTCAAACTCTCCACTAACTTTAGCATTTGTAACAATACCACCATTGTATTTATTGGTCATCGCTAAGGTACGATTAACTAAGTTACCAAGGATGTTCGCTAAATCAGAATTAATACGTTCAATCATGATGTCATAGGTTAATGTACCATCTTGTGCAAATGGCATTTCATGTAACATCAAATATCGTACCGCATCAACCCCAAAGAGTTTAACAAGGTCATCCGCATAAATGACATTACCCTTAGACTTACTCATCTTACCTTCACCAACGAGTAACCATGGATGTCCAAAGACTTGTTTAGGAAGTGGAATATCGAGAGCCATTAACATAATTGGCCAGTAAATGGTATGGAAACGTAGAATATCTTTACCAATCAAATGTAAATCTGCTGGCCAGAATTCTTTGAATCTCTCTTCATGATTTCCATCCGCATCATATCCAATACCTGTAATATAGTTACTTAGTGCATCAATCCAAACATAAACAACATGTTTTGGATCAAAATCAACCGGGATACCCCATTTAAAGGAAGTACGAGAAACCGCTAAATCTTGTAGACCTGGCTTAATGAAGTTGTTAATCATTTCATTCTTACGACTTTCCGGTTGAATGAAATCTGGATGTTCTTCAATGTGCTTAATCAAACGATCCGCATAATTACTAAGTTTAAAGAAATACGATTCTTCTTTCGCTTTATGAACAGGACCTCCACAATCTGGACAAGCTCCATCCTTTAATTGTGTTTCAGTATAAAAAGATTCACAAGCGGTACAGTACCAGCCTTCATACTCTGATTTATAGATATCCCCTTGTTCGTAGAGTTTCTTAAACATCTTTTGTACTTGAAGTTCATGATAAGGATCGGTTGTACGAATGAACTTATCGTAACTTGTATTCATCAAGTCAAAAAGACCACGAATGACGCCTGCCACTTCATCCACAAATTCTTGAGGTGTCTTGTTCGCAGCTTGTGCTTTTTCTTCGATCTTTTGACCATGTTCATCGGTCCCCGTCATGAAATACACATTATGGCCTTCATTGCGTCTGTATCGTGCGATACTATCCGCTAATACGATTTCATAAATGTTTCCAATGTGAGGTTTGCCTGATGTATAGGCGATCGCT
>CAYWGS010000147.1:0-2557 GCA_964457525.1 uncultured Erysipelotrichaceae bacterium | reverse complement strand
TCTAAGATTACATATACATTTAAAGTTCCCGAAACATCAAAGAATAATAAAGATAATCTTTTAAAAGAATGGAAAATTCGTTTATTTCTTGAACTAATTTTCTCGCCAATCAATCCTTCATATGAGAAATGGATGAGTGAACAAAGAATTCATGATTACTTTGGTTATGAAGTTGAAATCAATCATGAGTATGGTTATGTAATGTTCTATGGTGAAAATGAAGATAAAGAAGATTTTACTCGTTTAATTCATGAAGGATTAGAGTCTGATATTACTCAATTTGAAACATATTTTGAACAACTCAAGAGACGATACTTTGCTCAACTCTTAAGACAGTTTGATGATCAAGATGATTATGCATTAACCCTTATTCGAACAAAGTTTAGTGGATTGAGTGTAACAGATGCGATAGAGTCATTAAAACTTGTGGAGTTTAATGATTTATTATCAATAAAAGATGATATTAAACAAATGGATACTGCATTTGTAAAAATGAATAAAAAGGCTTAAGTGGTAAAATAAACACATACTGTTATTCTGTATGTGCTTTTTTAGTATTGAATTAGCAAATACATGCATTTTTATTTAATCCTAACATTTGAGATAATCCTTCACACAAGGAGGATTTCATGTTGAATCAAGTCGTACTCGTAGGAAAAGTTGTTCGTTTACCAGAATTAAAAGAAACTAGTAGTGGTGTGAAATTTGCAGATATTTTGGTCGAAGTTGAACGAAATTTTAAGAATAGCCAGGGGGAATATGAAAATGATACGATTTTATGTACGTTATGGCGTCAAGTTGCGGAATCTACAGTAGAACAATGTGAGTTAGGTTCTTTATTAGGAATCAAAGGTCGATTACAATCCAATAGTTATGAAACAAAAGATAATGGACGTTTCTATTATTGCGAAGTAATAGCGGAGAAGGTATCATTTCTCACAACTAAGTAAAGCAAGAACGGTGAAAACCGTTTTTTTTGTTATAATGATAACAGGGACAAAATTATGAAACAATATCACGAATTACTAAGACACATTTTAAATAATGGAACAGAACGATTAGATCGTACATCGACTGGGACAATTTCTACATTTGGTTATCAGATGCGTTTTGATTTATCCGAAGGATTTCCATTACTAACAACTAAGAAAGTTCATTTTAAGTCAATAGCATATGAACTTTTATGGTTTATTACCGGATCAACAAACATTCGACCACTCGTGATGAATGATGTGCGTATATGGAATGAATGGCCTTATGAGAAGTTTAAAAAATCGTCTGATTATCAAAATGAAACGCAACAAGAGTTTGTTGAGAGAATTAAATCTGATGAAGTTTTTGCTTTAAAACATGGTGATTTAGGGCCTGTATACGGTAAACAGTGGCGTAACTTTAATGGTGTTGATCAATTATCGATACTGATAGAAGGAATCAAGAAGAATCCTTTTTCACGTAGACATATTTTAAATGCATGGAATCCTGCAGAACTTGAAAACATGGCTTTACCGCCATGTCATATGATGATGCAATTCTATGTCTCATCAGATAATAAGAAACTATCTTGTCAACTTTACCAACGTTCCGCTGATGTATTCTTAGGTGTACCTTTCAATATTGCGTCTTATGCGCTATTAACGCATTTAATCGCTCAAGTTTGTGAGTTAGAAGTGGGTGAGTTTGTTCATACATTTGGAGATGTTCATATCTATAAGGATCACTTAGAACAAGTTAATACTCAACTTCACCGCGATTTTAGACCTTTACCTAAGCTCATACTTAATCCTACAATTAAAAATATCGAAGACTTCAAATATGAAGATATTCGTTTAGAAGGATATGATCCACATCCACTCATATCAGCTAAGGTAAGTGTATGATTACGTTGATTGTTGCGATGGATCCACATAATGGAATCGGTAAAAATGGGAAATTACCTTGGCATATCAAGGAAGATTTAAAGTTGTTTAAAGAAAGAACGCTCCATCACAAAGTTGTAATGGGACGTAAGACTTATGAAAGCATTGGTAGAGCTTTACCGAATCGTGAGAACTTTATTGTGAGTCGTACAGTTGATTCAATTGATGAAAACATTCAAATCATAAGAGATTTTGATGCTTTCTTGGAAGAAAAGAAGGATACATCTGAAAATATCTATATTATTGGAGGCTCAGAAATCTATACTAAAGCATTACCTTATGCTAAAAGACTTGCGATTAGTTTTGTTAAGAAGACTTATGACTGTGATATATTCTTTCCAATGTTCAATATCAATAGATATAAAGTAATTGAGTCTCAAGAGTTTGATGAGTTCAAATTTACTTTGTTAGAGAAAATATAAAATGAAACATATAATACTCTTTATTAAAATGATTATTTATTATCCATCAATCAAACTTTCTGCTTTGCATATCAGGAAAGATGATTTTGAATTAAATCAAATGAGTGCAAAGACTTGGGCTGCATTAATTCTTAAACTTGTAAAAGTAAAATCAGAAATAAGACATGTGAATCATATTCCACTTGAAGATGGATTTATTTTTATTGCTCATCATAATAA
>CAYWGS010000146.1:0-2564 GCA_964457525.1 uncultured Erysipelotrichaceae bacterium | reverse complement strand
CAATATCGAATACTACCATTTTAATTTGTTTCATTTTGTTCACCTTTATTAGTTTAACATAATCAAATTCATGTTAGAATGTTTAAATGATAAAAGGAATTATCTTTGATTTAGATGGGACTTTACTAAGTACCGATAAAGACTTATGTACCGCAATTAATGATATGCGTGATTTTTTTAGATGTGAACCTTTAGAACTTGATGTGATAAAGTCTTACTTAGGGGATGGGATTCGTATGTTAGTAACGCGTTCATTACCTGAAGCGTATCTAAAGTATCTAGATGATGCGGTAGAGTTGTTTCATGCATTTTATGCGTCTTGTTTTAATGATACAACTCATCCATATGATGGGATACATGAAACACTTCTAAAGCTACAAGCAGATTATCGCTTAGCGGTTGTGTCGAATAAGGCACAGAAGTATGTTGATCAACTCGTAAAATATCATTTTAAGGATATTAAGTTTGATTGTGTCTATGGAGATGATGTGAATCATAAGCGTAAACCAGATCCACAAGGAATAATAGAATCAATGAACCAAATGGGTTGTGCAAAGGATGAAATCATTCTAGTAGGGGATAGTACGGTTGATATAGAGACAGCACAGAGATTTGGAATACATATTTGTCCTGTCGCATGGGGATTTCAATCCAGTGAGTTATTATTTCAGGTTTCGCATGTAAAACCAATACATTCGATATCAGATCTTGTTTTATTTATGGATCAATTAAATTATAATGGCGAATTGTAAAATGAAGTCGTCCACCAAGGCAAAGTAAAAGCACCACTCACAGAATCCAAGTATCATTAAGTTGCTAAACACATGAGAAAGGATCCATGAATGATGCACCTCAATGATACAATGCCCTTGCATAAAGGACAACACCTCCGACTCAAAGAACGAATCGAAATTCAAGTACTGAAACGGCTCGGTAAATCCCATCGATTCATCGCCAAACAGCTTCAGCGCAGTCATAGCACAATCAACGAAGAAATCAAACGAGGGACAGTGGATCAAGTCAAGCTTGTGAACGGCAAACGAATCTACACCCACGATTATTATGCCGAAACCGAACAACTCAGCTATGAAAGACATCGTGTCGCGTGCCAGGCCAAAGGGAAGCTCTTGAAGGTGGAACCCTTCATCCGCTATGTCACAAAGCACATCCTGGAAGATAATTGGTCACCAGACGCTGCGGTAGGACGTTTCAAACAAGAAGCTGAACACAAACAGGAAGCCATGGTTTGCACGAAGACGCTCTATCGGTATATTGACGAAGGCTTGATTGCCAATCTCAATAATATGAACCTGTGGTTGAAACTACGACGCAAAACAAAACCAAAGCGTTCACGTGAACGCAAGCGTATCCTAGGTCAATCGATTGAGCTTCGCCCAGAAGAAGTGAATGAACGGAATACATTTGGACACTGGGAGATCGATACGGTGATTGGCAAGAAGACGAAGGGTGAACCGGTCCTCTTAACGTTAATCGAGCGCTTGACCCGTTATCAGCTTGTCATCAAGATTAAAGCGAAAGATGAAGCGTCCGTCAAAGAAGCAATTCAATCCATGGCACAAGACAACCCACACTTCGCCAAGCTCTTCAAAACAGTGACCTGCGATAACGGTTCAGAATTCGCAAGTCTCGCTGAAGCGTTACACAATATCAGTGATGTCTATTTCACCCATCCCTATTCCTCTTGGGAACGCGGGACGAACGAGAATCACAATGGACTTCTAAGACGCTATCTACCCAAAGGCAAATCCTAAAAACCCTACTCCAATGACCAGATTCAACGCTTCACACAGAAACTCAACCACTTACCGCGTAAGATCCTAAAGTATCTTACGCCAGCTGAAGCCATTCTCTTTCACTTCAACCAAATTCAAGCAATGAACTGACGCTTGGTTTCTTCACTTTAAAAAGTGGACGACTTGATATTGCAATTTACCGTTAAATAATGATTATCAAAATATTGATTTTACTAAGATTGAATCACTTTTAATTATTCACAAAATGATGTTTGGAAACATAAATAATTCGGCTTGAGAAATGAGAAGCATTAATATATCAAAGCAAGGATTTCAATTTGCAAATGCAAAATACCTAAAGGGAAATTTAGAAAATATTGATTACTTGCCTAATGAAACTTTTGACGATATCATTCTAAAATATATTGAAGTAAACATTTTGCATCCTTTTAAAGATGGTAATGGAAGAAGTAGTCGATTATGGTTGAATTTTATTTTAATGCAACAATTACAGATTATCATCGATTGGTCAAAATTAAGTAAAGAAAAATATATGTATCTTATGCAAAAATCTAATATAGATAGCAATGAATGTATTAATGAATTTAAAAAAATAATATCAAATGAAATATATAATCAAGATGCCTTTTTTAAGGGTTTAGATTTTTCATATTCTTATGAAGATCAATTTGAATTTACATGTAAAGAATTATTAAACTATACTTAAAAGTGAATGGCAGAAAAAACATTATGAAGGTAGTGTCAATATTTATGTGTAAACTCTAGTTCATACAATAAGTGTAGTGGTGG
>CAYWGS010000145.1:0-2612 GCA_964457525.1 uncultured Erysipelotrichaceae bacterium | reverse complement strand
GATTCGTATTGATAAACGCAATATTCAATTGTCTCAGAAAAAAGACTTGTATTGATTAGAGAACTGATATGCTCTCTTATGATATTGTTATCATCAACTATTGCAATGTTAATCACAAAATTACCCCCTCACTGACTTTCCGATACTTTCTATACAACAATATTACTACACAAACTTTGGTGCTCTGTCAAGAAAATCCACAGAGAGACGAAAAGTTATCACTTCTCATATCCATAATAAAAGCCATCAGACTGAATTTTAACAATCAATGGCTTTTATACTATTCAAAACTATCATTATTACGAACACAATAATTTGTCAAATTCTGCCCTTATTTGCTTAAAATTGACTCCATATCATTTAATTTTCGTTTTTTTGCATGTCGAAATCCGACAAAAAAAGTAGCGAAAAAGCCTGTATTTAAGCGATTATTTGGCATTTCATATCAGTTTCGCACACGCATCTATTCCCACTCTATTGTTGAAGGTGGTTTAGAAGTCACATCATACAGAATACGATTAACTCCCTTTATCTCATTAACAATACGATTAGAGATTTTATCCAAGACTTCATACGGAATCTTAGCGTAATCTGCAGTCATACCATCAATAGATGTTACTGCACGAATACCTAAAGCATAATCATAGGTACGTTGATCACCCATAACTCCAACGGATTGAATGTTGGTTAAAACGGTAAAGTATTGCCAGATTTCTCTGTTTAATCCTGCTTTTTTAATTTCTTCATGAAGAATGGTATCACTCTTTTGAACAATGTGTAACTTCTCTTCTGTGACTGCCCCAATGATACGAATCGCTAGACCAGGACCTGGGAATGGTTGACGATGAACCATTTCTTCACTTAAGCCTAGAAGTAATCCTAATTGTCTTACTTCATCTTTAAACAACATATTTAACGGTTCAATTAGCTTAAAGTGCATATCTTTAGGAAGTCCACCAACATTGTGATGAGACTTAATCGTATGCGCTGTTTTTGTACCAGATTCAATAATATCGGTATACAGTGTACCTTGAGCTAAGAATGAAATATGACTTAATTTCTTGGATTCAGATTCAAATACACGAATGAATTCTTCACCAATAATTTTACGTTTCTTCTCAGGATCAGATACGTTAGCTAGTTTAGAAAGAAAACGTTCTTTCGCATCAATCTTGATTAAATGAATCTTGAAATGATCTTCAAATGTTTCTTTAACTTGAACTGCTTCATTCTCTCTTAATAGACCATGATCGACGAACATACAGGTCAATTTATCACCGATTGCACGATGTAAAAGTGCCGCTACAACCGATGAATCAACTCCACCAGAAAGTGCACATAGAACTTCTTGACCTTGAGTTACATCTTGAATTTGTTTAACTTGTAAATCAATGAAATCTTCTAACTTCCAGTTATCCTTTGCGCCACATACTTTGAACACAAAGTTATGTAGCCAAGCTTGACCATATACACTGTGTTTAACTTCAGGATGGAATTGAACGGCATATAATTTCTTATCAGCGTTACTCATCGATGCGAGTACACCTGAATGACTGAATGCGTCTTGTGTAAAACCAGTTGGGACTTGAGATACTTCATCCCCATGACTCATCCATACCGCTTGTGTTTCTGGTAAGGTATCACACATTAAACTTGGATGTTTAATATGAATATCGGATTTACCATATTCACGAATCTTACCAGACTTTACTTCACCACCCAGTTGATATGCCATCAGTTGCATGCCATAACAAATCCCTAAAACAGGTAATCCTAATTCATAAATCTTAGGATCAACTAATAACGCATTCTCTTCATACACTGAATTAGGCCCCCCTGAGAACACAATCCCTTTAATCTCAGGATCATTCTTAAAGTATTCTAATTCTGTATCATGTGCTTTTAATTCACTAAATACTCCCATTTCACGTATACGACGTGCAATGAGTTGATTGTATTGACTTCCGAAATCCAGTACGACAATTTTATCAGCCACGGTAATTAGGAGCCTCCTTCACATTTTCTACAGTATGCGGGTGAGACTCTTTAAGTCCTGCATTACTGATCTTCACAAACTTCGCTTTTTCTTTGAGTTCAGTGATGGTTTCACATCCACAATAACCCATACCAGAACGTAAACCACCCATCATTTGATAGATGACATCGCTCATAGGACCTTTATACGGAACCGTTGCCTCAATGCCTTCTGGAACCAATTTCTTCAATTCTTTTTGACCACCTTGGAAATAACGATCACTACTTCCTCTTTGCATCGCACTGAGGGATCCCATTCCAACATAAGTCTTAACACGTTTACCATAGACTTCAATAATATCGCCCGGTGTTTCTTCACACCCTGCTAATAATCCACCTAACATAACCGCATCTGCACCAGCCGCAAGAGCTTTTACGATATCACCTGAGAACTTAATCCCACCATCCGCAATAACACCTACATTGTAGCGTTTCGCGACTTGTACGACATCACTGATTGCGCTGAGTTGAGGAACACCAACACCCGACACAATACGTGTTGTACAGATGGATCCAGGACCCACTCCAACTTTTAATACACTCGCACCTGCTTGAATAAGTGCTTGTGCCGCATCTGA
>CAYWGS010000144.1:0-2650 GCA_964457525.1 uncultured Erysipelotrichaceae bacterium | reverse complement strand
CTTGAAAGAGTGGTAGAACCTGAACGACAATTATTTTTTAGAGTTGCTTGGTTAGATGATCATGGTACTGTTCAAGTAAATCGTGGATATCGTGTTCAGTTTAATTCTGCGCTTGGCCCTTATAAGGGTGGATTAAGATTTCATCCAAGTGTAAATCAAAGTATTATTAAGTTCTTAGGCTTTGAACAGATCTTTAAGAATGCGCTGACTACGCTTCCTTTAGGTGGTGGAAAAGGTGGCTCTGATTTTGATCCAAAAGGTAAATCTGATACAGAAGTCATGCGCTTTTGTCAGGCTTTTATGAGTGAATTCTATCGTCACATTGGATCAGATGTGGATGTCCCTGCTGGTGATATTGGAGTTGGTGCGAGAGAAATTGGTTATCTTTACGGATATTACAAGAAAATTCAAAACGATCATGCTCAAGGGGTATTAACCGGTAAAGGCCTTCAGTACGGTGGATCCCTTGTACGTACTCAAGCAACAGGCTATGGTTTAGTTTATTTCGTTGAGAACATGTTAAAAGACTTAAATATGAGTTTTGTAGGTAAAAAAGTTATTGTTTCTGGTTCTGGTAATGTCGCAATTTACGCAATTGAAAAAGCTCAGAGTCTAGGGGCAAAGGTTATTGCTTGTTCAGATAGTGATGGTTATATCTTAGATACTAATGGTTTGGATTTAACGATCATAAAAGAAATCAAAGAAAAACAAAGAGGAAGAATATCTGATTATCTTAAGTATGTTCCTACCTCTACCTATACAACTGGACATATGAATATTTGGTCTGTACCTTGTGATATTGCACTGCCATGCGCAACTCAAGGTGAACTTGATTTAAATGGAGTAATTTCTCTTAAGAAGAACGGATGTAAGATTGTGGCTGAGGGGGCAAATATGCCATCTACTCAAGATGCAGTTGCTTATATGTTAAAGAATGAGATATACTTTGGTCCAGGAAAAGCCGCAAATGCTGGAGGTGTCGCAACTTCAGGTTTAGAAATGAGTCAAAACAGTCTAAGGCTTAATTGGACATTTGATGAAGTTGATCAAAGACTAAAACAAATTATGTCCGATATTTATCATCAAGTTAAATCAACCGCAATTGAGTACGAAGATCCAAACAATTTAAGTTTAGGCGCAAATATTGCAGGATTTAAAAAGGTTGCGTCCGCGATGTTAGCTCAGGGCATTTATTAAGTATTAGCGTTTGCTAATGCTTTTTTTATTGTGTTTAAGCGTATAATATAAGTAAGGAGATATTACTATGAAAAATCCATGGGTTAAGAAGATTCTGATTATGCTTGCTATAAGTATCGTATCTTTCATTGGATTTAATCTCGCCTTTATGTTAGCTGCGGTTATTACACTTGGTATTGCTCGATTTACAGGTCCTAATAGTTATTTAATTGGTCGACTCATTTACTTAGTTGTAATCTATCTCATCTTCTTTTTAGTAAAAGGATTAAAAATTCCAACTTGGATTAAAGCTTGTATCTTCTCATTACCTGTTGTTAGCACACTTGTTCTTATTGGGGTTTATGGATATGGATTAGCAATGCCCATTATTTTCGGTATTGGTTTAGTGTATATCGCAGCAGTTGCTTATTATCTATATCGAACGAAGTCTGATTGGACATATTACTACGCTCTTAGTTTTGTCAGTATTTGTATCGCATATGTTATGTTAGCTGGTATCGATATTTAGTTCGTATTTTTTACTTATTATGGGGTCATTATGTTTAAAAAATTTTCGATTTCTATTCTTATCTTGTTTTTACTTAGCCTTTTTTGGCTTGATTTAGATTCAAAAGAAAGTATTATTCCAAATGATAATAGTGATGTCCCTGAAATTGATAATCCTGAAATAATAGAAAAACCACTTATTGTAATCGACCCAGGTCATGGTCCTTATGTGAACAATGAGATGGAACCAATAGCCCCAGGCTCAACTCAAATGAAGCGTAAATATGGAGTTGGAACGGTTGGAAATTATACTGGAACAATGGAACGTGAAGTTAATCTCAATGTCGCAATGATGTTAAAAGAATTATTAGAAGATAATGGTTATCGAGTGATTATGACTCGCTTAGATCATGAAACAATTTTAAGTAACATTGATCGCGTTAACATCGCAAACGATAATAATGCTGATCTCATGATTCGTATTCATTCTGATTCATCGGTTAATCCAGATGTTCATGGAGCATCTATGTTAGTTCCAGGTGATGTTGGATATGCTAGTGATATTGTAAATATTAGTAATGAATACGGAAAAATTATCTTAGATACATTAGTTAGCGAAGTTGGCATGTCAAATCGAGGTGTAATAACACGTACAGATCAAACAGGGTTTAATTGGTCAAAGATTCCAATTATGACTGTAGAAATGGGATTTATGTCTAATCCTGATGAGGATCAATTATTATCGACTACTGAGTATCAAGAGAAATTAGCAAATGCACTTTATTTAGGCATTGATCGATGCTTTAGTGAATCAAATACGATTAATGAGTAGATAACTTATAAGATAATAACACCTTCTTAAACGTTCATATAAACAAAAAGATTCTCCAAGTGAGAATCTTTCTTTTGATAATCAATGGTGCCCCGGGTCGGACGACACTATTTATGGAATAGGATTGAATAAAAC
>CAYWGS010000143.1:0-2790 GCA_964457525.1 uncultured Erysipelotrichaceae bacterium | reverse complement strand
ACTATCATAAATCGGATGATGTTTGCAAGTAGTTTTAATAAAAAAATCAGTCGAATTTCGACTGATTTATTCTACATTGAAACCGGCTTCCCGGATTGCGACTTTCGCCGTATACACAACATCGTTTCTTCCCTCTATTGCTACACAACGATCCTTTAATCTTACTTCGAAATCAACCCGAGTTTCTTCTAAAGCTTCTGTAATTTTCTGAGCTGCTTCTTCTGTATTCAGTTCGCGAATAAAGAGAATTGTCTTCATACTACTTTACCGCTAAACCTAACGCAATCTCCATCATCTTTGTGAATGCAGTTTGACGTTCTTCAGCAGTTGTTGCTTCATGTGTAACAATTGAATCAGAAACAGTTAATAAACACGCTGCTTTCTTTCCTAAGTAACGAGCATTTGCGAATAACGCAAAGGATTCCATTTCAGCCGCTAATAAGTCATACTTAGCTACTTTTTCTTGATAAGGAACAGAACCAGCTCCATGATAGAATACGTCTCCAGAATGGATGCGTCCAACATGCATAGGAATATTTAGTTCTTTCGCAACTTCAATTAATTCTTTGTTAACTTCAGGACTTGGCAATTGAATGTTTTCTTTATATCCAAATGCAGTTTCTGCATACGTTGATTCACTATACGCACTATCCGCTAAGATAACATCATAGATTTTACAATCTTCACGATACGATCCACATGATCCAATACGAACGATGGTTTCAACACCGTATTGATCATAAAGTTCATAAGAATAAATACCGATACTTGGCATACCCATACCCGAACCCATGACTGAAACTGGATGACCTTTATAAGTTCCAGTATATCCGAACATGTTACGAACTGAGTTAAATTGAACCACATTCTCAAGATATGTTTCCGCAATCATCTTAGCACGAAGTGGATCCCCCGGCATTAAGACTAATTTTGCGATATCATTTTTCTGAGCTGAATTGTGAGGTGTAGACATAGTAATTTTCTCCTTTTATTTCTTGTTTAAACTATTATACCACAGCTAAATCGATAAGAAATGCATAGCGAGCTTAAAATATACAATTAATGCAAGCGCATCCACGATTGTTGTGATGAGCGGACTTGCCATCGCAGCTGGGTCTTGTTTAAAAATCAATGCGAATAGAGGTAAAAGTCCTCCAGTTATATTAGCCATTAGAATAGTAATAAATACCGTAGTAGAAATAACCAGATCTGTCGCAAAACTTACATCAGGTGTAAAGATGGATAAACGAATGACATTGACCACAAATAATACGAGCCCTATAACCAAGCCAATCTTTAATTCTTTCCAGATGACTAACCATAAATCCTTTATACTCATGTTATCAACAGATATACCGCGAATAACCATAATCGAAGATTGTGAGCCTGCATTCCCTGCTGTACTCATAATCATCGGCATAGATGCCGCTAGTGCTGGAATTAAGGTTAACGTTTGTTCATATCCTTGAATAATCAGTCCAGTAAAGGTAGCTGATACCATCAAGATGATTAACCAAGAAACTCGGGACTTAGCCATTTCAAGAATATTAGTTTCAGTGTAAGAACCTTCCATCGGAGTAATCGCCGCAATCTTTTGAATATCTTCAGTAGTCTCTTCATAGAGAACGTCGATGATATCATCCGCAGTAATAATCCCAATTAACTTCTTTTCATCATTTACCACCGGAAGAACAGAGAAGTCATACTTCTTAAACACATTTGCTACTTCTTCACGATCATCACTTGTCATAACACAAATAACATCACTGTCCATGAGTTCGGAAATAATTTCATCCTCATCCGCAAATAAAATCTCACGTAAACGGATAGATCCGACAAGCGTTCGATTCTCATCTACGATGTAACAGTTGGTAATGGTTTCCGCAACCTTCCCTTGTGTCTTAATACGCGTAATTGCACGCTTAACTGTATCACTTAACTTTAGTTCCACAAAGTCAGTCGTCATCATGTATCCAGCTGAATCTTCTGGATAACTGAGTAATAGATTTATTTCTGATCTTTGATCATCCGATGCGGATTGTAGTATCTTCTTAACAAGATTGCTTGGTAATTCTTCTAAGAAGTCAATGATATCATCTGAATAAAGATTCTCTAATACAGTCTTAATTTCAAGTGAAGTAAATGCATTTATTAATTCTTCTTGTTTAGTATACGATAGATAACTAAACATCTCTGCACTCTTCTCACGCTTCAATATTTTAAATAACATCAATATCTGATCAACACTAAACTCTTCTACCATCAAGCTTAAATCAACCATATTGTAATAATTGAAGGCATCTCGTATTTCTTGAAACTTACGTCCCTCAATCAATGCTTTAAATACTTTTTTATGTAATTTCTTTTTCATATCTCACCTCATAATCTCAAGAAATAAGACGCAATTAAGAAATACGTCGTTAACGATAAAGCATCAACCAAAGTCGTAATCAAGGGAGCAGCCATGGATGCAGGATCTTGTTTTAATACTAACGCTAATAGAGGTAAAGACCCTCCAACTAAGTTGGCTAATAAAATTGTAATAAATATCGTTAAAGAAACAAGAATCGCAATTCCCCATCCAACATTTGGCATAAAGAAACCGATACGTAAAGTATTAATAATAAATAATACAATCCCTAATAAAACAGATACTTGTGTTTCTTTGATTAAGATCTTAATAAAATCCTTAACGCCCATATCATCCACAACCAATCCACGAATGACCATCGCAGAGTCTTGTGACCCCGCATTCCCTGCGGTATCCATTAACATTGGAAAAAATATCGC
>CAYWGS010000142.1:0-3008 GCA_964457525.1 uncultured Erysipelotrichaceae bacterium | reverse complement strand
GGTTTGTTAGATGAAATATCAATTTTATTACCTTTGTAGAGAATATCAAGCATTTTTAATACCCTCAAGCATAAAATCTATACCACTTAAAATATATAAACCGGCTGTCTCTGCTCTTAAAATACGATGACCTAAACTAACAGAAATAAATCCATGTTTAACAAGATATTCAACTTCACTCTCTTCAAATCCACCTTCCGGACCACAAATAATCGTAATGGATTCTGGATGATTAAGATGATCACGTAAATGGCTGGAGTCTTCAGCTTCATACGCAACAAAATTAATCTCAGATTTATACTGATCAATATCTGATAATTGAATGATATTCTCAAGTTTTGGGATATTATTGCGTCGAGATTGCTCAGCAGCTTCTGTCATAATCTTTTGATAACGTTCAAGCTTACGATTCGTTTCTTGTTTTTCCCAATGCACCACATTTCGCTTTAACTCAATCGGCACAATTCGATATACACCTAACTCAGTAGCTTTTTGGATGCAATATTCCCATTTTTCTTTACGAATTAGGGCTTGAATAAGAGTAACCTTACAGTTCATTTCGGCATTATTTGTGACAAATTCAATGGGAGTCGCAAACAATTCCTCATTTTTCAATCTAATTTTACATAACGCAAGCTTTCCATCTTGATCAACACATCGAATCATTTTTCCATCTTGATAGCGTAAAACATGAATGCACTGATGAGCAATATCATCCTTTAGCTTTTTTTCTTGATTTATTTCTAATGTGCTATCAATAAAGAACTGTTGCATTATTTTATAACTCCATTGCTTGCTAATTCACGTAATTGTTTTACTTCAAATGGTTTTAATCGACGATACTCTCCTGCTTTTAGATCTTTACATTCGATAAACGCCATCTTGCTCCGATGTAAGCGTGTTACTTTATAGTTTAGTGCTTCCATCATACGTTTGATCTGACGATTCTTTCCTTCTTGAATCGTTAATTCAAACTCTGTCGTTTTCTTTGCAAAATCTTTATTGGTAACCCAAACCTTTGCAGGTAGTGTTACTGTTCCATCATCTAAAGTAATCCCCTTTTCAAGCAATTTAATTTGTGGAGTTGTTAATACTCCATCAATCTTAACTTCATATGTTTTGGGTAAGTGAAAACGTGGATGAGTCATTTCATTCGCAAATTCACCATCATTTGTCATTAATAAAACACCACTGGTGTCATAATCTAATCGACCTACTGGAAATATCCGTTCATTACTATCAAATAAATCGACAACAGTTTTACGATCATGTTCATCTTTTAGTGAACAAATTACTTTCTTTGGTTTGTGTAAGAGATAATAAACCTTATTTTCTCCTTCAACTTTCTTACCATCAAACTTAACAACACTTCCCTTTTTAACAACATATCCAAGTCTTGTGATTATTTCATCATCGACTGATACGCGTCCAGCTAGAATTAAATCTTCAGCTTTTCGTCTAGACGCAATTCCAGCTTTCGCTAATACTTTTTGTAAACGTTCCATTTTATTACTCAAATAGCTGATTTTCGCTACTTTCCTCTTGATATGATGGAAGATTAGGTAATTCGTTTAAACTCATCAGTTTAAATAAATCTAAGAATTCTTCCGTAACTTCGTACAATATTGGTCTACCAGCTGATTCAGATCGTCCTGCTTCACGAACTAAGTCTTGTGCTTGTAATTTCTTAAGCATCATTTCACAACCAACACCACGTATCTCTTCTATTTCAGTTCGAGTGATGGGTTGTTTATATGCAATAATGGCTAAAGTCTCAAGTGCAGATTGAGATAATTGTCTTGATTTGGTTAAACTAATAATTCTTTGAACATAATCATGAATTTCAGCTTTTGATATAAACTTATATAAATCGTGCACACAGACTAACTCAAATCCTTTATCTTCAGCCTGATAGTCAATCATCATCTCATTTAAAAGTTCTCTAACACTTTCTTCTTCAATTGAAAGTGCTTCAGATAATTGTTTTAAACTAATACCTTCTTCACCAAAAACGAATATGATCCCTTCAAGTATTGCTTTAAGCGTCAAGTCCATACATTTTCCCCCTTCTAAAATAGACTTCAGAATTTTCAACCCAGAATTCAAGTACATCTCTTCGATTAAGTTCAAGTATCGCTAAGAATGTCACGATTAAGATTGATTGGTCTTCTACGTCTTGAATCATGTCTTCAAAGAAGAATGGTTCCTTAAGCGTAGAAATCATTAATATCATTTGTTCACTTCGATCTTCTATCGACATTTCTGTCTTAGTAATTCTTACTTGGTTTGGATGTGAATAGTTAAATCGTAAAAGACACTTCTGCATCGCTTTTAATAAATCACTTTGATCCGCATGCACAAAACGAATGTTTTCATCTTCCGCAATCTCAAGAATTTGTTTTTCCATCGGTTTCTCGAGTTGTTTCTGACGAAGTAAAAAACGTTCATTTAAGGTTTGACTTATATCTTTAAATTGTTGATACTCAATCAAACGACGTACTAATTGATCCTTAGTATCTTCTTCATAATCACCCACTTCAAGTGGTTTAGGATCAACAGGTAAACATTTCTTTGACTTATATTCGACTAATGCCGCTAATTCATAAAGATATTCTGTAGCAATATCAAGTTTATTCTCTACTGAATCCAAAAATAAAATGTATTGATCGATTAATACATCAACTTGCAAATCAAAAAGATCTAATTTCTTATCTTTAACAAGATGAAGCATTAAATCTAATGGCCCTGAGAATTGATCGAGTGTAACGTTGAAATTTGACATAGCTTTTCTATTATAACAAATTATACTTAGCAAAAATAACTAATTCGAAGATTGATTAATCCGACTTTCGATTTCTTTTATACAATCTTCTTTTGACATAGATTGATACTCTTCATAATGGAGTGGTAATCCAATATCAACTAATGTTTTATAATATCCTCTCTTGCGCATAATGTCTTGAGTATTTATTAGAGAAAGAGGTATTAATGTTTTCTTTGTGTAATAG
>CAYWGS010000141.1:0-3102 GCA_964457525.1 uncultured Erysipelotrichaceae bacterium | reverse complement strand
CGTGCTATAATGCACCGGTATGTTTATAGTACAGTTAGGAAATTTATGAAATTTAGTGAATTAAACTTATCGTTTGAACTCAATAGAGCTATTGAAGAATTAGGCTTTACTGAGGCAACACCCGTCCAAGAACAGTGCATCCCTGCCGTTATGGATGGAAGAGATGTTATCGGTCAGTCACAGACTGGAACCGGTAAAACGGCCGCTTTTGGATTACCTTTATTAGAGAAATTGGAAGTACTTGAGAAGAGATTACCACAAGTACTCATCATGACACCAACCCGAGAACTTACACTGCAAGTCACTGCTGAAATGCGCAAATTTGCAAAATATAAAGAAGGCATACGGGTTGTCTCCATTTACGGAGGAGATCCGATTACCACACAGATCAGAGATTTAAAAGGTGGAGCTGATATCATCGTCGGTACACCAGGGAGAATCCAAGATCACATTAATCGCAGAACATTAAAGTTCTCATCCCTTAAAGCACTTGTCCTTGACGAAGCGGACGAAATGTTAAAGATGGGCTTTAAAGAAGAAATCGAAGAGATCATTAAGTCTTTACCGACTGAACGTCAAACCCTTCTATTCTCTGCAACAATGCCTAAACCTATTTTAGACATTGTAAACAACTATCAAACTAACCCAGTACACATTAAGACTAAACAAAAAGAAATGACAGTTAATACGGTCCAACAATATGTGTATGAAGTCAATCAAGGCGACAAGGCAAAAGTTCTTGTTCAATTGATGGAGTACTATCGTCCAGAAAGCAGTATGATTTTCTGTAACACAAAGAAGATGGTTGATGACCTCAGTGCCCTCATCGCTTCTAAAGGTTATAGTACAGCTGCGATCCATGGTGATATGAAACAAGAAATGCGTACAATGGTTATGTCTAAGTTCAAAAACAAGAAGATTGAACACTTAGTCTGTACCGATGTCGCAGCACGTGGAATTGACGTTGAAGGTTTAGACATGGTCTTCAACTATGATGTTCCTCAAGAAACTGAATACTATGTTCACCGTATTGGTCGTACTGGCCGTGCAGGTAAATCTGGTATCTCCGTAACTCTTACTACACCACGTCAACGTTATGTAATCTCTGAGTTAGAACGTTTAACAAAGGCATCCATCACTCGTCAAGAAATGCCTTCTCTCAATGAGATTCAAGCAGTTCGCTTCGAGCACATGACACATGACATTATGAAGACATTAAAAGCGGATATTCCTGCTGAAATCAAAGCACTCGTTGAAAAACTAGTGGATGAAGGATTATCTCCCATTCAATTGTCTGAAGCATTATTATATAAAGTCATTGGGGATGATATCTTCCAAGAAGCACAAAAACCAGTTGAAAAACAACGCCGTGCAACAAAAGTCAACACAACTCACATCGAACTTGATGTTGGTTCAAGACAAGGTATTGCGGCAGCTCACCTCGTTTCCGCTATCGCAGAAGCATCCGGTATCAGTGGAAAAGATATTGGTAAAATTCGTATCCAAGATCGTTTCTCCCATGTAGAAGTTCCACAAGAATTTGTACGTGAAATCATTGAAGCATTAAACCAAGGAACCATCAAAGGCTTTAAGATCAAAGCATTTGAATTAACTGGACGTGCTCCAAAACCTAAGACAAGCAAAACTGGAAGTCATTCCAGCGGCTACAGTCGTCATAAACGCTAAAACAACCCAATCGGGTTGTTTTTTTTATATCAGTTTTCGCTTGATGGTTAAATACGCTAGTCCAATCAATGTTATTCCATATACAATCGGTTTATCGATGTTAAATAGAATATGATTCTTTGCGAATCCACCCATCATTAATGCAAAGAATAAACTTAATGCTTGAGCACTAAAGAACTTAACACTATAGTGATTTTTATTGAAAGGATTAGAAACTCTCATCTTAATTGGAACTAAGGAAAATAAGAGTAATGAGATTGAATTAATTATCATTCCCGTTGTCACAACAAACCCCTTCTTATCTTGTATTATCACTGGTATTTCATTTGAAAAATTCATCATTAAGATATAAAGCGCAATCATCGTAATTAATAGAATGATAAATATAACCCATTCTTCTTTTATATTCTTAACTTTCTTCTCTTTGCCCCATAGAAATTGATCACAATATTTAACAGGATCTTCGATAATAAACCACAAACTATTATTAACTTCAATTTTTTTCATCACATCTCGATAAATTTGATTCATAATCTCTTGACGTTCTAATGAACTTAACTGAAATTGATCAAGATAAAACGAGACCGCATCTATAAAATTCTTATCATCCTTGTTTAGCTTACTTCTTAGTTCCTTATTCTCTTTTTTTAGTTCCTTAATATCCATTACTCTTCCCACATTATAAAAACTCAAATTTTTGAGTTCTATTGTTTAATTGTTTATCGATTAGCCCCATACATTCCCCCGAATGATTCTACAATAATCCTACTTTAAACCATAAGTTTAATCAACTACCAGTTCTCCATATTGTTTAGTTCATACATATCGATACATTCTTGTTTATACTGTTTTATTGCACTTTCACTCAAATCATCAATTTCTCTAAATACTCCGATTCCTGTGAAACTCTGCCACACAATTCCATATTTCTTTCGTCCGTAATAACAAGATACATAATAATCTTCCTGAACATAGATAATTGCGTCATTGCCATGATACTTAACAACTTCAATTGTTGGTTCAT
The DNA here is from genome assembly GCA_964457525.1 of uncultured Erysipelotrichaceae bacterium. GTDB lineage: Bacteria > Bacillota_I > Bacilli_A > Erysipelotrichales > Erysipelotrichaceae > UBA2212. The sequence continues at coordinate 392 of CAYWGS010000141.1, read as the reverse complement.
AGAACATCTCTGTATTTGCTTGTGCTTTAGCATAGGACTCAAGTGATAAAAATAAATGATTTGACCTCAGAAGATAAGCAATACCCAAAATACTAAGTGTACTATATAGAATTACTTTCACTATTTTACTCATAATCATCACCATTTACTATTAGACTAAAAGACTCTTTAACTTGTTTAAAATCTAATTTAACCGATTTAGTATCAAAAGGTACCCCATCATAGTAACCAATCATGACATCATTAACTCCCATTTGAATTTCATAATTTCTATAATATTGATTTTCATCTTGATCCAAGACCTTTAGGTTATCAAACATATAAACATGACTTGATTGGTTCACCCAACTAAATTTAGGTGGATTTCGGTAGAAAAGGATTAAATTATTGTC
>CAYWGS010000140.1:0-3148 GCA_964457525.1 uncultured Erysipelotrichaceae bacterium | reverse complement strand
GGTTCTATAACATTTAGCGTTGGTGAATAACCAGCGTTTTTAATTTGATTAAAAATAAAGGGACATAAGTGAAGGAATTCGATATCATAAAGTTACCACACCCTAGAAAGGAATCATCACTTATGTCCAATCATCATTCTATCTTAAATTGTTTAAATCTTAAAGATACTCGCATCATCTTTGAAGAAGAATTTTGTGTTCGAATTCGCCATTCAAAAGGAGAATTATCGGTATTCAAAGCTCACTTGACTGAAGAACCCCCTCAAATCTGTCCAAAATGTGGATGTCTGAATGAAGGGAAAATTATTAAACATGGTTCTCAAGTGGTCCATATTAAGATACCCAATGTCTCTCATCATCCGAGTCGTTTAGATTTAAAGAAACAGCGCTATTTGTGTTACCACTGTCATCAAACCTGGATTGCGCAAACACCTGAAGTTCAACCGAATTGTTCAATCTCTACGAATACACGACGCGCTATCCTTCTCAATGGTCGTAAGAAATGTTCAGAGAAAGATATCGCTGAAACGTATAACGTCTCACATAGTACCGTGAGTCGTATTATCGAGAACTCCATTCATCAGTTTAAACCCAATCGTAATTTCTTACCCCAACATCTCTGTTTTGATGAATTTCGTTCGGTTAAATCGGTCGACGCTGCGATGTCCTTTCTCTTCATTAACGCCGAAAGTGGTGAAATCTTAAATATTTTTGAGGATCGTAAGCTCGATCATCTTCTAAAATTCTTTAGAATCTACTCATTTAAGGCACGTGCTCGTGTTAAAACCATTGTCATTGACATGTATACACCTTATATGACCCTCATTAAAACACTTTTCCCGAATGCGCAAATCGTGTGCGATCGCTTCCACATTGTCCAACACTTGAGTCGTGCCTTGAATAAAACCCGGATTCAAGTCATGAACACGAATAACGTGTACTATAAGAAACTTAAACACTTCTGGAAACTCTTACTTAAGCGCTATGACACCTTGGATTCAACCCATTATCATTCTAGCCTCTACTTTAAACATCGCTTAATGCGTGAGCTGGATATCGTTAATTTCCTACTCGAAAGCGATCCCATTCTGAAAGAAAGTTATTATCGTTATCAAGCCTTTCTTGAAGCGATTCATGCACGAGACCTTAAGCGCATGGCTCAACTTCTCAAACTGCCTACGGATCATTTATCTAGCTATCTCAAAACTGCGATTAGAACACTGAATGAATATGAAACCTACATTCTTAATGCCTTGCGCTTTGATACCTCAAATGGCATTATAGAAGGAACGAACAATCTCATCAAAACGATTAAACGCATTGCTTTTGGATATCGTAGTTTTCAAAAATTTAAAGCTCGTATTTTATTAGTTGGTCGTAGTTCTTTCAATCCTCGATTTACATAAAAAAGGACATCCCTTTGGGGAATGTCCTCTGTGACTTTGATTTCGTTTTTCACTTACCAACGTCAAATGTTAAAGAATCAATAAAAAGAGTCGATTTCTCAACTCTAGTTGGGCAATGATTTAATTGTTTAAGATTATTCGCCTTGTTCTTCAGCGTATTTCTTCTTATCCCAAGTCATAATGAATGGGTAGTAGATTAAGCCTGTAACGACGAAGTTAACAACTTGTAGTAATACAACACGAACGTCACCACCACCGATATAGAAACCGGATAGAACGATCGGCATTGTCCAAGGAGCAACTAAACCTGGTAAACGTCCTACTAATCCAGAAGCGATTGCTAAGTAAGAAATAGCAGTGATAGCTAATGGAGCAACGAAGAACGGAATCATCATCATTGGGTTCATGATAATTGGTAAACCGAATGTGACAGTTTCATTAATGTTGAAGATACCAGGAGCAATTGATAAACGACCAATGTATTGGATTTGTTTTGATTTTGCTAAGAAAGCCATGATGAATGCTAACGCAAGAGTTGCACCAGATCCACCTAAATAAACTAAGTTATTAATGAATTCTGCAGTTACGATATAAGGAATTTCTGTTCCAGCTTGGTAAGCAACTAAGTTTGATTGAGTAGCAGCTTGCCAGATAGGATTCATAACGGAACCAACGATTTGAGCACCGTGGATACCAACGAACCAGAATGCAGAGTTGAAGAATACAGCAACGAATGTACCAGGTAAACCAGTACCAACTGCAGTTAGAGGAACTTGTAATACGTTGAAGATAAATGTATTGAAGTCAACATAAGCAGTTTGCATGAAGATAAAGCGTACAACTACCCATAACAATGTAGTGAATGCTGCAGGAACTAACGCTGTAAATTGAGCGGAGATTGCAGGAGGCACTTGTTCAGGAAGAGTAATAACTAATTTTTTATTAATAACAAAGTTGTAAACTTCAGCAGTAACTACTGCAACGACCATTGCTGCGAATAATCCACGAGCACCGAAGTAAGTAGTAGCGTAACCGCCAGCTTCTTGTTGATGTAATAAAATGAAGTAACCAGATAAAGCCATGATAGCTGCAGGCATTGGAGTCTTGTCATGAGATTTAGCTAGAGCATAAGCAACCCCAAGAACAGCAATGATAGCAACTAAGCCCATTGTAGAAGCATTAATTACTGGCCAGTTCCACCATTTCCAGTTTTCACCGAAAACAGAAACCATTAAGTTTTGATAAGCATCTACTGGTAATTCAGCGATAACGATAACCATAGAACCAACGATCATAATTGGCAATGATAGTACTAGACCATCACGAATTGATGTTAGGTAACGGTTTTGGGATAACGTTGCCGCGATAGGTAAGAATTTTTCTTCTAAAAAGCGTGTTAATCCATCCATGTGTGTGTGTAATTCCCCTTTCGGATATTTATGGAGAGAAGCTTTGTTCACTTGCCCAGTGTGAAATCTTCCCAAGGCTCTTAGCCTCTAGGTTTATTCTAGCATAGTACAATGATAAATCAAGCGTAAAATGTGGTAAATTATGTGAAATTGTATTCGCTTACACTCCATATGATAGCGTTTTCTTCCCATAATCCATAAAAAAACAAGTTTTCCAACTTGTCTTTTCACAAAACTATCACATAATTACTATTTTACTAAATCAAATATCTTAGCAACTTGACGTGTTCCATAATGACTGCCCTTAGCAGTGATATAAGGAATGTTCTTTTC
>CAYWGS010000139.1:0-3236 GCA_964457525.1 uncultured Erysipelotrichaceae bacterium | reverse complement strand
AGTTCTTCAATGGTTTCAATGAATAATTTAGATACCATCCCTACACTCGCAATCGCAAGAGTAAGTACACCCGTAAATGCACCAGGACCTGTAACACGAATAAACATTAAACCATATACTACAGCTGGGAATGTGCGAATGACTGTAATAACCGCTACGCCAATGTGGGTAAACCAAGAAGGCACGATATTACGAGAAGATAAGAAAGCTAATGGAATCGATACGATGGATCCCATGATGGTTCCTAGAAATGCTATCGCTGCAGTTTCTAATAATAAATATGGGACACCTGTTTTAGTTGTAAAGTCTAAAAGAAATGGAAGATTAGGGGTAAATACACTCTTAATAATATTGAATGCGATTTCTATACCCGTATCGGTTAAACCTTTATAGTCTATGTAATCGAGTGAGAAGAAAACAACGATTGCACTAATGCCTATGACTAAAGCATTACGCCAAAACACTTTAGGTTGTTTAGATAATTGATCCTGTACTCGTGTGTTCTGTGTACTCATAATAGATTCTTCCTTACTGTTCTACTTAATGTTTCAATTAAATATACGGTAACCATCATAACAAGTAGGATTAATCCTACATCCGGATAAAGTCTCCAACCCAGACGTTCATTTAAGATGATTCCAATACCCCCAGCACCGACATACCCTAAGACAGCCGCATTACGAATATTCATCTCAAAATTATAGAGAATAAGTGAGAAATACTGACCCCATAATTGAGGCATAATGGCAGACCAGAACGCTTGTATACGACTCGCTCCACTGGACATAATCGCTTCAAATGGTCCCATATCTGCAGTATCAATGAGTTCATAAAACATTTTTGTCATAATAGTAAAGGTAAATACACCAATGGCCATTGTACCAGCAAATGCGCCAATTCCAAATATAATTCTGAATAATAACGCTAATACTAGAATTGGAAATGTACGAACTACACTAAAGAATGCTTTCGTAATAAACTTCACCAACTTACTCTTCATCATGTTTTCAGATGATAAATAAGCTGCAGGTAAAGCCAGTAGAGATCCAACTAATGTACCAATAACAGACATCATAATCGTGGCAAGTAATGGTCCCCATACCTTATCAAAATAAGCGAAGTTTGGAGGTATCATTCCATCCAATATGACAAAGAATTGATAACCACGTCTAAATAAAGTATCAATCTTGAACTTAGTTAAGTTAATACTATAAAGCGTAATAACAGTAAGAATCGGTACTACATACACCGCTGGACTCATCTTAGGTTGTACTACTTTACCATTTCCTAATGTAATCGGTTTAGGTAAAAAGAACTGTTTAATCTTATCCATATTAATGCTCCATCAACTCATCATCACTTAGTTCACGGCCATAGATTTCTTTTAAGATTTGATTATTGACTTTGCTTGATGGTCCATCAAAAACAATTAATCCTTCTTTTATTCCAATAACACGATTTGCGAACTTCAACGCGATATCAACGTGATGCATATTCGCAATAACAGTTATATTAAGTGCTTTATTAATTTTAACAAAGTCATTCATAACTTGATTCGATGTGACTGGGTCAAGCGACGCAACCGGTTCATCCGCCAAGATAATTTTAGGTTGTTGGGCAACACATCTTGCTAAGGCAACACGTTGTTGTTGACCACCAGAAAGTTGGTCTGCACGTGTATAGGCTTTCTCAAGAATACCAACTTGATCAAGTGCTTCTAGCGCAATGATCTTATCTTTCTTGGTATATAAACCCAACAAACTCATCCATAATGGCATATCCGCAACACGAGCTGCTAAGACATTCTTAATGACTGATGTACGTTTAACCAAATTAAAGGATTGGAAGACCATTCCAATATCTCTTCTAAAACGTCTTAATGATTTACCGTTTAAGGTCGATACATCAATCCCATTAACTAAAAGTTTACCTTCTGTAATGGTATGCATCTGATTAATCGAACGCAATAAGGTTGATTTCCCCGCACCCGATAAACCAATGATTGCGACAAACTCACCTTGTTCTATTTCTAAATTAATGCCCTTTAAAGCTTTAACACCATTTGGATAGGTTTTAACCACATTTTGAAACTGAATCATAGTTTTGAACTCCCCTTTAGAATAAAAAAAGGAGCGAGGGCTTAGCCTCGCTCATTAAGCTAATTATCCTTTAGCAACTTCAGCAGCTCTACGAGCACCGTCGTAATCTGCATCTGTCACAACTTCATAACCTTCATGGTTATAAATCTTGATTGCTTCAGCGCCAGCTTCAGTCTTAGCAATTTCAATGAATGCTTCTTGAATCGCTTTCTTGAAGCCTTCACTCATTTCAGGATTAACAGTACTTACTGAAATCGTATCATTGAAGATCGGTTCAGTAACACCAATAACATCTGTTTCAGCCCAAATAGACTCTGTACGTTTCCATTCAGTCATCCATTTTGGTTCATAATCTCTACGAATATCCGCATAGCCAACACCAACATCACAAGTACCTTGAGCAAGGTTCAACGCGATATCACTGTAACTACCAGGTAGAGGAGCTTTTTCTAAATCAGAAATCTTCTTATCGAAGTTTTCAAGCAACCACATTGTAGGGTAAACATAACCAGCAGATGAAGTAGCACTTGAGGATACACACCATTGAGCACCATTGACATCATCCCAAGTTAAAGCTGTACCAGCGTTAACTTTTTCAGCTAACATACGGCCATATTCACTTGGACCAGCATAAATTAAAGAACGATAATACGTAACTTGATTATTAGAATCGCCTAGTGTAGGTTGATCATCATTCCAGTCTTTCGCATTAACGCTGTCTTTATTTAGACCAGCACGCGTAGCGGCTAAAACAACTTCAACACCATCACCAGAATATGCAACATAGGTACCACCAGGTAAGAAACCAATATGAGCAGTACCAGCAGCTAATGCTTCACCAGCCGCATTATAATCAGTCGAAACTTCGATTGTAACATTTTCAACTGTATAGCCCTTTTCACCAAGGGTATCAATCAAAAGCTGTTTAAGAGGTTCTGTCGCTTCTAGAATTAATCCAGCATCACGACTAGGCACGAATAATACAACTAAGTCTTCAATGACGGTATCTTCAGTAACTTCTGGTTCTGCAGTACATGCGACCAAGCCACCAAAGAACATGAGAGAAATCAATAATAGACTAAAAATCTTCTTCATTCATTGTCCTCCTGTAATATTAAATTACAGTTAAATTTTAAC
>CAYWGS010000138.1:586-3252 GCA_964457525.1 uncultured Erysipelotrichaceae bacterium | reverse complement strand
CCATTAATGATTGGAATCAAGAGGTAGAAGAGATGTGTCGTGAGATTATTCTTTGTGCCAAAGAAATGAATGTTATACTAGAATATAACTTAGGGGGACTACGCAACTTCAGTCATCTAGAATATACCTATCCCTATGATAAGTTTTGGATGATCGTAGCTGAGTTAAAAGCAAATGTCATTATTGGGGTTGATGCTCATTCACCACAAGATTTATTAGACATGGAATCGATTAAGAAAGCAGAAGACTTTCTAACGTCTATTGGAGTTCAAATCATGGATGGTTTAAATATTCCAATTCGTTAAGTTTTCCTGGGTAATAACAATGAACTATATTGCTTATGGAGTCGCATTGTTTATCTCACTGATTCTACCAATATTATTAAGTATGTTAGTCAGTATTAAATCTAAGACCTATATAAAACCAATTATTGTTGGTGTTTTGACTTTCTTGTTATTTCAGGTATTCTCAAGAATCTATATCATACAGAATGTTCTATCAACAAATGTAGACTTTATACGATTCACCTATCAATTTCCAATCGTATATGTATTTCTATTATCTGTATCAGCAGGTTTATTTGAAGAAATCGGAAGATATATCATGATGAAATATCTTCTAAAGACAATGAACCTTAAACAAGCGCTTGCTTTTGGATTAGGACATGGTGGAATAGAGGCAATTCTATTCGTTGGACTGACCATACTCATGATTGATCCAAACACAATGGACGTTCAAAGTACATTGTTGGGAGGAATCGAAAGACTCAGCGCAATGATCTTACATCTTGGATTCTCTGTCTTGGTCTATCAAATGGTATTTAAATCTAAGAAATATCATCTAGTGTTATCGATTATGTTACATACACTTGTAAACTTTGGATCTGTTTTATTGATGATGAATCAAGTTAATTATTGGATTATTGAGGGTTTATTGGCGTTATGTGCATTTGGAATGATACAGTATATTCAATCTCAAAGGAGAATGGAAAATGAAACGATTACTACTGTTAATTAGTGTTCTATTGCTCAGTGCTTGTAGTGCAAACAAGATTCCAGAAGGATTTGAAGAAGATACATTAAACTTAAGAGCTGAAGAAGTTGTAAGTCTTCTAAATGATTCTAAAGTAGATGAAGTTTATACTCTATTTAGAGCAGATGTACAAGCAATGATTCCTCTAGAAGATCTAAAAACAATCATTCAATCCAAGTTTGATCAAGTCGGTTCCTTTAAAGAAATTACACAAATAGCGATTACAGAAACAAAAGATCCAAATACTTCAGAATTGTATGCAGTTGTCATACTTTCTTGTTCACATGATAAGGGTAAAACAACGTATACACTCAGTTTTGATAAGGATTTATTGTTAGTTGGTTTCTATATTAAGTAGCTTATTTAGGGTCTTATTAAGAGTTTCGGGCAATTACATACTTATCAAGGGAAATACCTTGACACTTGATAGGTTTAAGACTATAATAACAATCGGCACTTTATGCCAATGTAGCCCCGGAAACTACAATTGGTTAGGAGGAAATTCATTATGCGCCAGACAACCATGGCAAAACCAAATGAAGTCGTTCGTCAATGGTATATCGTTGATGGAACAGGTTTAACATTAGGTCGCTTAGCATCAGAAGTTGCGACAGTATTAAGAGGTAAACACTTACCTACTTACACGCCTAACGTTGACACGGGAGATTTTGTAATCATTATTAATGCGGACAAAATTGTCGTCACCGGAGATCAAGACGAAAAGAAAAATTACTATAGTCATTCACAATATGCAGGTGGATTACGCGTACGTTCTACCAGAGTTATGCGTCAAAACTATACTGTTGAATGGGTAGAAAAAGCTGTTCACGGCATGTTACCTCATACACGTTTGGGTAACAAACAACGTAAACATGTATTTGTTTACAAGGGTGCTGATCACCCACACGCGGCTCAACAGCCAAAAGAATTAAAAATTAAGGGTTAGGAGGAAACATGGTCGCTAAGAAAAAGAAAGCCGTCGTTACTTATTTAGGTACAGGACGTCGTAAGTCATCTGTGGCTCGTGTATATTTAACTCCAGGTACAGGTATCATTTTAGTAAATGATAAGACTTTGGACGAATACCTACCACTTGAAACATTAAGAATGATTGTTCGCTCACCATTAGTATTAACTGAAACACTTTCAACATTTGATGTTAAAATCAATGTTCAAGGTGGTGGATACACTGGTCAATCCGGTGCTATGCGTCATGGTATTACTAGAGCACTTATGGAAGTTTCTGCTGATTACCGTCCAGCTTTAAAAGCTGCTGGTTTCGTTACACGTGATCCACGTGCTAAAGAACGTAAGAAATACGGTTTAAAAGGCGCAAGAAGAGCTCCACAGTTCTCAAAACGTTAATCGATACAATTATCAATTACTCAAGAACTTCCTTATGGGAGTTCTTTTGTTTTATCTGTGTATTAATTGTATAATCTCATAAAAGGTGATTTATGGACTTTAATGCACAAGCGAATCATTGGGATACTGATCGAAGAAAACAACGCGCAAAACAGATTTCTGCGCTTATTAGAGAGAAATTAGAATTCACAGGAGATGAGGTTCTACTTGATTATGGGTGTGGAACTGGTTTGATATCTTTCAATCTCTCACAAGGGGTTGGAACTGTT
>CAYWGS010000138.1:0-576 GCA_964457525.1 uncultured Erysipelotrichaceae bacterium | reverse complement strand
TTAATTCTAAAATTGATTCTAATAAAATACTTAGTACAAACTCTTTAGAATCATATAACAATCATTTTGATTGTGTTGTTAGTTCAATGGTATTTCATCATATTATGAATCTTGATGAAACATTGGATGATATCTATAGAATATTGAAAGTAGATGGTAAATTACTGATTGTAGATCTGGATTTAGATGATGGATCATTTCATCGTGATGAGCTTGATTTTAAAGGGCATAACGGCTTTGAACGCAATCAGTTTAAATCATTAGTAGAATCACATGGATTTGCTTGTATCGAGCTTGAAACAGCGTTAAGGGATAATAAGCGTAGTGATGATAAAGAATTACAGTATAGTTTGTTTTATCTATATGCTAAGAAAGTAGATAGAATTTGATTTAGTAAGTTACTTTTATTGAACTTAATTCGTAAATTATTTAATCTAAAAAATACTTAATTTTCCTTTACAAATTGTATTGACAGACCTATTAAGTTTTGTTATATTTATATGGCATCGATTGTGGAATGGGCCTGTAGCTCAGGTGGTTAGAGCGCACCCCTGATAAGGGTGAGGTCGTTGGTTC
>CAYWGS010000137.1:0-3272 GCA_964457525.1 uncultured Erysipelotrichaceae bacterium | reverse complement strand
GTGTAGAAGATGAGGTTGGAGCTGTATCCACTTCATCCATTTCACCAGAGAACCCTTGTATAAGTGTTTTCAAACCATAAATTGGTTCATTAACTAAAACAACTTGTCCATCTGGTTCAGCAACCATACTATCACTAATTGTTACTTCTGTTACACGCATATCATACTTCGTCGTAAGTGGTAACATCCATCGTTCAAATTCAGCAGCGGTGATTGGGCTTTCTATCTTAGCTAGTTCATCATTCGCTTCTTTTAATTTGTTTTCTTGACTGGTTCTTAAAGCAGGTAATTGAGGTAAAGTAGTGTCTATTACAAGTTTTTGATTTTCTAAATCTATTTTTTGAAGTTCTAATTCATTGATCTTATTTTGCATAGGTAGTATTACAATCGTAATCATGAACACCACAACGCCAACCAAAATCATTAAAAATACTAAGAACTTTTCTCGTTTAGTCATTGTCATTCTAAGTTACCTCCAAACATTGTACACATAATTGTTGTACGATAGAGTTTATCTTCTTCATGAAACGTGTACCCAGAGTAACTAACATCTTTAAAATAGTTTTCGCGTTCTAAACGAAGAACATAGTTCGATGCATCGGACGCCTTTGGAGCAGCAATATCTACATATATGATTCCATTCGCGTAACTAATATTATCGAAAATTATTTCTTTATAACGAGCTCCCTGTATAACATGCAATGCTTCAGAATCAAATCGTACAGCTGAAGCAAATACTGCATTAATACCCTTGGTTTGTTCAATTAAAGAATCAAGCGATTCATTATTGATTTTTAATTGCTCAACTTCTTTAAGTTTATTAATAACTTCAACACTGTTAACATATGCATCAAGTTCATTAACATCATTTTCAAGTGACAAACGATCAAGCCAAAGCCTTAACGCAAATGCACTTAATAAAAGTGAAACAACCGCAATAACAGCAATGTAAATTCTGGTAGGAGAGCTTTGTGTGGATCGTTCTTTATGAATTTCACGATACCTTAATAATAAGTTCATATCATTTTTGTTCATAGTTTCACTTCCTCAATAATGCACTGTATGCATTAATATAACAGGTTTCAAACTCTAGATCAGAATAAATAAAATTAGGCTTAGATAAAACCTCGCACGGAACAAGCAAGTCTTCTAATACCTTTGTTTTTAATTCTTCTAGAATGATATCTCTTCCAGCTAAAACTATCTTCTTATCACCCGATTTATTTTCACGGGTAAAAGAGAACTGAATCATTTTATTGATATTGTCTTCTATAATATTGATTGCCTCTTCATCTGTCACATCATTCATTGGCGCTATCTTTGCATTTCTTGTAAGAATGTATTTACCTGATTCAAACAAGTAAAGTCTTAAATGTTTCTTCCCACAATCAACTAGGATCAATTGATCACTTGATTTTAAGTTAGGACTCGCATCCACAAGTTTTATAATTGCATTCGTAGAAGTATCAATAGTTGTCAATTTTAATTTTAGCTTCTTCATCAACTCAATATAAGACTCAATGGCAGAAGATAAGCTAGCAACAGCTAATAAACGAGACATCTTAGTTCCATCTTCAGCATCAAATTCTTCAATCACAATATAATCCATGATATAGTCAGGCGTTAAATTTAAAACATCCATCATTTCACTACGAACAACTAAAGCCATTCTTTTCTTGTCAATATTAGGAACAATGATTTCTCGATAAATCACTGATGGATTGTTCACACAAATAACCGCATCCTTCATTTTGAATTTTTCCATATCCATTGTAGAACTCAAAAGAAGGTATAAGTCATCCATTACTTTAATACCTTGTGAATCCATCCATTCTTCCGGAATAGCGATTGAACAAGCTTTTTTAACATCGTAGATACTATTTTTGCCACGAGCTTCAATAATATTCACGATGTCATTCCTAAACTCAAACACGATTGGCATAACGATACCTCCCTTTTACCCTACCGAACCATACATAGTAAATATTGGCTGCATGATTGATATGACAATAAAACCAATAACAACACCTAAAATTACGATCATTATAGGTTCAATCATCGCAACCATTCTTTGTAATGCGGCGTCTGCTTCGTTATCAAAATAATCTGCAGTACTTGATAATATATCCCCAAGAGAACCAGATTCTTCTCCAATAAAAATCATAGAACTAAGCATTTTATCAAACTCTTCTGTTCTTTCAATTGCTTGTGAAATCAAATCACCACGACTAACACCTTCAAGAACACTCACAAACTTCTCTTCTAAGTAAGTATTATTTAGAACTCTACCAGTTGTTTCAATCATATCAAGCGTTTGGACACCACTTGAATAAAGGGATGCGAACGCACGAGCACAACGAGCGGAATATACAGTACGATTTAACTTCCCAAAAACCGGTAATCTCAATTTTAGTCGATCTACTTCGATACGAATCGATTTAACTCTCATGAGTAGTCTTGCGGAAAAAACAAATATAACGAGTCCAACAATCAACGCAATCCAGTTATCTAAAATAAAATTACTTATCCCTAGAATAAACTTCGTGGATGCAGGCATTAAGCTTTCATCAAACATCGATGTAATGGTTGGCAGTACAAATGTAACAAGTAATAAAACAACCACCACAGAAATAACCGCAAGAATTGCTGGATATATACTGGCTGATCTAATTTTACTTGCTAATTTTGCTTCCTTCTCATAATGGGCTGACATTCTTGCCAAAGATTGATCAAGTGTACCACCGATTTCCCCAGCTTTAACCATGTTTGTCAAAAGATCAGGAAAAGCACCTCTTTGAGCAATCATCGAATCAGACAAGGAGTTACCCTTTTGAACATTCTCAAAAATACTTCTAAATATATCCTTTGAACGTTTGTTATCGGCTTTACTTTGAAGCATATCTAAGGCTTGAATGATAGGTATACCCGCCGCAATCATTGTTGATAATTGGCGCGAAAAAACAACTAAACTCTTTGTATTGAGTTTCTTACCCAATACCTCCTTTGGATTTATCTCTTTATAGTCAATAAGATACAAATCCTTTTCTTTCATTGTTTTCTTCAAATCTTCGACAGTCGCAACTGAAATAACGGAATTACTTCTTTTTCCGACTCGAGTCATTGATGTTACTTGAAAAGTCTTAATATATTTCACCCCCTTATCAATCATTACAATACATATTAATCTATTTTATGAATTGTTATACTCTTAGGTTTATTTTAAACCTTAGAAAGTCTAAATACAATGCAACAAATAAACGATTATTTAGGTT
>CAYWGS010000136.1:0-3314 GCA_964457525.1 uncultured Erysipelotrichaceae bacterium | reverse complement strand
CTTTAAGCATTAACGTAAGAAAAACAACCAAATAACGAATACCATAACCCCTAAAACAACCAACATCATAGGGACAAAAGTAATCATTGCCGCAATAATCATTGCAGTAACATCACCTTTTTCAAATTGAGTATTCTTTAACTTCTCTTCATAGCCAGCAATTTCTTCTTTGGTATATTTCTTAAGACGGCGATTAAACACCCTCTTCACTCCTTAAGTGACAAGCAACGAAATGTCCTTCTTCAATTTCTTCCCACTTAGGAACAACTGTTCTACACTTCTCAGTCGCATATTTACAACGTGTGTGGAACTTACAACCTTTTGGTGGGTTGATTGGTGAAGGAATATCTCCATCTAAAATACTTAGTTTCTGATTTGATGCAACATCCGTTCTTGGAATTGCTTCTAACAGAGCTTGAGTATATGGATGAAGTGGATTATCAAAGATACGATTTGCTGGCGCAAGTTCAACTAAATTACCTAAATACATAACACCAATACGATCAGAAATAAACTTAACGACACTGAGGTCATGGGTAATAAATAGATATGTGAGCTTATTTTGTTTCTTCAAATCAATTAATAAGTTAATGATTTGAGATTGAATGGATACGTCAAGTGCACTAACCGCTTCATCACATACAATAAATTTTGGATTTAAAGCAAGAGCACGTGCAATACCAATTCTTTGTCTTTGTCCACCTGAGAATTGGTGAGGATAACGATGTATAAAATAGGGTGCTAATCCACACTGTTCCATTATTTTGGTAATGTAATCAGTGTAATTAGGATCCTTTTCATTCTTGAATATTCCGTGAGCTAATAAGCCTTCACCAATAATCTGACCGACAGTTAAACGTGGGTTAAGAGATGAATAAGGGTCTTGGAAGATAATTTGAAGATCTCTACGTAAATGACGCATGTCTTCTTTCTTAAGATCCGCTAAGCTTTCGCCTTCTTCTTGACGACCATAATAGACAACCTTACCTTCTGTTGGTTCGTACAATTGTAAAATAGTACGACCGAATGTGGATTTACCACATCCAGATTCACCTACTAAACCGAGGGTTTCGCCTTCTAAGATATCGACAGAAACACCATCAACTGCTTTAACATGTAAGACTTCCTTTTGGAAGACACTTTTCTTTTTTAATGGGAAATACTCTTTAAGTTCTTGAATACTTAAGAGAACTTTATTATTTTCACTCATGGTGAGCTCCTTTCTTAGGATAGAAGCAACGCACAGTTTGGTTTGCTTCAACCTGAACTAGAGGTGGCTCTTCATTTCTACACTTATCCGTTGCGTATTTGCATCGAGGCGCAAACTTACAACCTTTTGGTAAATCGAGTGGATGAGGAACGGAACCAGGAATAACATCAAGTTTCTCAGATTTCTCACTCGTTAAACTTGGAATAGAATTGAGTAAGCCTTCTGTATAAGGATGCATATAAATCGATTTGTTTTGGAAGATATAATCAACAGGTGCAGTCTCAACAACTTGACCACAATACATAACCGCAACATCATCCGCCATTTGGTTAATAACACCTAAGTCATGGGTAATAAATAAGATGGATGTATCATTCTCACGTTTTAATTCATTCATTAAATGAAGAATTTGAGCTTGGATTGTAACATCTAGAGCTGTTGTAGGTTCATCCGCAATCAGTAATTTTGGTTGACATGCAAGAGCCATCGCGATCATTACACGTTGATTCATACCACCAGAAAGTTGGAATGGATACATCTTCGCAACTTCTTCAGGATTAGGAATCTTTACAGAAGCTAACATTTCAACAGTACGTTTTGCGGCTTCTTCTTTTGTTAATTTTTGGTGAAGCATTAAAACTTCACTAATTTGGCGAGTAACAGTAAACACTGGATTTAAACTTGTCATAGGCTCTTGGAAAATCATGGAAACATCGTTACCACGGATTGTTCTAAGTTCAGCTTCTGTAAGTTTCGCTAAGTCCTTACCTTCAAATAAAATTTCACCTTCAAAAATCTTTTGGTTGTGTTCAAACAAGCGAAGAATACTCATCGCTGTTTGACTCTTTCCACTACCAGATTCACCAACAATACCTAAGGTTCTACCCTTTTCAACTTTTAAAGTAACACCATAAACCGCCTTGATTAATCCACGACGAGTTTCAAAATAGGTGTGTAAGTTTTTAATTTCTAATAATGACATTTGATACCTCCTATTTTTCGTTCGCCTTTGGATCCATCGCATCACGTAAACCATCACCAACGATATTTACACTTAATGCCGCAATCAATACACACACAGCCGGTAAAATCCAACGCCACCAGTATAATTGAATAACAGATGATTGTTGAGCACCGTTTAGCATATTACCCCATGATGGTGATGGAGGAACAACCCCGAATCCCAAGAAGGATAATCCTGCTTCAGTTAATAAGCTACCAGCATAACTTAGAGTCATACTTACGATAACAATGTTGATAATATTTGGAAGAATATGACGTAAGATAATAACATTTGATTTAATACCTAATGCTCTTGCCGCAAGAACGAAGTCTTTCTCTCTTTCAGCCAAGATTTGACCGCGAATGAGTCGTGCTAATCCAGGCCATGAAATGAGCCCTAGGATAATCATAATCATCATCAATTTCTGAGTTTGAGTTAAATAACCCTGTAAGAATGATGATAAAGTGATTGCTAAAGGTAAGAATGGGAATGAGCTTACAACTTCTGCAAAACGCATAAGTAGGTTATCCACCCATTTACCATAGAAACCAGAAATTAAACCAATAATTAAGCCAATAATGGTTGAGATTAATACCGCAACTGCACCAACTGTCATAGAAACACGTCCACCGTGAAGCAAACGAAGTGCTAAGTCACGACCAAACTCATCACTACCTAATAAGAATCCATTATTTCCCCATCCATAAACTTTACCAGATTCTGTTACAGCATAACTTTGATAGAATCCAGCAGATATGTAACGAACTTTTTCATTTTGTAAGTCAGAAGGAATTGTAGCTTGTTTGTACTTATTACTACCCCAAGCATAGAGTTTACCATTTTCATCTAATGCCATGAAGTGTGCACGACCCGCCACAACTTGAGTAATTTTTGCGTTTTCGATACCTTCAGGTAGCTCTAATAATTCATTGAAGTTTTCACCCCAAACATAGAGTTTACCATTCTTATCAATACCAGCCGCAGTACGTAATGTGACTGTTAAATCAACGAGTTGAACAGATCCATCTTTAAGATATTCAGGCATTGCAGTTTCAAGTGGTGTGCCATTTTGACCCATAATACCAACTTTACCATTATTAT
>CAYWGS010000135.1:0-3316 GCA_964457525.1 uncultured Erysipelotrichaceae bacterium | reverse complement strand
TTATTGAACCTAGGACTATTCATTGAAATAATCGTATTTATTATTATGTCAATTATTTCGTTTATTGGGGTTAGACCTTTTGTACTCAAGTATTTGAAACATAAACCAATACGAACCAATGCGGATCGTTTCATTGGAGTTCAAACACGAATCACAGAAGATGTGTTCTCAGATAAATGGGGTGCGATTACTCTTGAAGGAATTCGTTGGTCTGTAAGAGATGTTAATCATGGGAATATTGAAAAAGGTATTTTGATTGAAGTTGTTGGTTTAGAAGGTGCCAAACTTGTTGTTAAACAAGTTTTATAGAAAGGATCATTATGGAAATTATTCTCCCTATTTTAACTAGTTTCTTTGCTTTTATTGTCGTAATTACATTGATTACGTACACAGTTCGTATTATTCCACAATCTAATGCATATGTTGTAGAACGCTTAGGTGCGTACCACAGAACGCTTGAAAAAGGTCTACATTTCGTTATTCCAATCATTGACCGTGTTGCTGGACATGTTTCATTGAAAGAACAAGTCTACGATTTTGCACCACAACCTGTTATCACAAAAGATAACGTAACAATGATGATTGATACCGTTGTTTACTTTCAAATCTTAGATCCTAAACTTTATGTGTATGGGGTTGTTCGTCCTATACAAGCAATTGAAAATCTAAGTGCTACAACGCTTCGTAATATTATCGGGGATTTAGAATTAGATGATACTTTGACATCTCGTGAAATTATCAATACAAAAATGCGTGTTATCTTAGATGAAGCAACCGATCCTTGGGGTATAAAGGTTAATCGTGTTGAAGTTAAGAACATTCTTCCTCCAAAAGATATTCAAGAAGCAATGGAAAAACAAATGCGTGCTGAACGTGAACGACGTTCTGTTATCTTAACAGCTGAAGGGGAAAAGCGTGCTGCTATCCTTAAGGCTGAAGGGGAAAAAGAAGCAGTTATCTTACGTGCTTCAGCGAAAAAAGAATCAATGATTACTGAAGCTGAAGGTCAAGCACAAGCATTAGAACGTGTTTATCAAGCACAAGCTTATGGTGTTGAAATTATTAATAAAGCGAAACCTGAACAAGCATACTTAACTCTTAAGAGTTTAGAATCACTTGAAAAGGTAGCGAATGGCAATGCGACCAAGATTATTGTTCCTTCTGAAATTCAAAACTTAGCAGGACTTGTCGCATCCTTTAAAGGATTAACTGAAGACGATAAGAAATAGCGATTGATTCAATCGCTTTTTTTTGATAGGGTTAAATCATGGAAAATATCGTAATAAGAAAAGCATTAGTATCAGATGTTCCTGCAATAATGGATTATTTAAATCATATAGGAAAAGAAAGTGATAACCTTACCTTTGGTGAAGAGGGAATAGGTTATACAGTAGAAGATGAAGTAAATGTTATTCAAGGACTTGAAGAGAATCTGAACAGTACAATGGTCCTCGCAATAGACGGAAATAAGATCGTAAGCATAGGAAATCTATTCGCATCTAAACGAGAACGTACTAAACATATATCTGTCTTAGGTATTTCTGTGCTTAAATCACATTGGAATCAAGGGATAGGGAAACGAATGATGTGGACCTTGATAGAATTTGCGAAACAAGCACCGGATACAAAGTCGGTACATCTTGAAGTTCGTAGTGATAATCATGTGGCAATCCATCTTTATAAATCGGTAGGATTTAGAAAGAATACAACCATTCCGAATAGTATGTTTATTCGTGGTCAATATTATGATAACGATTTAATGATTCTTGATGTGAAATAGTGTTTCATTATTATGTTCTATTAATATCTATATTTGGAACATTACTTCTATTTAACTAAAGTGCTTGAAAGCACTTTTATTTTTGAGCATAATGATAGCGAAAGCGGAGGTCACACATGAAAATTGTTACGATTGGTGGCGGTAGTAGTTATACCCCAGAACTTATTGAAGGATTTATTCTAAGAAAAGACTTATTGCCGATTAAAGAAATTTGGTTAGTAGACGTTGAAGAAGGTAAAGAAAAACTTGAGATCGTTGGGGCAATGGCTCAACGTATGGTTAAAGCTGCTGGTTTGGATTGGAAAGTAAATCTTACTCTAAACCGTAGAGAAGCTTTAAAAGATGCGGACTTTGTCACAACTCAATTCCGTGTTGGTTTATTAGATGCACGTATTCGTGATGAAAGAATTCCATTAAGCTTTGGATATATTGGTCAAGAAACCAATGGAGCTGGAGGTATGATGAAAGCATTCCGTACGATTCCAGTTATCCTAGACATCATTAAAGACATGAAAGAACTATGCCCAAACGCATGGCTTGCGAACTTTACAAACCCAAGTGGTATCGTAACAGAAGCTGCGATTAAAGTCGGTGGATGGAAACGCACAATCGGTTTATGTAATGTTCCTATCATGATGGAAAAAATGTGTGCTGCTGCTATGAAAGCAGACAATTATGAAGGTGAACTCTATACAAAGTTTGCTGGATTAAATCATTTCCACTGGCACCGTGTATGGGATAAGAACGGAAATGAAGTTACTCATAAGATTTTAGATACACTCTATCACCCTGAGTCAAAAGGACTAGAAGGATTAGGTGTACGTAATATCAAGAACTTTAATTTTAATTATGAACAAGTTAAAGACAGTGGTTTATTACCATGTCCTTATCACCGTTATTACTATGTTAGTGATGACATGTTAAAACATGAATTAGAAGAGTTCGCAAAAGGTGAAACACGTGCTGAAGTTGTTAAACGTACAGAAGCCGAATTGTTTGAACTATACAAAGATCCTAAACTAGACTATAAGCCTGAACAATTGACTAAGCGTGGTGGAACACACTACTCTGATGCGGCTTGTGAACTCATCGCGTCCATCCATAACAACAAGAAAACTCGCATGGTTGTAAGTACTCAAAACAATGGTGCTATCGCTGATTTACCATACGATTGTGTCGTTGAAGTTTCTGCTGAAATTACATCCCATGGTGCAGAACCTGTTAACTGGGGATCTTTCCCATCTTCAACTCGTGGCTTAGTTCAAAGTATGAAAGCGATGGAAGAAGTTGTAATTGAAGCTGCTGTAAGTGGAGATTATGGAAAAGCGCTACAAGCCTTTACTATTAACCCTCTTGTACCATCTGGAACAAAAGCAAAAGAAATGTTAGATGTTATGTTAGTAGCGAATAAAGCCTACTTACCACAGTTCAAAGCTGTAATTGCGGAACTTGAAGCAAAAGGTGTTACATACGAAAAGAAATAAGGCAAGAAATTGCCTTTTCTTTTTGGTACAATGTAAACATGATAATGGACAG
>CAYWGS010000134.1:0-3334 GCA_964457525.1 uncultured Erysipelotrichaceae bacterium | reverse complement strand
CATAGGGAAAACGCAGTGTTTGCTTACAGGCTTTGTCCTTTAACCCGTTCTTGGTTAAAACACGATTGCGCTGAAGTTCTTTCGAGATGGAGGAAGGATCCATCTCAAGCAAATCGGCGATTTCGACCAACTTCGATTTCTTACAAAGCAAATTCAAAATCATTCTTCTCTGATCTTCATTCAAATGTTTTCCGTGCGACATGAGGGTCACTCCTTTCTATAATAGGGAATACACTCATCGTAACACGGACGCTTCTCACACTAAATTCCGTTTTCCTAGGAAAACGGAATTTAGTATTATAATGCGGTATGCACTTTTTGATTTATTGCTTTTAATGAACAACTACACTATAATTAAGAAGTTAATCAGGAGGATTTAGAATGCTAGCAGTCATTAAAAGACAATGGTTCGTTGTCTTAGTAGCCGTATTATTATTCGCGACCGTTATTTACTATGTATATGATCAAAATAAAGATAACTTACCATCCAAATCAGTGGGTGGAAAAGATGTAGTGTTTAGTGTAGCAGACACTGATGTTACAACCGATGAGTTCTATACAGAACTTTACAATCAATATGGTGTTCAAGCCGTTTACTTGTTCTTCGAACGTGCCATTATTGATGCATCTATCGAAACAACAGAAGTTATTACAACTAAAGCAGAAGTTGAAGCTGATAATGTAAAAGCAAGTTTCCAAAGTTATTATGGTGCTGAATATGAATCATACATCGTTGAAGCATTAAAGAGTTTAGGTTATTCAAAGATTGAAGACCTTACAACATACTTCGAATATGTTTACAAGCGTCAAGCATTGATGAATGGGTACATTGATACCAATATGGATACCATCTATCCAGGCTTTGCGGAAGTCAGTAAACCTCGTATTGTAAGTCATGTTCTCATTACGATGGCAGATCCAGATAATCCTACAGCCGATGAAACATCTCGTTTCGAAGCTGCTAAAGCAGCCTATGCTGGTGGATTAAGTTTTGAAGAAATGGTATCTCAATATTCTGAAGATACATCCAATAATACAAACAAAGGATTATTGGGTTATGTTGATGCGAAAACAAGCTTCGTACCTGAGTTCTTAAGTGCTGCATTAGCGCTTAATGAAGGTGAAACAAGTGATTGGGTTAAGACTCAATATGGTTATCACTTAATTACAGTTAATTCAACTCAATTAGATGCATTGAAAGAATACCAAGAATTCTATGATGCGATTCTTGCGAATGATACGACTTTAGAACTCAATATTATTTGGGATAAAGCACAAGAATTAAATGTTGACTTCATGG
Organism: uncultured Erysipelotrichaceae bacterium; assembly: GCA_964457525.1. Lineage (GTDB taxonomy): Bacteria > Bacillota_I > Bacilli_A > Erysipelotrichales > Erysipelotrichaceae > UBA2212. Next base: position 2,034 of record CAYWGS010000134.1, on the reverse strand, counting down.
GTAATGAAGAGCTAAAAGCAGAATTACTCAAGTATATGGGAATTGAGGAATAAGTATGAAAAAATTACTCGTAATCTTAAGTCTAAGCTTAGTCTTAGTCGGTTGTGGCAATAAGACAACCAATGTATCCAATTCTAAAGATGCCTTAATTAAAGTCGGTGGTAAAACAATTACCGTTGGAGAAGTTTACACTCAAATGATGGCTACGGATTCTACAGCGATTATTAAGCAAATGGCTTCTCGTATTATCTTAGATAAAGAAGTTCCAGTCGATGATGCATTGAAAGCAGAAGCTGATACAACGCTTCAAGAATTTGCGGATTCTGTTGGGGAAAACTTAGATTTATATCTACAATATTATGGATATAAAGATAAAGATGATTACTATAACAATGGCATTCTTCCTTCACTCCAACAAGAAAAACTTGTTAGAACTTACTTAACTGAAAACTTCGATTCTATTGCGGCTGGTTACCGTCCAAAGAAGATTCGTATTATCGAAATCACTGATGCGACATTAGCTGCTGAAGCACTTTCTAAAATCAAAGCAGGTGAAGACTTCTCCGTTGTGGCAGATCAATATTCAACTTCTAACTATCCAGGTGATGAAGAACTCGTAAACAATACAAGTTCATTACCTACAGTTGTTGTGGAGTTCTATGACTACCTAACTACACCTTCGCTATCTGAAGTATTAACCGATGGTACGACAAACTTCATTGTACAAGTTACAAATGCAGATACAAATAAGTTAAAGGATGAAATTATTGAATCCTTTGCACTCGATACAAATTTTATGGATAAGACATTAGAATCCTATTTCGTAAAATACAATTTCACGATTTATGATAAGACTGTATATGATTTATTCATCCAAACTTATCCAAACTATTTAACTAAGTAGACTGTGTTATCACAGTCTTTCTTTTTATGTTATGATGAAAAAAAGAGGTAAAAACGATGTGCGTATTCTGTAAAATTGCGAATCATGAGATTCCTTCCAATGTTGTCTACGAAGATGATCAAGTATTAGCATTCTTAGACATTAGTCCTGTCACAAAAGGACATACTTTAATTATTCCTAAAAAACACTATGATAACTTCTCAGATTGTGATAGTGATACTGTCAAGCAGATTCATGAGGTATCTAAGAAACTTGTAGGTCATTATCAACCGATTCTTAAACCGGATGGATATAATCTAATAAGTAATATGAATTCAGCTGCAGGACAATCTGTATTTCATGTTCATTTCCATTTGATTCCACGATATTATGGTAAGGATGGATTGGTACTTTTATTCAATCACGATAAATCTATTCAGTATACTAAAGATGAAATAAACCAACTTGCAATAAAATAAATGCACTGTCTGACAGTGCATTTTACTTATTTACATAGAGTGTTATTGTATCCATATCCATCCAACAGTGAATTCTTAACTCATCTTGATTCGGAATAAATCGAACTGGTTTTGGATCTTGTAAGACATCCACAACTTGATTATCTAAGAAACTTAGAATTATAGGATTTGCACATCCTAAGAATTGAGTATGATCAAAGCTTAATTCTACAGGGACATCTTCTTTTACGGTGTTGTAATCTAAGACATAACGACCTTCCACAATACTTAATTTAACGTATTGAACACCATCCACAATCGGTGCTTGCTTAACATCTCTGAAGATCGAGTCAACGGTATTTTGAATGATCGGAGATTGTACAATCATTTGTAAACCTAAGAGTAATACAATCATAGAACTAACGAGTTTTACGGTCTTTGCTTTTACATTGGATAGTCTTAAACCTAACCACTGCATCCCCATTAAAGCAGGCGATGTGACGAGTCCAAAGATAAACATCATGAGTGCACCGGTTAATGCATTGCCCGTTGATAATGCGACAATCTGCATAGTCTGCAAAGCACCACATGGCATCAAACCATTGAGTAGACCAATCACAAAGGATTGACGTGATTTAGTACGGAAGTTCCACTTAAAATCAGGTAATTGCATGACTTGTGCCATTTGTAAGG
>CAYWGS010000133.1:0-3346 GCA_964457525.1 uncultured Erysipelotrichaceae bacterium | reverse complement strand
TTTCATTTGTCTTCTATTCAAAGCTGTTTATTCGTTACAGCCTCTTTTGTTTATTTTAGATCTTCTAAGTATGAATAACCGTATTCAGGTAATTTAACTCCAAAGTTATCGGCAATCGTTTTACCAATTGAAGCGAATGTATTGGATGGAAGTAATCCAGCGCCAACATGTTTTGGACTGTATAAGATTAAAGGAATATCTTCACGTGTATGATCAGTACCTGCAAATATTGGATCATTTCCGTGGTCAGCAGTTAGAATAAGCAAATCATCCTCTTTTAAACTCTTTAACAATACTCTTAATTGATCATCAAAGTTTTCAATTTCTTTTCCATAACCAATTGGATCTCTACGATGACCCCATAATGCATCAAAATCAACCAAGTTAGTAAACAATAAACCATTAAAATCAGTTTGTACAAGTTCAATTGTTTTTTCCATACCATCATAATTGCTCTTGGATTTTATGGCTTTAGTAACCCCTTCTCCATCAAAAATATCATTTATCTTGCCAACACTAATTACATCATAATTAGCATCTTTAAGTTCATCTAAAACAGTTCTACCGAAAGGTTTGAGTGCATAGTCGTGACGGTTACTTGTACGCTTAAACTCCCCTTTTTTAGCACCAACAAATGGTCGAGCAATAATACGCCCTACTTTCCATTTATCTGCCATCGTTAAGTCACGAGCAATTTCGCAACAACGATAGAGTTCTTCTAAACCGAAAGTTTCTTCATGTGCCGCAATTTGAAGTACTGAGTCAGCTGAAGTATAAACTATCATGGCTCCTGTTCTCATATGCTCTTCACCTAATTCATCAAGAATTTCTGTACCACTAGCAGATTTATTACCAATAATATCATGGCCAGTTTTCTCTTTTAATGCTTGAATTAAATCATCTGGAAAGCCTGTGTCTGTAAATGTTTGGAATGGTTTATCAATATATAGACCCATGAGTTCCCAGTGACCTGTCATTGTGTCTTTACCTAAGCTTAATTCACTTAATTTTGTATAGTATGCTTTAGGTTCACTAATAGGTTCAACATTCTTTAATGAATGTAAGTTTGCGAGCCCTAATTGACGTAAATACGGAATATTCAAACCATTATTTGCTTCTGCAATGTGGCCTAATGTATCTGATCCAACATCTCCATATTTTTCTGCATCAAGTGCAGCCCCAACACCTAAACTGTCTAATACGATTGTAATAATTCGATTGTACTTTTTCATTTTTCTTTACCTCTATCTTTGTTCATTGGATGAAATTTATTATATGCCTCATGCATTCGTTTGCCTTCTACATGAGTATATATCTGTGTGGTGGATATATCACTGTGTCCCAATAATTCTTGAACGATTCTTAAATCTGCCCCACCATTTAGTAAAGATGTCGCAAAACTATGTCGTAATTTATGAGGGGATATATCAATATCTAAGCCTAATCTCTTACATCTCTGTTTTAAACTTGTATAAACATACTGTCGATTAATCGGTTTGCCATCCGGTTTAATAAACACAATATTTGATTTGTTTTTTAGCCATAGGAAACGTTCTTTATCAATGTAACTCTTAAGATTACGTCGAGTCACGTCAGCCATCGGAATAACACGTTCTTTATCCCCTTTTCCAATAACTCTAATATAACCTTGTTCCAGAAATAATTGGTTTAAATTAAGATTAACTAATTCAGAAACTCTAAGTCCACAAGAATATAATACATCAAACATCGCAATATGAAATTTCTCATGCTCAGAATGATTCTCTTCAAGGATTATATTTATTGCATTTAGATTTATTGTCTTAGGAAGTCGTTGAATCTTTTTAATTTTTTGTATAGAAGAAGCCGGATTAACTTTTAATTTATAATACTGACTTAGAAATTTATGAAACGATATAATACTCGTTTTTGCTCTAAGTACAGTTGCGTTTGAACAACGATCATTAAGTTCTTGAAGATACTGATTGATCATTTTAGTATCAATCTCATCGAGTTCAACCTTCTTTTCAATAAAATAATTCTGATAATGCTTTAAGTCATTTAAATAGTTCTCAATCGTTTGATTTGCTTTACGATCGACATACTTAATATGTGAGTTGTAATTCTTTATTGCATCTTCCCAGTTCATAGTGCATTTATTAAAGCTTGGTTTGCTTCAAATAACTCCTCTGCGGCTTTAATGGATGCAGGATTCAATGTACCACTTGAAATCATAGATAACTCATTAATTCTACCTTGTTTATCTAACTCTACGATATTCGTTTCAGTGATATCTTTTAATTGTTTCTTTGAAACATAATAGTGAGAATGTGAACATGCGGCTACCTGTCCAAGATGCGTTACAGAAAATACTTGTGCAGACTTTGAAAGATTAGACATCTTTTGACCGATCGCAGTAGCGACTCTTCCAGATACTCCAGAATCAATTTCATCAAAAATAACTGTCTCAATCTTTTGAAGTTTATTGAAGATAACTTTCATTCCTAACATTAGTCGTGATAATTCACCACCACTCGCAACTTTTATTAATGGTTTGAGATTTTCACCTGGATTCATAGAAATAAGGAATTCTACAGAATCAACTCCATTTGAACTTGGTTCAGATTCTTTGAATTCAATCTCAAATTGCGCTTTATCAAGATATAAATCTCTTATTTCCTTAATAATCGCCATTTTAAGGACTTTAGCTTGAGATTTACGATAATCACTTAATTGTATTGCTTTCTTATAAAAAGCATCATAAGCCCTGTTTAAATGCTCTCTAAGCTTATCAATAACTTCTTGCCTATTCTCTATCATATTTACACGTTCAACTAATTGATCTCTAAATGCATAAATATCACTGATGGACTTACCATATTTCTTTTTTAAACGATTGATTAAAAACAGTCGATCTTGAATTGCATTTAACGAATCCTCATCAAAACTAAGTGAATTAAATGAATGTTTTAATTCAGCTATTTTGTCATTTAATACATAGTACAAATCATTCAACTCTTCATTAACACGCTTTACATCATCTAACTCATCAATATAATGAAGTTGTTTAAGCGCATCATGAAACTTAATAGATACTCCATCATTCTCATCAAATAGATCAATCGCGTTTTTCAAACGTGTCGAAATCTTCTCAAAACTCATCATCATTTTCTGTTTTGATTCAAGTTCAACATCTTCTCCTTCAACTAAATTTGCTTGATTGATTTCATTAATCTGAAACTCTAAAAATTCTAAATCATCTGGATTATACTCTGTTTTCTCTTTATGGTTTAATTCTTTTCGAATTGAATCATATTCTTGAAACAAAGTTTTAACTGAACTCAACAAATTCGAATCAGGATTATAC
>CAYWGS010000132.1:0-3359 GCA_964457525.1 uncultured Erysipelotrichaceae bacterium | reverse complement strand
CTATAGGAGATTACTATGCAAACATCTGAACACTTTATTAAACATGACACTATGACACAAATCATTGAAATGAAATCAATGATCAAAGATATTCCTACTAATGTTGAAGGAATCGTAAAAATCGTACAGAATACCCTGCTTCACCAACATTGGGCTAAACAATATGGTGTAGAACTTAATGATCAAAAAATAAGCGAAGTATATGTTCGACCTATTGATGATAAATTGAAAGTACTAAGTCAGAAAGATATACATACTCTATTAGAACTTATTCCATACGATAAGAAACTCATCGGAATATGTAGAGATTTCTCAGTCCTTATGAGTTCACTCTGTAGAGAAGTAGGTATCCCTGCAAGAGCTCGATGCGGATTTGCGGATTACTTTGAAGAAGGAAAGTATATTGATCATTGGGTTTGTGAAGTATGGAATAGTCAAGAGAACCGATGGATGATGGTTGATGCACAATTAGACGAATACCAACAATCTACCTTAGAGATTGATTTTAATCCTCTTGATATCTCTTTCCCTCATTTCATTACTGGAGAACACGCTTGGTTATTGTGTCGAAATAATACGTATAATCCTGATGTTTTCGGTATCTTTAAATGGTGGGGATATGATTATTTAAGATGCAATCTTATTCTAGATGCAAATTCACTTGTTGGAATGGCTATGCAACCATGGGACTTCTGGGATGGTTATAAAAGTTTAACAATAGAAGAATGGACAGAACGTGATTATTCAAAAATGGATCAATTAGCGAATCATATGATTAATATGGACCAAGACTTTGATTCATTTAAACAATATATGGAATCCAATGATAGAATAAAAGTACCAACAGACTTATCCAAAGTCACAAACGGATTATTTTAGGAGAATACATTTGAAGAATTATGAACCTATCATAAAAGCAATCACAACCATAGAAAATAACCTAACAGAGAACATAGAACTTAAAAAGATTGCGCATGAAGCAGGCTATTCACTCTATCATTTTCATCGTGTCTTCAAAAGTATTGTGAAGGATAACCTCAAAGACTATATACGTAAGCGTCGAATTACTGAAGCCGCAAAAAGTCTGATATTTACACAAGACTCGATGATTGATATCGCTCTAAAGTACCAATACGAGACAAGAGAATCCTTTAGTCGATCCTTTAAACAGACTTACGGAACGAATCCATCCGATGTACGTAAGAAGAATGAATACTATGGTTTACGTGAGAAACTTAGACATGATGAATTATTAGCACGATGTAAAGAACTTGAAATGGGCTTAAATCCAAAAATAATACATCTTCCAAAACTTTATTTTAAAGGTCAAAAAATAACCGTTAAAGCTGATGGATCAAATCTAAAAGAAATCCCATTATTCTGGACACGATGGCGTAAAGAAAATAGTCATCCAAATCCAGTTGGAATTTGTCTATTCTCTGATAATATTACATTCGATTATATGATAGCTTATGAAATAGATATTACTTCTTTATCAGATGATTGTATCGTTGTAGAGGAAAGTGATTATGCCTTATTCCGAGTTGAAGGACAAGTGATTGAACAAGTTCAAAAAACATGGGATTCTATCTATTCAACCTGGTTAAATCATTCAGGCTATAAACATAGAGGTAATCTAGATATAGAGAAGTATTATTATAATGAAGATAAACCTTATGTAGAGTTGTTAGTGCCTATTATAAAAACAGATAAATAAATTATCTGTTTCAATTTTCATTTATATTTAGTACGTTTAGTAAATTTGTTATTGTAAACAAAGTATCACTAAAACTGATCCCATTTGCGTAACTATACATTTTTTGGAATTTCAGCCAATTTGTTTCAAGTACTTTATCGTTCTTAATCATATCTAGTACTTCTTTATGATTAATCACTTGTTCAAGACTTCTCCTTCTATTTGAAGTTGCAAGTAATGATGACCTAAGTAATCCTAAATTAAGTTTTTCAGAAAATATCTTATTTAAGATAAACACATCATAATAATCACGAATTCTTGAACCAGAAATACCCCAAGTAATTATTGATTCAAGCTTTTCAGCAAGTACTGTTTCTAATGCATATGATTTTAAATGAATTATACGTTCATCAAACATACATTGATGATAATAGTTAATAGCATCAGGAATAATAACATCACCTATAGTTAAATCCATTTTTAAATGAATTCTTGTTTTTTGAAATAACGCATCAAACGAAATGCGATATCCTAAATAATCAAATTTTTCTCGAATTTCGATAATACTTTTATACTCAAACTTGATATCATCTTTAAGATCAATATCCGCAATAATATGAAATATTTCATTGAGTCTCAGTTTATCTTTTTTAAATCACGAATTGTCGCATCAATATCCTTTGTAACACGATTCTCAATCCCAATCATAGATCCTATTAAATAACCACCCTTAACAATAAATGAATCTTTGTATTTTGAATGTGAAAGTCTTTCTAAGAATCTCTCAAACATATAATTCCGATAAACTAGTTCAACATTTAGACTAAGCTCATTCGCTTTTAATCGAATCAAGTGATTTAATTTATCGGAATTCATCAAAATAAAACCTGAACATAGTTTCTAACATGTTTTTCAACTCTAAGTAATTTAGCATATTTCATAAGTTTATTTAAATTTATTTTCTCACTCAAAAAGTAATTTCTATACGCTTCATTAATAATACGATTATCAATAATATTTCGTTTTAATAAAATGTCGCATAATGTTCTTTCAATATCATATACTTTAATCTTATTTCCAAATGGGCTTTGTATCTCTTCAATTCCTAACTCAAAACGATTAGCAATTACTCGCACAACATCAACATCAACACCTTTACTAATGTATTGATAATTGTAATCTCTTGGGACAGTTCCCATAATTTTTGAGGGAGTAACATCTGTTAATCCATGCAAGGATAATGCTGTTACATGAGAAAAAATAAGTTTTTTAAATTTTAACTGTAATTCTAAATATGGATCATTCATACTATTAGGAAATGTATACAAGCCACGATTAATACGTTCTAAAAATCCATTTTCTATCATTGATTTAATTTGGGAACTAGAAAAACCCATATTCTTTAATTCTTTCGATTGAATCATTGTGTTCTCCTCCAAAAAATCCATAATTTTCTTCTCATTTTTATCCATATAGATTCCTTTTTTGTTCTTTTATGTTCCAATTATATCACTTATGGAACATTTTAGAACATTTTTATTATTAATTTAAAGAGTATCCAATAATCTTGAATACTCTTCGTATAATTATTTAATTGTTATTCCCACTCCTTCCCGAAAAACATAGTTCCAGAGTGTCTATTTTGTTTTAACAGTCCTTTTTG
>CAYWGS010000131.1:0-3382 GCA_964457525.1 uncultured Erysipelotrichaceae bacterium | reverse complement strand
CTACTATATATATAAACTCAAGAAAAAAATAAAGCTCAGAGAGCTTTATTGTACAGATTGTCTAAGTTTATCCAATCCAATTAAGGTACGACGAATGGTTTCTTCTTTACCCAAGATATAAGGGATTTCTAAAGCACCACCTGGTGTAAATTGTTTACCCGTTACAGCCGTACGAATTGGCCAATAGAATTGTCCATTCTTAATGCCTAAACGAGCCGGTGTTTCTGATAATTTTTGATGTAGTTCATCCACACTATCCCAATTTTGAATGGTTTCATAAACCTTCAAGGATTCTTCAAGTGCTAAGATACATACTGCATTATCTGTTTTCATCTTAGGATGATAATACATTTGAACATCGTAATCCGCTAAGGTATCAATGAAATCAACCATTTCAGGAATTTCAGATAAGATGGTTAAACGTTGTTGTAAAATCTTACTCACTTCTTTGAGATCACAAACACGTTTAATCGAATCTTTATAGTAAGGTAAACAGATTGCATGGAATTCATCCAGTGACATCGCACGTAAATACATACCATTCATCCATTTTAATTTTTCGATATCAAAGATAGCCGGTGATTTACTAATTCGTTTAACACTAAATGCTTTTGTGAGTTCTTCTAAGGTATAGATTTCTTGATTGGTTTCAGGACTCCAGCCAAGTAATGCAATATAGTTAAGAATTGCTGGAGCTAAATAACCCTTAGAAACTAAATCTTGGAAAGACGCATCCCCATTACGTTTCGATAACTTGTGTTGTTCATCCTTCATAACTGGAGGTAAATGGATATACGTTGGCTTTTCCCATCCAAAACTATCATAGATAAGATTGTACTTAGGTGTTGACGATAAGTATTCATTTCCACGAACGACATGACTAATTTCCATTTGGTGATCATCAATAACATTCGCAAAATTATACGTTGGGAATCCATCACTCTTTAATAAGACTTGTTCATCTAAGATTTCACGATCGACTTCAATATCCCCATAAACTTCATCATGGAATACGGTTGAAGCTCCTGGAAGAATGGTTTGACGTACAACATATGCTTCACTTGCTTTACGTGATTCTATTTCTTCTTTGCTTAAATGATGACAAGGATCTTGGAACTTGAATGGTACGCCTGCTTTTTCAGCCGCATCTCTTTGTGATTGGATCACTGTTTCATCACAAAAACAAACATGTGCTCCCCCTTTTTCAATGAGTTCATCCGCATATTTTTTATACATTGGTAAACGTTCAGATTGAACATACGGTCCAAAGTTCCCCGGTTTATCCGGCCCTTCATCGTAATGGAGCCCAACTTGATCTAAAGTGTTGTATATGATATCAACAGAACCTTCGACCAAACGATTTTGATCCGTATCTTCAATTCTTAAAATAAAATCTCCGCCATCCTTCTTCGCAACCAAATATTCATACAATGCAGTTCTTAAATTACCGATATGCATGTATCCGGTAGGACTTGGCGCAAAACGTGTTCTAACTTTTTTCATAATCTTTTTACTCCTGTGCGTACTTTATTATATAATAAGTGTTGGAAGTTTCCAAATATTTTGGGGTATCGCCAAGCGGTAAGGCATCAGACTCTGACTCTGACATTTCAAAGGTTCGAATCCTTTTACCCCAGCCATTTGATTTTAACACCCAAACGGTGTTTTTTTATCAAAATTTATACTATTTTGATATTATCTTTGATTCATACATTTTTGACAATAAGAATCAATTATGTCATATTGAGTTTAGTGAATAAGCAACAAGAAAATATAGGTTAATTATGCAAGAAATCGCAAAAAATTGGAAAGATTACGAATGCATCGATGCAGGTAATGGATATAAACTTGAACGCTGGAAAGATGTTATTTTAAGTCGTCCAGAATCACATGCCAATTGGTCTAAAAATCCACAGGTAAGAGATTGGAAAGAAGTTCATGCTCATTATCAATTAAAGGATAATAAAGGTGAATGGCAGATGAAACAAGATCTACCTGAAACTTGGACCATTAATTATAAAGACCTTACGTTTAAAGTATCTCCTACAAGTTTTAAACATACCGGTTTATTCCCAGAACAAGCTGCAAATTGGGATTGGATGCGCAAACTCATAGAAAACGAGAAACGTGAAATTCGTGTTTTAAATCTATTCGCCTATACCGGTGGCGCAACCATGGCATGTAGTAAAGCAGGTGCGAGTGAAGTTGTTCATGTGGATGCGTCAAAAGGAATGATTGCTTGGGCAAAAGAGAACCAACAATTATGTGGATTAGAAGATCATAAGATTCGTTATATTGTCGATGATGTCTTAAAGTTTGTGGAACGTGAAAAGCGTCGTGGACATACCTATCATGGCATCTTGATGGATCCACCAAGTTTTGGTAGAGGTCCTAAAGGTGAACTTTGGCAATTTGAGAAACAAATCATTGATTTAATTGATGCTTGTAAGGAAATCTTGGATGAGAAACCTTTATTCTTCTTAGTGAATGCCTATACCTTAGGATTCTCAGATGATCTCTTGTACAAAGATTTAAAGTTCGCTTTCAACAAAGCAAAAGTTGTAACGGGTGAAATTGGATTACCCATTACCCATCAGGAACAAATTCTACCTTGTGGAATTTATGGAAGAGTGAGTTTCAAATGAATGTAATTTATGAAGATAATCATATCTTGGTAATCGAAAAGCCAATTAATGTCCCCATGCAAGAAGATGAATCTAAGGATTTAGATGTCATTCGATTTACAAAAGAATATTTAAGGGTAAAGTACAATAAACCAGGTAATGTGTTTTGTGGATTAGTTCATCGACTAGACAGACCTGTTGGTGGTGTAGTCGTATTAGCTAAAACCAGTAAAGCCGCATCTCGTTTATCGGATTCAGTACGAACACATAAAATGACTAAGAAATATTGTGCAGTAGTAGTAGGTAAACTTCCTAAAGAGAAAATATTGATTGATTATTTGATTAAAGACGAGAAAACAAATACAAGCAGAGTAACGAGTGACAAACTAGGTAAGTATTCTGAACTTACTTATAAAGTACTACAATCTAAAGATAATCAATCACTGATCCAAATTGATTTAAAAACAGGTCGTTCTCATCAAATTCGTGTACAATTCGCTTCACGTCAATGTCCATTATTTGGTGATCAACGATACAATAAGGATGCGAAAGTAGGTCAACAACTTGCCTTATGGGCAACTGAATTATCCTTCCCTCATCCAACTACTCAAGAAGTGTTAACATTCAAATCAGAGCTACCTAATACGGAGCCTTGGAAGCAATTCAAGTAAAAAGAGTCGATTGATGGAGTTGTATAGTAAAAGTAGACATTTAAGAAAAAAGAGGAAACCCTTGTTCAGCTAAGAACTGTGCAGGGG
>CAYWGS010000130.1:0-3520 GCA_964457525.1 uncultured Erysipelotrichaceae bacterium | reverse complement strand
GTACGATGATTATTTTATAAAACAATTCTAATTGTGATTTATAATCATAGAGTTAAAATAAAAAAGGCTTTTAGCCCGTTACTCATAGTGTATCACAAAAAATAAAGGTCAAAAAGACTCCTTATTTAAAAAAAAGGACGTATAATGTGTTTAAGGAGGAAGTGATTATGAAACTTCATATCCATGGAAAGAATTTAACGATTACCGAAGCAATGCTTCAAACCACACAGAAGAAACTAGCCTTTCTAGAAAAATTCTTCTTGATTGATGAGGATACACCGGCAAACATCTCAGTTAAGGTGAATCCAAAGGATTTGAAAGTAGAAGTAACAATCCTAAGTAAGATTGCGATTCTCAGAGCAGAGGTTAATCACGAAGATTATTATGCGGCAATTGATCTTGCGGTAGACAAAATTGAAGATCAAATCCGTAGACAAAAAACACGATTATCTCGTAAACATCGTGAAAAATTGTCAAAAGCATTTATTGATCAGATTGATAAGGTTGACGAAGTAGCACCACAAGGTGTGGTCAAAACAAAAACGGTTACAGCTGAGGTTATGAGTCTAGATGATGCGATTATGCGCATGGAAATGCTAGGTCACTCCTTCTTCATTTATACGGACGAAGAAGATCATCGAATCTCTGTTTTATATAAGAGATTAGATGGTGGTTACGGCTTACTTGAAACTTCACCAGCAAAATAACAAATGGATGGGAAACCATCCATTTTTTTGTTTATAAGTGATATACTAATACTAAGTTGGAGGATGAATATGGGAATGTTAGGGAAAATAAAGAATTTCTTCAATCCAATGGAAGAAGAAATTGAATTAAATGAAGAAGAAGCAGCTCGTTTGAGTGATTATGAAGAACCAAGTAATAAGAATTTTTCAAAAGTAAGTATGGATACAAAAATGGTTCTATTTGAACCTCGTACCTTTGATGAAGCGGAAGAAGTGGCACGTCATTTGAAGGATCGTAGAGCTGCAGTTGTGAATTTACATCGTTTAAATCGTGAGTATGCTCAACGTTCAATCGATTTCTTAACAGGGGTTGTATTCGCACTTGATGGTTCGATTCAGAAGATTGGACATAATGTTATCTTGTGTGCTCCAAAGAGTGTTGGGGTACATGGTAAGATATCTGTTGATGCGGATGAAGAGAATTAGTGTCTTGCCAAGATTATTTGATTATGTGATAATGTTAACATCTTTAACGAGGGTTGGGTAAAACTATGGAGGCAAAAAAACCAAAATTTCGGATCATGAAAGTTGGCTATGACCGATTTGCGGTAGATGATGCCATAGATCGTCTTCAATTCGAATTGGATGCGAAAGAGAAACAACTTCAATCGTATTCAAAGCAAATTGAATTTGCGAATGAACAACTAAATCTTATTAAAGAAAGATATCAAAGTTTGGTGAGTGAACTCAATGTTCGTGAAAAAGCTGCGGATGATATTGCTAGACTAGCACTAAGAGAAGCAAATACTGTAATCAGCTCTGCACAAAATAATGCGGACTCGATTGTTAAAGAAGCTTTATCTACAGCTAAACTGGTATTAAATGAAATTGCTCGAATTAGTAAAGATGCACAAGGATTACGAGCAGATATGTTACAGAAGGTGCATCAATTAACGGAATCAATTGAAGCGTTTGAAGTGCCTAGGATTCCAGTTGTATCGTATATTAATGATAAAGACAAGGAACAAGACGAGCCTGTCGACATTCAGATTTAGAGAGCCTTTGGTTGGTGAAAAAAGGACTGAATTAGAAAGAGGACATCACTTGGAAGTCGTATTCCGATTAAAAGGAATGACGGAACACACCGTTATTGTGTTGAGTGCATCGTAAGATGAACTAAGGTGGTACCACGTTAAGCGTCCTTAGATTGAGGATGCTTTTTTTATGAAAAGAGGGAATTATGGACTATAAAGACACGTTATTAATGCCAAACACAGAATTTGAGATGAGAGCGAATTTGACTCAAAAAGAACCTAAGTTCCAAGAAAGATGGAAGGAAGAAAATCTTTATGAAAAGATGAAAGAAACTCATAAAGATAAGACACCATTTGTTTTACATGATGGTCCTCCCTATGCGAATGGTAACATTCATATTGGACATGCGTTAAACAAGATACTTAAGGATATTGTGGTACGCAGCCATCATATGTTGGGATATCAAAGTTTATTCATTCCTGGATGGGATACACATGGATTACCAATTGAAACCGCAATCTCTAAATTAGGACACAATCGTAAGACGATGAGTACCTATGATTTTAGAGAGCTTTGTGATGGTTATGCACGTAAACAAATCGAAACTCAAATGGCGGATATGAAGGCATTGGGTACAATTGGTGATTATGATCATTATTATGCCACTCTTCAAAAAGAGTTTGAAGCAAGCCAAATTGAAGTATTTGGTAAGATGGCAATGGATGGGTTAATCTATAAAGGATTAAAACCAGTCTATTGGAGTCCTAGCAGTGAGAGTGCTTTAGCGGAAGCTGAAATTGAATATCATGATAAGAAAGATGAAACCATCTTTGTACGATTTGAAGTAACAGAATCAAAAGGACCTATTGATAAAGGAGATTACTTTGTCATCTGGACCACAACACCTTGGACAATTCCTGCAAATCTTGCGATTTGTTTAAATGCGGATATCGAATATGTCAAAGTGAAGACTGAAAAAGGAAATCTAGTTTTCGCAAAACGATTAATGGAAGATTTACTTACTCGTTTTAAACTTGAAAATTTAGGTGTTTTAGCAACGTTCAAAGGATCTGAATGTGAATTTGTGCAAACAAAACATCCTTTATATGAACGTATCTCTGTTGTTATATTAGGTGATCACGTTACCGATGAAGATGGGACAGGTTGTGTTCATACTGCTCCAGGTCATGGGGTAGAAGACTTTAATGTTGGTCGTAAATATGGTTTAGAAGCATTCTGTCCAGTCGATGATCGTGGATGTATGACGGCTGAAGCAGGTGATTTCTTAGTGGGTCAATTTGTCGAAGTTGCGAATAAGACAGTTATTGAAACCTTAGATCAACAAGGCGCATTATTAGCACTTGAGCATATCGTACATAGTTATCCTCATGATTGGCGTACTAAGAAGCCAGTTATTTTCCGTGCCACAACTCAATGGTTCGCTTCAATCGAAAAAATTCGTACACAATTATTAAATGAAATTGATTCTGTGAAATGGGTTCCTGAATGGGGTAAACTCAGAATGCATAATATGATTAAAGATCGTGGTGACTGGTGTATTTCACGTCAACGTGCTTGGGGTGTCCCAATTCCTATTTTCTATACTCAAGAAAATACGCCAATAATGGATGAAGCTGTCTTTAAACATGTTTCTGAGTTGTTTAGACAAGAAGGTTCTAATGTTTGGTTTAGTAAAGAAGCCAAAGATTTATTACCAGAAGCTTCAACGCACTATTAAAGTACTTATGGCATATTAAAGAAAGAAAGTGACATCACTGATATTTCTTTTAACTCTGGTT
>CAYWGS010000129.1:0-3553 GCA_964457525.1 uncultured Erysipelotrichaceae bacterium | reverse complement strand
GAGTATAATTATATATGGCAAATAAGGAGGACATCTATGTCTAAAAAGTTTATGACAATGGATGGCAATAACGCTACTGCTCACGTTGCGTATGCGTTTACAGAAGTCGCAGCCATCTATCCAATTACCCCTTCTTCAACAATGGCAGAACTTGTTGATGCATGGGCAAGTCAAGGCAGAAAGAATTTATTTGGTTCTGTTGTTAAGGTTGTAGAAATGCAATCTGAAGCTGGTGCAGCGGGTGCTGTTCACGGTGCATTACAAGGTGGAGCATTAGCTTCTACATTTACGGCATCTCAAGGCTTATTATTAATGATTCCTAACATTTATAAATGGGTTGGGGAATTGATTCCGGGTGTTATTCACGTATCCGCTCGTTCTTTAGCAACTCGTGCATTATCTATTTTTGGTGATCACCAAGATATCTATGCTATCCGTCAAACGGGTGCACCTATGATTTCTTCTCACTCCGTTCAAGAAGCAATGGACTTAGCGGGTGTTGCGCACTTAACTGCTATTAAGGCTAGCGTACCTGTTATTCACTTCTTTGATGGTTTCAGAACTTCTCATGAAATTCAAAAGATTGAAGTTATCGATACAGACAAATTAAAAGAATGGATCGATAAAGATGGTTTAGAACGTTTCCGTGCAAATGCATTGAATCCTCATACAAATCCTGTTACTCGTGGTGGTGCTGAAAACGATGACGTTTACTTCCAAGCTCGTGAAGCTCAAAACTTACATTATGCAAATGTATTGCCTGTAGTTGAAGAATACTTCGCAAAAGTTTCTGAATTAACAGGTCGTCATTATGCTCCATTTGTATACTATGGTGCAGAAGATGCGACTCGTGTTATTGTGGCGATGGGCTCAGTAACCGAAACAGCTAAAGAAGTTGTGGATGCATTAAATGCGAAGGGTGAAAAAGTTGGTTTAGTTAAAGTTCACCTATACCGTCCATTCTCAACAGATCACCTATTAAATGTATTACCTAAGACTGTTACACATGTTGCGGTTCTAGATCGTACAAAAGAAATGGGATCACACGAACCTCTATTCTTAGATGTTCACCAATCTCTTGTTAATAAGAATAATATCAAACTCATTATTGGTGGTCGTTATGGATTATCCAGTAAAGATACTCAACCTAAAGATATTAAAGCTGTTTATGATCATTTATTTGCGGAAAATCCATTTGATGGTTTCACAATTTCCATCAATGATGACGTTACATTTAAATCATTAAAGACAGATGATAGTTTCGAAGTTGAAACTGATTATACTTCCTGCTTATTCTATGGTTTAGGTTCTGACGGTACAGTTAGTGCGAATAAGAACTCCATTAAGATTATCGGGGATCACACTGACTTATATAGCCAAGCTTACTTTGCGTATGACTCAAAGAAAGCGGGTGGTGTAACTCGTTCATTCTTACGTTTTGGACCTAGCCCAATTCGTTCAACTTACTATGTTAATAACGCTGACTTGATTTCATGTTCACTCGACTCTTTCTTAGTTCGTTATGACATGATCAAGAACCTTAAGAAGGGTGGAACATTCCTTCTAAATACAGGTTATAAGAAAGAAGAAATCGAAGCTAAATTACCAAATCGTGTTAAGAAACAATTAGCGGATAAGAATGCTAAATTCTATATCATCGATGCGACTAAGATTGCGGAAGAAATCGGTATGGGTCGTAGAACTAATACAATCCTTCAATCTTCATTCTTCGCATTAGCTGAAAGAATCCTTCCTTATGAAAAAGCTCTTGGTTACATGAAAGAAATGGCTAAGAAGTCTTACTCTAAGAAGGGTGAAGAAGTTGTTGAATTGAACTACAAGGCAATTGACGAAGGTAAGAACGGTCTCGTTCAAATCGAAGTTAAACCTGAATGGTCAACATTAACTGTTGCGAAGACTCGTCGTACAACAGGTGATGAATACTTTGATCAACACGTTGATGTGATTAATGGATTAGATGGCTATGATATGCCAGTTTCATCCTTTACTAAATATGGATTATTAAATGGTTCATTTAGAAATAACGTTGCGTTCTCCGAACACCGTGCGATTGCGACTCAAGTTCCTGAATGGCATGAAGAAAACTGTATCCAATGTGGATTCTGTTCATTCGTATGTCCACATGCTACAATCCGTACATTCTTATTAGATGATACTGAAGTTAAGAATGCACCTATGGAATTCGCAACATTACCTGCACAAGGTAAGGGTGTTGAAAACTTGAAGTTCCGTGTTCAAGTTTCTCCTGATAACTGTGTTGGTTGTGGATTATGTGTTGTTGAGTGTCCAGGTAAAGGTGGTAAGAAGGCTCTTACAATGGAAGATGTTCATGATCGTCTATATGAAGCTCCTCTTGCGGATTACATTTACAAGAATACAACTTATAAATCAGAATATATGCCTACAGACTCCATTAAGGGTTCTCAATTCTTAATGCCTTACTTTGAAGTTTCTGGTGCATGTGCTGGTTGTGGTGAAACACCTTACTACCGTTTAGTTTCTCAATTATTCGGTCGTGATATGATGATTGCCAATGCGACAGGCTGTACTTCCATTTACTGTGGATCTGCTCCTTCAACACCATTCGTTACAGATAAAGATGGCGAAGGTATCGCATGGGGTAACTCCTTATTTGAAGATAACGCAGAATACGGTTTCGGTATGAAAGTTGCTCAAGAATTTAAAGCAAATCGTATCGTTGAAATTTTAACTGAAATGAGTGCTACTGCGGATGATGCTTCTAAAGCAACAATCCAAGCTTACTTAGATGTTAAGGGTAATCGTAATGAAGAACGTAAGATTGTTAAAGATCTTGTTAAAGTTCTTGAAAAATCAACTCACCCACGTGCAAATGAAGTACTAGAAATGAAACGTGATTTAGTTTCTAACTCTGTATGGATCGTTGGTGGAGATGGTTGGGCTTATGACATCGGTTACGGTGGATTAGACCACGTTATCGCTAACAACTTAAATGTTAATATTATGATTCTTGATACAGAAGTTTACTCCAACACAGGTGGACAATCTTCTAAATCTTCTCAAGCAGCTTCTATCGCGAAGTTCGCAGCAGGTGGTAAACCAACTGCTAAGAAAGATTTAGGACAAATTGCGATGACTTATGGTCACGTATATGTTGCGTCGATCTCAATGGGTGCGAACCGTATGCAAACAATCAAGGCTTTAAAAGAAGCTGAAGCATATGAAGGACCATCTGTTATCTTAGCTTACTCTCCATGTATCGAACATGGTATTAAGGGTGGCTTATCCAATCACCAAGTTCAACAAAAGAAAGCTGTTGAATGTGGTTACTGGACTCTATATCGTTTCAACCCTAATAACGTAGACAAACCATTAACAATCGATTCTAAAGAACCTGATTTCAGTAAGTTCAGAGAATTCGTAATGAATGAAACTCGTTTCAACCAATTACCATTTGTTAATGCAGATCATGCAGAATTCTTACTTGAAAAGAGTGAGGAAGATGCTAAGAAACGTTATAACCGTTTAGTTAAATTAGCTGCTTAATGATTAA
>CAYWGS010000128.1:0-3581 GCA_964457525.1 uncultured Erysipelotrichaceae bacterium | reverse complement strand
TTTTTATGTGTTTTACCTTCATTATGTTAAAGGTAAGAATGCTCGATCATTTACGGAAACCAAACATTAGATTTAAGAATGGCCAACAAAGAATGTAAAGAAAGATGAACCCAAGTAATTCCGTTGTACCATCCAATATAACGAAATTAACGATTATGATTGAAATGAATACCAGACGTGTAACATAACTTGTTTTATGTCGATTCCCACAACCTGAACAAATGTGATAATCCAGTTTAGGACATAGTATTATATCCATTAACCCAAATGTATGACCACAATTTGAACATTCTTTTTTCTTCATAACTTACTTTCATTTCCTTAGCCAATTCTTAAGACTTAGAATTTACCCACTAAAAACTAAATACCTAAGATTGAATCTATGCATCAAACACAACACTTAAATAGTAAGTACTAGAATGCTTGGGGGGCAAGTATTCTATTTCAGAACCCGTCTTAACTATTTATTTCCCTAATTTCTATGAATTAGATTTTAGGATGAACCCAGTCCAATGGACTAACAACAGGTGAAACATCAGGTACGATTCCAAATGACAATAAGCACGTTAGTACAACTACCATCAATTTTTTCATCAATAGTCTCCTTTTGTTAATATAATTATAAAGTTTATAAACACACTTTTTGTCTATTTATTCTCACGATATTTTAAAATTAAATTGATTTTTTATTTTTTTTAAGCGACAAACTCTATTTTTAATTTAAAATAGGACTATGCAACATTTACCCTATTCTAAAATCATTCGTTTTTTTAGAGAAGAACAGAAATTGACCTTAAGGCAATTATCTGACTTAACCTTTTTTGGATTTCAAACACTTTCCAAATACGAAACAGAACTCATTCCTTTATCGGATGAGAATTTTGAGGTTGTTGCGAAAGCATTGGGTATTGATTATTCTTTAATCTTATATATCAATCATGTACTTAAACAAGATCTGGATCAACTATATGAGTGTATTGTTTATGATTATGAAAATGAAATGGAAGTGCTTATTGATCGTATTAAAAAATCCTATATTTATGTTAAGCATTCTGATTTATATCATTATTACTTAGTCCTTATGTTTGCGATCGATATTATCTTTGGTAAAGAACCGGAACATATCCATGAAATATTGAATATTAAGGATCAAATCGATTCCAATATTCTTCAAATATTCTATGATTACTACGCCATCTATATTAGCCGTTTAGGTCATTTATCCGATTCAATTGATATACTCGATCGAGCAATAAATCTTGGTAAACGAGCATTAATATCCGCCATGTTGCATTATCATGCAGGATTGCTTAATTCAATTCATGGCAATTTAAAAACGTCTCTAAGTCATAATCTTGAGGCTGAGCACTTATTTATACAAGAACATAATCATATTCGATTGATTAGTGTTCAAACGAATATTGCGACAATCTATGCACGACAAAAAAGTCTTGATAAAGCCCTCGAAATCTATAATCGTTTACTTAAGGAAGCCATACGTTCTAAGAATGAGGATATCGAAATTGTGACACGATATAATATAGCTTGGTGTTATAAGTTGATGAAACGTTATGAGGATTCTAATCTAATTATTGAAAATATAGAACAGGTATCATCACTTACAACCAATGGTTATTACATTAAAGCGTGTAATTACTTTGATTTAAATGAAACAGAAAAAGCTCAAGTAATTATTGATCATAATCTTAATCAAGAACTTGACCCCTTGTTTAAGTTAAAGTTTCAAATATTAGATTTTGAAAATAAAAACCAACAAAATGATGATTATTGTAATTGTCTAAAAGACTTCTTAAGTCAAACACAAGCGTCTTATGATTATGAAAATACTGAATTTGTGTTGGATAAACTAATCGATTATTATGAACTAAAACATAGTTATAAATGTGCGAATCAATACCTAAAAGATAAAATCCAACTAATCGAGAGAAAGTTCTCAAAATAAAAATAGCCATTAGGCTATTTTGTTCGAGTTAAGCGATCTGCTTGTACAAATATTTGTTTAAATTCTTCAATTAAAGGCAAGATATCTTGAATTATTTTCGCTTCCTTTTTAAAGTTAGCCTCTGTTATCTGACGATTAAATAACTCATAATACGGAAGAATCGTTTGACTGATTTCAATCTCAGGATTGAGTGTTGAAATTAAATAATTAATAATATCTTGACTCTTTACAAGGGCAATATGGACTTCTTGTATGTTTTTTTCTTCTAGATAGACTAAGGCAATATTTAATTGCTTAATTAATCCTTCATAAAGTGCCACAATCATCTCACCACTGGTCATGGTTTGTATGGATTGTGATTTATAACTCGCATATGGATTATTCATAGGGCTCCTTAACCAAGTTGTTGAGTTAACCAAGAACTCTGAGAGTTCAATTTACTCATGGCGGTTTCTAAATTTGAGAATTGTTTCCAATACCTGTCTTTTTGTGAATCATACATTCTTTGTAAGTTAGTGATGCTTGACTCAATGCTCTTTATTCGATCATACATGGTATTTTTTATATCACTACTCGTATTCGCAATACCAGCGACACTCACAAGCCGTCCAGGATTACTTAAGCTTGTCTGTGCATTTTTATTCAATACTGCATTAAACTTCTGTGCAAGACCTGTATTAACGTCTGTGAATAGCGCTTGAACTTCATCCATTCGTGTTTCAAGTGCTTCATTTAGCTTAGTCGGGTCAATACTTAATTTCCCACGATCACTGTATGAACCCGATGTGATACCCATATCGTTAAGACTCAAACTACCATCCCCTTTAGACATGAGACTTTGACGTAACTCACTCATCAGAGATACTAAGTTCGTATCACTACGCACTAAACCAGTCTTTGCCTTCTTCTCCCATAACTCAATTTCTTTTTCAGACATTTCTTCTTTTTGAGCATCGGTTAATGGACTATAATCACGATATTCTGATTTCTCAGTTGTAAGTGAATAGATTTTATCAACTAAACTGTTATATTCTTCCACAAACTTTGTGATCGTGGAGGATACTTCATTTGTACTATTCTTAGCACTTAATACTGTTTTATTCGTATTTGTAGAAACAAGATTAAGTTTAAACTGATTCACTTCAAAATTATTCGAATTTCGTTCTATCTCTTGTCCATCAACACTAAGAATGGCATTTTTACCCTCAATACGATTGAATTCATCTGAACTTACTTTAAATAAACTACCCATTAAGTTCCCAGATAAATCTTCCACATCAATATCAACACCTTGACCAAGTATTTTAGAACTTAGAACAAAGCGATCATTAATATTTGAATAAGATAGACTAACATTTGCTTTACTCTGATTAATCGTATCGATGACTTCAGAAACAGTTTTAGATTCATCAAAATTGAACTCAACTCCATTTATTTTAAAGTTAAAACTTGTATTATTTAAACTTTGATTAAGTTTTAAATCTTTTAATTGAGAACTCAAATTAACTCGATTGGATGCACTTGCGCTTAATCCTAGGATGGAAAGATTTTCGGGCGTTCCAGAGAAAGTAATTTGACGGCTTGAGAGTGTTGTGATTGTCCCATCCGCTTGTACTAC
>CAYWGS010000127.1:0-3599 GCA_964457525.1 uncultured Erysipelotrichaceae bacterium | reverse complement strand
GCGAATAGAAAAAGTAAGAGGACAAGGACCGAAAGAAATATTTGGAGCAAACGCTCAAATACACGATAAATCAGTAAATAGTTTTTCTAAAGTTGTTTTTGAAACCTTGAAAACTGATTTTCCAAACCTTGAATTTCGTTTTAGAGATAAGATAACCAAAATCTCTTGTGGCTTTATCATGAACAAAAGAGAAATCAAGTGCAGTCGATGCGACGGTATATCGTGTTAACATCGGTTGTGCATTTTTCTTATTCCATGGTAGTTTGGATACGAATTCAGATAGAAATGCGAGGATCATTCCAATACCATACGGAATCTTACGATTTGGAATCGTATACCCTAATTGAGTTAAAATTGGTGTAAAGAAATCAAAGAAATAACCCGACTCATGATCTGTAATAAAGTAACACTGACCACAAACCGGTGAATGTGGAATTAATGCTTTTTCCGCAAGTATATGAGCATATGCGCAATTATCAACATACACATGAGAGAACTTGGATTTACCATTGCCGATCTGCATATAATTCCCTTTTCTTAAAACATCGATAATACTTGGTAAACGAGTCCGATCACCGGGCCCATAAATACCTGCTGTTCTTAAAGAACACGTAAGTAAACCATTTGGATCATTTGCGGAAATAATGTCTTGTTCCGCTATGGCTTTGGTATAGGAATAATGATCAATAAACTGTGATGGATAGGGTAATGATTCATCCCCATCTTTAATCGGTTTACCTTCGTAAATTGCGTCAATTGAACTCGTATAAATAAGTTTAGATACGTTAAATTCTTTACATGCTCGGATAATATTTCGATTCGCTTCGATATTGATTCGGTCTAACTTATCGTCATCATTTGGATTCCATGAAATAAATGAAGCTGTATGAAATACGACATCCACTCCCTTAATTGCCTTTCGTATTGATTCATCATCTTCGAGATCTCCCTTAACGACTTCAACCCGATCATCACGATAATCTTGACGTACAAAAACTCTAACTGTCTTTCCTTCTCCTATCAACATCTTCACAATTCGATTGCCAAGAAACCCTGTTGCGCCAGTAACTAAGTATACTTTTGGTTTATCGTTCATGATGTTTGTCCTTTATCACTATTAATTTATAGTATAGTGCTTAAACATATAATCGTTAAGTAAATCGACTTAAATAAAGAATTTCTAAGTGCTTATAAGCTTAAAACATCGAATGTAAACCACAGTTTACATGATTTTCTACTAGGGTTTACATGGTTTAACTAGAGGTGTCATCTATTTGATTATTGAGTCGATATAATCAGAGTGTAAAACGTTTTACTTTGGGGGGGATCCTAGGGTTCCAAGGATTGTATCATAATTCGTTAGTAAAGCGTTTTACACCTTGGGGGTAACTATGATTCTAGGTACGAACTTAAAAACATTAAGAAGAAGAAAGAATAAAACAGTCGGGGAATTATCTGAAGAACTATCCTTTGATGTTCGTACCTTGGAATCATGGGAGAAATATGAAACAGTTCCCAATATGGATCAATTAGTTAAACTATCAAAATACTATGAGATTGGATTAGATGATCTATTGTTTAAAGAACTATCAAATGATAATCAACTAACGATACAAATTGAACACAAAAGTGAAGAAGAGGTTAAGACAATAACAGTCCAAATTAAAAATCATAAGCTATAAGAGATTACCTAACATAGGTAATTTTTTAATTTCTTGGTATGATTAAATAAACAAATAAAGGTGGGAAATCTGTGTTTAGTAAAAATATCATCTATCTAAGAAAGAAAAATAATCTAACTCAAGAAGAACTTGGAAATAAACTCAATGTATCACGTCAAACAATCTCTAAATGGGAAAAGGGAGAGGTTGTTCCTGATTCCTATAACTTGATTGAAATATCAAAATGTTTTTCAATTAAAGTTCAAGATCTAATCATGACGGATATATCAGAAGAAAAGATTGTATCTCATGAGTTGATAAATGATATTTCTCGAGAAACAAATGAACCTATTAAGGAAGATTCACAACCAAAGAAATCAAAGAAACCAATTATCATCGCTTTAACCCTTATGGTGTTGATTGTGGCATTTATTATTTCTATCTATACCATAACGGCATACTTAGTTTCACAAGGGGATAAACCTAAAGAGATAAATGAAGTTGATGAGATTGATGAAGTTGTGGAAGTTAAAAACGATAACAATTATATAAGTGCAGGTAGAGATTTTAGTGTCTATATTGATGCGCTTGGCACTGTAAAAGGGGCTGGAGATAATACCTATAAACAACTCAATTTTGAAGGTTGGGAAAACATTATACAGATATCAGCAGGTGGATTTCATACCTTAGGTCTTAAAGAAGATGGGACTGTAATCGCTACGGGATATAACAATTTTGGACAAACCAATGTGGATAACTGGGGTGATATGATACAAGTATCCGGTGGTCGATATCATAGTCTAGGATTAAAAGAAGATGGAACCGTAGCCTGTGCGGGCGAGAATGCCTATGGTGCGTGCAACACAGATAATTGGAAAGATATTTCACAGGTAAGTGCTGGGCGATATAACAGTTATGGACTTAAGACTAATGGGACGGTTGTAAGTACGAACGATAATCAATATGGACAAGCAATGGTCAGTAATTGGACAGACATCATACAAATCTCATCTGGAACCTACCATGTTATAGGATTGAAGTCTGATGGGACGGTTGTATGTGCGGGTGGACAAGCTGAAGATGGTGCATGTAATGTTAGTGAATGGAAGGATATTAAACAAGTCGTTGGGGCTGGTTATCATTCGATTGGATTAAGAAATGATGGAACCGTTGTGGCAGTTGGTAGAGATAATCTTGGACAATTAGATGTATCAAGTTGGACTGGGATTGTGGCAGTCTCTGGGGGTCGTTTCCATACCATCGCAATCGACGAGAATCATAAATTCTTCTATACAGGGGAATACGTCATAGATTAAGTATCATTACAAGTAGGAGAGATAAAGATGAAAAAGATTATCTGTATACCTGATTCATTTAAAGGGACACTAAGTTCATCACAAGTCATTCAAATCACAAAAGCGGGTTTTAAGAAACACCAACCACAGATTGAAGTAATTGGTATCGAAGTTGCGGATGGTGGAGAAGGGACGGTTGATGCGTTTCTTTCCATTTCTGGTGGAGAGAAGATTAAATGTGTCGTAACAGGTCCCCGATTTAAACGAATGAAATCATTCTATGGTATATTGCCAGATCATGTGGCCGTTATTGAAATGGCTGCTTGTGCAGGACTAACTTTAGTACAAGATGATCCAAATCCACTGATAACCACAACCTATGGAGTTGGAGAATTAATGATCGCAGCTTGGAATAAAGGATGTCGAAAAATGATAATTGGATTAGGTGGATCATCGACCAATGATGGGGGTTGTGGAGCTGCTGTTGCGCTTGGATATAAGTTCTATGATGATAGTGAACAAGAGTTTATTCCTACCGGAGGAACGCTAAATCGTATTGTAAGAATCGATTCATCCAATATTCATTCAATTATCCATGAATGTCAGATTATTACCATGTGTGATATTGATAACCCAATGTTTG
>CAYWGS010000126.1:0-3612 GCA_964457525.1 uncultured Erysipelotrichaceae bacterium | reverse complement strand
AAACATCCAGAAAATCATCCTGTAATTGAAATGCAAGACCAATATTTTCACCAAAACGATAAAGTCTTTCTTGGTCATCTGTAGACGCCCCAGCTAAAATTGCACCAATTTTTAAAGCACAAGCAATTTCACTCATAACTTTACTATCAACTTTTACAACTTTCCGATCATACGTAAGCAATCCATTCATTTCATCTT
Source organism: uncultured Erysipelotrichaceae bacterium (assembly GCA_964457525.1). GTDB lineage: Bacteria > Bacillota_I > Bacilli_A > Erysipelotrichales > Erysipelotrichaceae > UBA2212. The sequence continues at coordinate 3,414 of CAYWGS010000126.1, read as the reverse complement.
CCACATCACTCACTTGTGTATAAATAGAGGCACACAACCCCTCCTTAATCGCAGGAACAACTTCTTTAAGATAGACCTCTTTCAGAGCATTTTGATACTCTTCTTTTGTTTTATAAAAACGATATCCATAGGATTTTTCAAGGTTAAAGTAGTGATTCATTATTTTTAAACCATATCCCCCAAACTCAGATAATACAATTGGCCGATTACTTTTCTTGATATGAATAGGTTTGAAATATACATGGTAACTATCCACATCATTTTTCTTTTGCCAAAACCAGCCAGAAGTACTATCAATAAAACGTGTAGAATCAAGTTTCTTAACGAAATCATACATTTCATCACTATCAAATTGTCCCCATCCTTCATTAAATATTGTCCAGTAACAAATACATGGGAAATTATAGAGATATTCAATCGTTTCTTTTGTAGAAGTAATAAAATTATCTTTAACCTTCTTTGTTCTAAAATTGATCCAATCTGGTAATGTTTTATATCCAATTGTTGGTAGAATTGTGTCTTTAAAAAATGAGTATTGACCATTGTTTACCATGTCCTGAAATACAACCATTCCTAACGTATCACAAAGATAATAATAAATAGCTGGTTCTACTTTAATGTGTTTACGCAAAGTATTAAATCCAAGTTCTTTCATTCTTTTGATATCTTCTTCATAGCCCTTTGGACTCGCTGGTAAGTATAATCCATCGCTAAAGTAGCCTTGATCTAAAATACCGTGGAAATAATATGGGTTGTCATTTAAACAGAGCCTTGGAATGTTATTTATTGTCTTAATTGAAAGAGTCCGTAACGCAAAATAAGATTCAATTCGATCATAAGGTGTTTCAATCTCAAAATCATATAGATAAGGGGTTTCAGGTGTCCAAAGCTTAGCATTTTCAATAGGAACAATAACCTTGTTCCCTGTAAACAGGTTTTCAATCGTTCCATTTTCTGTTTTGATTCGAATTGTAGATAAATCTGTATTATTGTAAAGTGATTCGATCTCAATGGTCACATCCGTTAGAGTAGGCGTAATTTTGAGGTTCTTAATATAATTCTTATTTACACTTTCTAACCAAACGGTCTGCCAAATACCCGATACAGGTGTATACCACATTCCACCTCTTTTAATTTTTTGTTTACCATAGGGTAGTGTTTTATCAAGACCATCTTTAACTTTTACCGCAAGGATATTTGTTTCTTGTAGATAATCTGTAATATCAATTTGAAATGGTAAATATCCCCCAACATGTTTATAAATCTCAGTTTGATTAAGTGTAATGGTTGATATCTGATCAACTGCACCAAAATGCAAGATAACTCTTTCTTTAATAAAATTTTTATCAAGTGTAAATTCTTTCTCGTAATAAAGAATATTCTTTACATCCTTTATTCCATTAATTCCCGAGAGTAGAGACTGAGGAGGAAATGGAACTTTTATTTTTTGGTTAGGTTCAATCTCTTTGTCATCTTTACTCACTTCTTTAAAATACCAATCTCCATTCAAGTTTAAGTAAGAATCTCTTTTTAATTGTGGGCGTGGATACTCTTGCCATGGGTTAGATGAAAGAGATTCTCCCTCTTCTGTCTTTAATTGAACATGCTTTCCTTTATCATTTTTAAAAATAATAAATAAGATTAACCATAAGAATAGGACTGTGATTAAAGCGACAATAAAGATCTTTTCATTCGGTATGAAAGAAGTTGTTCCATCACTATTTAAAACCGTAGCCGCATCCGATAATACTGCTGCTCCGATTGCTGGTCCAATGATACCTGGGATAAATACTTGTCCAATGATTCTTAAACCTTGAAAAAGCCCTGATTTATCTTTTGGTGTATGGTCACGAATCATTGCCCCAAACACTGCCATACCAGTTAAATAACCACTCATCATCAATAATGATCCAATAAATACAAGCCAAGTTTGTTTAAATAAATAGAGAAGAACATAACCCAACATTAGAATTAAGATGGATGGAACAATGGAAGACTTAAATCCTTTTTTATCATAGGTCCTTCCGTATAATGCTGTAATTATTGAAGCTATGATAATAGCAGGTGCCATTATGATGACATAGTTCGTAATGCCTAATGCCTTTTCATAATAAAGGATTAAATAAGGCATAAATATATTAATCGAGATTCCAAAAATCGCAAATGCAGAAAGCGTATAGTAAAGTGTTGGATTTTTCTTTATTACTTGAGGTCTAAATCCATAAAGAATATTCGCAAAGTAATTCTCATTACCGGTTGTTACAACTTTCTTCTCATCGATTAGGAAAAATCCAAAGATACCGATAAGAATGACAATAACTCCAATTAATATGAAAATAAACACCCAACTGCTTTGAAGTTCTAAATCAAAGAACATAAATCCACCAAAAACAGCCAATATCGCTATCAAAGGCATCATCGCATTGATTCCTTCAACTGAACCGCGATTTGTTTCATCTGTACTATCGGTCAACCAAGCATTAAAACTTGCATCATTCGCGGTTGATCCAAAAAATGTCATAACACAGTCCATCAAGATGACTAAGTTAATTCCAACCGTCGCAGCCGCAAGTGTATTAGGAATATAAATACTGATGATGTCCATTCTAATAAATGCAAAACTTAATATAGAGATACCCCATGCAAATATAGCCTGTCCAAATAAATACTTTTCGTTTACCCAACTTATCCGATAATGCACCAATGAGTAGTGTTGTAAGTGTTGCGGACACAGCACTTGCTGCAACCATAAGGGATATTTGACTTGCACTTGCATGAAACATTTTATAGATAAAGACATTAAAATACATGTTTTCAACAACCCATGCGACTTGTCCCATAAAACTAAAAATAACTAATGTAATCCAGAATTTTCGACTAAGCTTCGTTTTCATTTACTTACCCCACCTTATGTTGCGCCATATATTTTTATTTTATCAAATGATTATCAAAATCATAAAAAAATGGTTAACTAAAATATACGTTTCATTATTCGGCTCTTCTAAATGAAAGAAGCATTCAAATTATTGGGAATACTTCTTTTTTCAACATATTAAACTTATTGATAATTAATTCGAAATGAAAAAGAATTATCTATATTTTCATTCATAACTGCATTCTGAATATTCAATCGGTCACTCGGTTCTAAATTATTAGTTAGGATTTCTAATGGAATATGTCTATTTCCCTCTTTATCCTTTGGATAATCCTCAAACTCTAATATTTTTGAACTAATATGATCAATTTTTACTTCTAATCTCGATTTGACAAAATCCCAGTATCCAATGCGCATTAAAGTATTTGCTTTATGCATCATTTCTAATTGTTTTTTTAAGCGAAATAACTCTTTGTCGTACATTATTTCGTATTATCAATATAGGTCAGTATATTGATATTCCTTTCCTGGCCTAATCA
>CAYWGS010000125.1:0-3748 GCA_964457525.1 uncultured Erysipelotrichaceae bacterium | reverse complement strand
CTATCTGAGAAGATGATTATGAGACCTTATGAAGCATTTGTGTTAAAGGTCAAATGAGTAGACTTTATAATTAATTTCATTAAGATTAAGTTAAAGGAGAATTACTATGTTAAATATAAATGATGTTGCGCCAAATTTTAAATTACCAAATCAAAAGGGTGAACTAAGAGATTTAAGTGATTATAAAGGTCAGTATGTGGTTTTGTATTTTTATCCAAAAGATAATACACCAGGTTGTACGACGCAAGCATGTACATATCGAGATGCGATGCCAACATATACAAAGAATAATATTAAGGTATTTGGTATCAGTAAAGATGATTTGAAATCTCATCAAAAATTTGAAGCAGATTTTGATATTAACTTTGAATTATTAAGTGATGAATCTAAAGAAACAATTGAAGCTTATGGTGTTTGGGTTGAAAAGAATATGTATGGTAAAAAAGTGATGGGTGTTGAACGTACCACATTTGTCATTAATCCTGAAGGTAAAATTGCAAATATCTTCAGAAAAGTTGATCCAAAATTAGATAGTGAAGTTGTTTTAAAATCCATATTAGGAGAATAAGAGCTGAGTAAATCTCAGCTTTTTTTTGATTTATCTATGAATTAAGCTTTGATTTAAGTATAATAATAAATTGAGGAATGGAGGATTTCCATGTTTTTAAAACGTATTGAAATACAAGGGTTTAAATCCTTCGCAGATAGAATCAATATTAGCTTTGATCATTCAATTACTGGAGTTGTAGGACCGAATGGTTGTGGTAAAAGTAATATTGTTGATGCGATTCGTTGGGTATTAGGGGAACAATCAGTAAAATCATTACGTGGTTCATCCATGACAGATGTTATTTTTACGGGAAGTGAACTAAGAAGAAGTGTTAACTTTGCGGAAGTTACACTTGTTTTTGATAATAGTGATCGTGCTTTTGATTTAGCTTTTGATGAAGTTGAAATCACAAGACGTTTACATCGTCAAAATTCAGAGGCGGAGTATCTTATTAATAAAACGCCTTGTAGACTTAAGGATATCTTGAGTTTAACTATGGACAGTGGGATTGGTCGTGACTCTTTAAGCTTAATCTCACAAGGAACAATTACAAGTTTTTCAGAAGCTAAACCGATCGATCGTCGAGGAATCTTTGAAGAAGCTGCAGGAGTTGCGAAGTATCGTAAACGTAAAGATGAAGCGATTAGTAAATTAGAGAAAACACAAACTAACTTAGAGCGTATCAATGATATTTATCTAGAGTTACAGAAACAAGTTTATCCATTAAAAAAAGCAGCCCAAAAAGCTAAAATCTATCAAGAAAAGAAAGAGCGATTAGAGAAGATCGAAATCGCTGTTTTAAGTGATCAGATAACTCGTTTAAAGGGTGAAGTTGATAGTGCACAAAATGAATTGAGTGACTTACAAGCAAAAGAAGCATTACTTGAAGCGTCGATTCAAGTGCATGAAAACAATAATATGCTTGCGAAGTCAGAATTACATCAACTTGATTTACAAATTCATACATTACAAGAAGATTTAATTCGTGTAGTAAATGAAATACAAACACTTGAAACACGTAAAATCGAAATTGATGAAAAGCGTAAATACATGCTTGAAGTTGGAAATCAAGAAGAAAGAGCGAATCAACTCCTTTCATTGCTTGAAGAAGCGAAACGAGAATTTGAAGATCGTGAGCAACGTTTAAATCAATTGAACCAAGATATTCAAAATTTAAGTTCACGAGCTGTTGATATCAATCGTAAAATTATTGATCAGAATACGAAATGTGAAGAAGCAAGTAGTCGATTAAACCGTGCATCAAATCGTTTAGAAGTTGCGAAAAACTTAGAATCAAGACCCTATATGAACCAAATGGGTGTTCAAGCAATTATGAATGCTCAACAAAGTTTAATGGGGGTCTTTGGGGTTATATCGAAATTATTACTTCCTTTAGTTGGATATGAAGAAGCGATTGGTGTAGCTTTAGGTGGGGCACTTTATCATATCGTAACAAAAGATGAAGAATCCGCTCGAAATGCGATTAATTTCTTAAAGAGAAATGAATCAGGACGTGCAACATTCTTACCAATGACCGTTCTTTTTAGTCGTTTTATTAATCGTGAACATCAAATTGTTTGTGAGAATACAACTGGTTATCTTGGGACTGCGGATCAGTTTGTTAAATGTGAACCTAAGTTTGATACAGTAAAAAGTTCATTATTAGCGAATGTTATTGTTTGTGATACGTTAGAAAATGGAAATCATTTAGCTAAATTACTCAACTATCAATATAAAATTGTTAGTTTAGAAGGGGATGTTATTCATCGTGGTGGTTCAATGACGGGGGGACGTCAAAAGGACAATCATTCACCCTTATCCATTACTAAAGAAATTAATGAATTAAAAGTTAAGATAGAAGAATACCAAAGTGAATTGAAATTACATCAAGATGGTTTATTTGATTTAAACAGTCGTAAAACAGACTTAGAGAGTGATTTACTTGAAAAACGTATTGCGGCTGCACAATTAGAACCAGTTTTAGAGGCCAAACGTGCAAAATATGAGCGATTAAAAGATGATTTAGATCAAATTGCACCCAATCTTCAACAAGACTCTCAAAGCTTTGAAGAAGATTTAATTGATTTATTAAATAAAGCCTACTTTAAACGTGATGAGTACACAGGACAACTCAATAGTAAACGTGAACTACGTCTTAAGAATAGTCAAGAATCTGAAAGACGTGAGTTACAAATTCGACAACAACGTCGTGACTTAAATGCACTACAGATTGTTAAACGTGATATTGAAATTCAAATTGCACGTCAGGGTACAAATATTGAGAACTTGATGAATCGTTTAAGTCATGATTATCAAATGACATACGAATTCTCCTTAACTATTCCTAAAATAGAAGGAGTTGAGAATGCAGTTGAAGAAGTCAATCAGTTAAGATCAGATATTGAGTCTTTAGGTAATATCAACATGACTGCTCCTCAAGAATATGAGTCAGTCAATGAACGATATGAATTACTAAAGAAACAGTATGATGAAATTAATGAGAGTAAAGAAAAGATTCTATCACTCATTTTAGAACTTGATACAATCATGGTTACTCAGTTCAAAGAGATGTTAGATAAGATTAATGCGGAATTACCAGAAGTCATTCAAGCAATGTTTGGTGGAGGAAAGGCGTATTTAGCGCTTGAGGATCCAGAAGATCTTCTGAACTCAGGAATTGAGATTCATGTACAACCACCAGGTAAATCAATTAAAAATATGCGCTTATTCTCAGGTGGTGAAAAGAGTTTAATCGCAATAAGCGTCTTATTTGCGATTCTAAAAGCTCGACATGTTCCACTTTGTGTATTCGATGAAGTCGAAGCTGCCCTTGACCAAGCAAATGTTGAACGTTTTGCGGCTTATTTAAAGAAATTTTCAAGCTCAACTCAGTTTATTGTACTAACTCATCGTTCAGGTACAATGGCTCAATGTGATGTTTTATTTGGTGTTACAATGGGTAAGAGTGGTGTATCTCAAATGCTAAAAGTTCGTTTAGCAGATGCGATGATGATGGCAGAGGAGGTTTCACAAGAATGAGTTTATTTCAAAAAATAAAAGATCATTTTAATAAGAAGAATCAAAATGCATATTTTGAAGGATTCAAACGAACCAATGATAAGTTTGGTACAGGCTTACTTAAGTTACTAAAATTAAATTCTGGTATAGATGATATATTCTACAAAGAATTAATGCAGG
>CAYWGS010000124.1:0-3796 GCA_964457525.1 uncultured Erysipelotrichaceae bacterium | reverse complement strand
GACCTTTTCATTTGTCTTCTATTCAAAGCTGTTTATTCGTTACAGCCTCTTTATTTGGTTTCTACCGTGTTCTTTTGAGTAATATAAGCGACTATCCGCCAATGAAACGAGTTCTTTGATTGTCTCTGTCTCACGACTGGATGCGACACCAATACTGAGTGTTGTTCGTAAGGTTAAATCATTTACATTGAATTCAAATTCTTCCACAAATTTTCGTATCTTTTCAGCTACTACATGCGCAGAAGATAGATCCGTGTTGATTAGTAAGATCGCAAACTCATCGCCACCAATACGATAACAGGTATCGATTAAGCGTGTTGACTTAGTAAATATATCAGAGAGTGATTTTATAATACTATCACCGATAAGATGACCGTATGTATCATTTATTTTCTTAAAGTAATCTATATCTAATAATAAGATTGAAAACTCCGTGTTTACTCCATGATCCTTCTGTCTTAACTCAATGTTCTTTTGGATGTTCAAGCTATCAAAGAAATGTCTGTGATTGTACAAACCCGATAAACTATCGCGTGTGGATAGTATTTCAAGTCTTTGATTAGCCTCTTGAAGTTCACGATTTAAGCGTTGTAACTCTTCCTCTGCACGTTTAAGCTGAGTAATATTTCTGGACGTTCCCCACGTTCCAATAATATGACCTTCTTTATCATAAAGTGGATATTTGTAGGCTTGAAACCAGACGACTTCTCCATCTGGTTTATCCCAGCGCTCAATTCTACCAAGAATTGGACGACCAGTGCGAATAATCGTTTGTTCATCTTCTAAGGCAGCCTGTGCAAATTCAGGAGGAAAGTAATCGAAGTCATCTTTCCCAATCATATCAGAGACATCTCTTTCATGAAATTGATTGGCATGTGCTTTACTATTTAAGATAAACTTTGAATCCAAATTCTTAAAATAAATCGTATCTTCTGAGTTGTTCATAATTGTCTGCGTAACTAATACATCTTGTAATACTAAACTATTATGATCTTTTTTCAAAACAGCCTCCTGTGGGTTTAGAGTACTTATTAAATTATACAATAAACTTATTGTGTGTAAAGTAAGCGCTAACAAAAAAATGTAATTTTCGATACGAGTTTCGATACGAGTTTCAAATATAGAATGGGTTTTATGATATACTCAAAATGAGGTAAATTATGACATTGATCGAGAACTATATCAAAGAAAAAGACGTTTCACATCAGGCAAAGTTATTTCAAATGTATCATTTAATCAAAGAATGTGCACCCATGACAGAAGAAACCTTAGCATGGGGGATGCCTACCTTTAAGGTCAATGGAAGTCTTGTTCATTTTGCGGATAATAAGACCTATGTAGGATTTTATCCAGGATCATCTGGAGTAAGCGAATTCGAACCCGATTTAAAGGATTATAAACACTCCAAAGGCGCGATTCATTTTCCATATAATCAGGATTTACCAGTTGACTTAATCAAACGAATCATTCTTTTTAGACTTGATGAGAACTTAAATTATAAAAAATAGGAATAGAAAGTTTTGAAATACAGTAAAGTAAAAGCCGTTGATATCTATGTTTTTATTTTACCGATGATTATTATCTCGGTGGTTTTTTTGATACTAAGTTTGGTAGTCTCCAATCAAATCAACTCTTATTATATTGATATGATGCAAAAGGAGTCTAATAAACTCGCACATAACACATCTATTATGTTATCGAAGTCAAGTGCTGCATATGAAACGATCAATGATTTCATGTCGAAACGTGTTTTGGAAGCAGCACGAGAGATAAGCAAAAACCCAGGTCAAATTAGCAATGAAACGCTCTCTCAATTTGCGTATGACCTAAATGTAGATGTCATTTATTATTACAACTCAAACGGTGAAATCATCGCAAGCAATACAGGGGAGTACATTGGTTGGAAATCATTTAACGATCATCCTGTTGAGCGATTTAGATTATCCGACTTAGGTATATTTGTAGAAGATATACGACTCGATCCCGAATCAAATGTACATTATAAGTACGCTTACAGTAAGTTGTCAAACAATGACTTTATTCAAGTTGGAATTTATGCGGAAGATGTGTTTCTTTATTTGAGTGAGTTTGAGCAACAAAATATCATCGATGATCTTAAAAACGATGATAGCATTTATGAGATCAATATTATTAACAAGAAATATAAAATATTAGCCAGTTCAAATCCTAGTTCAATTGGATTAAGTTTAGATACATCACGAATGGTGAATAGTTTAGATGGTAAACTGTTCTTAAATAACGAAGAATCTGTGTATGAAGTATTTGCGCCAATCAATCTTAATTATGTGAATATTGGTTATCTAAATATTCAATATAAAATTGATTCTACACAAGAAATCATTCAGAACATGACTCAATTTGGAATTGTGTTAATTCTATCTTTCTATGTTATTGTGCTATCGGTATTATTTAACTCGTATAAGAAGAATAAACGATTGATTCAATTAGCGTATTTTGATGGTCTAACTAAATTACCGAATATCGATTATCTAAAGTATTATATTGAAGAAAATCTCAAGAAAGATAAAACGATTAATGCTTTAATATTGGTTAACTGTGTCAATTTCAAACGCATTAATATGAGTTATGGTTTTAAAGAAGGAGATTTCGTCATTCAAAAAATCGCAGAACATCTTAAAAAGTTTGATGCGAAGAATTGTACTACATTTAAGTTTAATGCGGATCGGTTTGTCGTATTAGTTGAGAATGTTAACGATCGAAATGAGATTCAACTCATTGTCCAAGAACTCGACTTATTACTAAAAGCGAACGATATCAGTCCTGAAGTTGAGATTAATATGGGGATTGTGGAGATTGAACCTGACAAACAAGATGCGGATAGAATCTTAAGAGATGTCTCCATCGCATTGAATAGTGTTGATCGACTACATACCTATGCTTTCTTTAATGATGAAATGAATGAACAAATACATCGAGAAGATCGAATTGAAGAAGAACTCAAAGAAGCAATCAAGAAACGTGACGATGAACATCTCTATTTCGATTATCAGCCTATTTTTGATTTACAAACAAGACGTATCATTGGATTTGAAGCACTTGCTCGTATGCAATCTAGATATTATGGTTTTGTATCACCACTCGAGTTTATAGATATCGCAGAACGTAAACATATTATTGTTCCTTTAGGTGAATATTTACTCAATGAAGCATGTATATCCATCAAACATTTAGAAGAAAGAGGCTATGATACGATTAAGATAGCGGTCAATATCTCTGGTATTCAACTCATGCAAGATGATTTTGTATATACAGTTGAACGCATGATAAAGAAACATATGATTAGACCCGAACAACTAGAACTTGAGATTACAGAATCAGTTTATATGCAAGATTTTGAATCCATCAATCAAAAAGTCATAAAACTTAAGGAAATGGGCTTATCCATATCAATGGATGATTTTGGGACTGGATTCTCATCATTCTATCGATTAAAGGAAACTAGTTTAGATATTCTCAAAATAGATCGAGCATTTATTAAGAACATTGACTCATATTCGACAAAGAAACCGATCAGCCAAGATATCATATCGATTGCACATAAGTATAATCTAAAGTGTGTTGCGGAAGGCATTGAGAATGTTTTCCAGCTCGAATCACTCTTAAATGACGGATGTGATTTTGGACAAGGATATTACTTAGCTTATCCTATGAGGTTGAAACAGTGTTTTGACTTACTAGAACTAAAAAATAAGACGAATGGGTTAATATTCAGTGTTAACGCAATGAAATTAGAATAATGACTAAATTAATCTAA
>CAYWGS010000123.1:0-3825 GCA_964457525.1 uncultured Erysipelotrichaceae bacterium | reverse complement strand
ATGATTAATTGTCTTTTCGACTAAACTAATTATTCTATTTCGTTACAGCCTCTTATTTTGATAGATAGTCTAATGCGAATTGTTTTAAGTCTTGGATGTTTACGAGTTGAACATCTTTTTCATTTCTGAACTTCACTTCAACTTGTCCTTGTTCAATGGCTTTACCAACGGTTACGCGAACTGGAATACCAATGAGATCCATGTCATTAAACTTAACTCCAGGTCTTTCATCACGGTCATCTAATATGACATCTACTTTAGATTTGAGCAATTGAGTGTATAAATCTTCCGCAACATTCACTTGTGTTTCAACTTTAGAGTTAATAATCACAATCGCGACACTGTAAGGCGCAATTTCTTTTGGCCAGATAATTCCATAGTCATCATGGTTTTGCTCAACAATCGCAGCCATACAACGTCCTGGACCGATTCCGTAAGAACCCATAATGACTGGATTCAATTGATTGTTTTGGTCTAAGAAATTAAGGCCTAATGCCTTAGCGTATTTATCTCCAAGTTTGAAGATATTACCAATTTCAATTCCTTTAGAAAAATGAATATGACCTTTATTACATTTAGGACAAATATCACCTTCACGAATATTACGAATATCAGCGTATTGATTAACCTTGAAATCACGATCCACATTTACATTCTTTAAGTGATAATCTGACTTATTTGCACCAACTAAGAAGTTAGACATTGTTTTGATACGATGATCCGCAATCACTGGAATTGTGATGCCAACCGGTCCAGCAAATCCAACTTTCGCATTCGTTAATCGAACCACATCATCATTCTCCGCCAATGTAACACTTTGTGCACCAAATAGTTTTTGAAGTTTTACTTCATTGATTTCATCATCACTTCTTACCATGATGAGATAGAATTTATCATCAATCTTATAAATCATGGATTTAGTCATCTTCTCAATTGGAATTTGATAATTGTCCACTAGGTCTTTAATCTTACCAACATTTGGTGTATAGAGTTCTTCCATCTCTAAGAAAGATTCAAGTTCTAAGGATTCACTCACACAAGGCGCAACTTCAATATTACTGGAGAAATCACAAGTATCACATAAGACAAGTGTATCTTCTCCAATCTCTGTTACCGCTTGGAATTCTTCAGACAATAAGCCACCCATAACGCCAGTATCTGCCGTCACCACTTTATAGTTTAGACCCATACGATCAAATGAGTTACGGTAAGCTTTGTCCATTTTCTTATAGGATATATCCAATCCTTCTAAGTTCATATCAAAGGAGTATGCATCTTTCATGATAAACTCACGAACACGGATTAATCCAAAACGAGGACGTGGTTCATCTCTGAATTTAGTTTGAAATTGGTAAATGTTAAATGGTAAATCTTTGTAGGATTTTACTTTGTTCTGTGCAGCCATTAAGAAGAGTTCTTCATGGGTTGGGCCTAAAACGAAAGGCTTATCAAATCGATCTTTAAGTGAAAACATACTAGAACCAATAAGAGCTCTTCGTCCCGATTGTTCATAGACTTCTTCTGGGATAAGTGCAGGCATTAAGACTTCTTGCGCACCTGTCGCATCCATTTCTTCTCGAATCACTTGTTCAATTTTCTTTAATACACGATAACCGAGGGGTAAATACATGTAAATTCCGGATGAATTTTTCTTGATCATTCCGCTTCTTACGAGTAAATTACCACTGACAGAATCTTCGTCTTTTACATTTTCTCTTAATGTAAAGAAATAACTTGTTTTTAGTTTCATACGATACCTCAATAATTCTATAGCATTATAGCACATTCGATTAAAAACTGTCTTTATGAAACGATTATGTTAAACTATTCTTATGATAAAAAGTGTGGGGAAAATACTATTCATTTGTTTAATTCTTTTAAGTGCGTCATGTCAAAATAATCGAGTTGAAGTTGTTGAGTATAAGATTGATTTTCTAGAAGAGTATAAGGATGAAATAAAACTCTTATTAGGGAAGGTAATTGTTGTAAACAAGGATAGAGTTTCAGAAACCTTTTATGGAACCAATCTAACTCAAAATATCGTTTATGATGTTTGGAAAATCGAGTATAAAAATGTAAATCAAGAGATTAATTATACTGTATTTAAAAATCGATATGATTTTACATCATCTTTGGATGACATTATCTATGATGAAATGATTGAAGATGTAATCAATGAATTAGGTTTAGATTCTTTAGTAATGATTAACTTTGAGAATGGTTTCGATGGATATGAGAAATTAGAGGATATTGATCCAAGATACTATCCGGTTAACCTTAAACTCAATGATCTTCCGGATGAATTATTAATCGTAATCAGTCCAAGAGAGGATAAAGTAAAAGAATTTAATGAAGCATTAGTAGATGTTATCGAAGAAATAAATCGTGTACAAATAAAGAATGTGTTATTATTGTATGGCGATGATGCCTATCAAATGGATCATGGCAAACTCGTTATCGATGGCGTGGTTGTACAAGAGAAAATATCGGTTGAAGATTCACTAAAATGGATTGAATCGAATCGTTGACATCAAGTATGAACTGTGTTATATTTATCAAGCAATATATGTGGAAAGAAGAAGTTCCTGCTTCTCACCTGATGGCTTAAGTCATGGGTATGTGCTACAAAATGGTGTTTTATTTAAACCAAGTACTTACAAGCGGGATCATCATGCCCGCTTTTATATTTGCAAGGAGGTATTTTTATAACCAAACGTCCGAATAAGACAGACGAACTCGTCAATGAAAACATTCGCTTTAAGGAAGTTCTAGTCATTGGTCCTAATGGAGAACAACTCGGCATTAAAATGCGTAGAGAAGCTCTAGAAGCAGCGTATGATTACGAATTGGATTTATTCTGTGTAGCACCTCAAGCAACTCCACCGGTCTGTAAGATTATGGATTACGGTAAGTACCGCTTTGAACTACAGAAGAAGAATAAAGAAGCTAAGAAAAATCAACACGTGACTGAAGTTAAACCATTAAGACTTTCTCCGGTTATTGATAAGCATGACTTTGAAACAAAGTTAAAACATGCTCGTGAATGGTTGGAAGAAGGAATGAAGGTTAAACTAGACATGCGCTTTAAGGGTCGTATGATGACTCGTATTGAAGTCGGTCAAAAGATCATGAATGATTTTATTCAAGAAGTATCCGATATTGCGAGTGTTGATAAACCTGCAATGATGGAAGGTCGTACCATGTCAGTGGTTGTGACCCCTAAGAAGACAAAATAGAGGAGAGCAGATTATGCCAAAAATGAAGACAAAAAAAGCTTTGGCTAAACGTGTCAAAGTAACAGGCAGTGGTAAACTTAAACGTTCTCATGCGTATGTATCCCACTTTGCGGCCAACAAATCGCATAAACAAAAACGTAACTTACGTAAATCAACATTAATTCACGGTACAGATTTCAAACGTATCAAGTTAATGTTGCACAATTAGGAGAAGACACATGCCAAGAGTAAAAAATTCAGTTGCGACACGTGCTCGTCGCAAGGGTGTATTAAAGCTTGCAAAGGGATACTTTGGAAGTAAGCACGCTATTTATAAAACAGCTCATGAACAAGTAATGCATTCCTTGAAGTATGCATACAGAGATCGTCGTAATTTAAAACGTGAAATGCGTAAATTATGGATTGCTCGTGTGAATGCAGCTGCTCGTATGAACGAAATCAGTTATTCCAAATTGATGCACGGATTAAAATTAGCTAATATTCAAGTTAACCGTAAGATGTTATCTGAAATGGCAATTCATGATCCTAAAGGCTTCACAAGCATCGTTGACAAAGCTAAAAAAGCTTTAGAAAAAGGTGAATAATTAAA
>CAYWGS010000122.1:1089-4014 GCA_964457525.1 uncultured Erysipelotrichaceae bacterium | reverse complement strand
ATTTATTGACGAATTATACAAGATTTAAATCCATGTTAACTCAAATTCGTGCATGGGATACCAGTTTCTTTGTAACTGAAGCCGATTATAACTTCGCAACAGGTATTGCATCCATTAAAGTTGATGCTTATATGATTCATAAGATCTCATATGAAGGTGATCGTACTTATACGGGCGATTATCAAGCAACTGGGGATAATGATCCTGCTGGTGATACATGGTGGGTTGACGATATTATCTTAAAATAAGTTGATATAGTATGTAATGATTGGTTCTGCAAAATGGTATGCAATATAGATACCAATGCATAGAAATGGACCAAACGCCATTTGAGCTTTACCGCTCGATTTCTTAAAGATGAGTAGATACAAGGCTCTTATTGAGGCGGATACTGAAGCAATAAAGAATGCGGCTAATGTGGCTTTATAACCTAATAATAAGCCACCAATCGCAATAAGCTTAATATCTCCTCCACCAATACCATCAGTAAGAATCGCAATGATGTAAAAAGGTATGCTTATGATAAAGAAACCAATAAGATGTTCTAGAAATGGAATCTTTGACACAAAAATATTTGAAATGGCTAATATCAATAAGAGTATTTGAAATCGATCTTTGATTTCGAGTGTATCGATATCAATCATTGCTACACTAACAAGAATTAAACTTAGAATAAATGATAGGACAAGTTGATACGATAATCCAAAGGTTTTATAGGAGATTAAGAATAAGACTCCAGTTAAAAGTTCAATTAATGGATAACGAATCGATATACTTGATTTACATTCTTTGCATTTACCTCTTAGAAAAATAAAGGATATAACTGGAATAAGTTCTAAAGGGGAAAGAACATGATTGCATTTTGGACAATGTGATCTTCCATGAACAATGGATTCATTTATAGGGACTCTATAAATAACTACGTTTAAGAAAGATCCAAAGATTGTGCCTAGAATAAAGAATACAATTGAATAGTATAGTTCCATATGTGCCTCGTTTACTTATTTATTATATCTTATGTCGAATTTGTATTAAAGCAATAAAGATTTAGGGAGGATTAACATGAAAACAATTCCAATTGGACAATTATTAGTAGATGAGAATATTATTACACCTGAGCAGTTAGCATCTGCTTTAGATGAACAAAAAAAGACTCGTAAGAGAATAGGGGAAGTCATTGCGGATCTAGGTTATGCAAGTGAACGCGATATTTTAAGAACGCTTGCACAACGTCTTGGAGTTGAATATGTTGATTCACCATTATTCAATGTTGAACTGGATACCGTTAAATTAATTCCTGAAGGACTTGCAAGACAATACAATATTCTTCCAGTGTATCTTCGTTCAGGAACGCTAACCATTGCTACCAATGACCCATTGGATTTTGCTTGTTTAGAAGATGTAGCGATGATTACGAGTTTGGATATTCGTACCGTATTATCTCCTGCTTCTGAAATAGAACGATCTATCAATCGTGTATATTCTAAGAAGAGTTCAGAAGATATTATTGGTAATATCAAAGATGAGTTTAGTGCAACGTATGTACCACTTGTCGATAAAGATGCTGAAGCAGACTCAATCATGAATGAACGTATTGACTCTGCACCGATTGTTAAACTAGTTAACTCCTTGATTATGGAAGCATACCAACAAAATGCTTCTGATATTCATATCGAACCAAATCAAGAAACAACTAAGATTCGTTACCGTATTGATGGTGACTTGCAACTTCACAATGAATTAGGACATGATGTACATCAATTAATTGCGACTCGTATTAAGATTATCAGTGGAATGAACATTGCTGAAAAACGTATTCCTCAAGATGGAAGTTTCCAATTCAAGAGCGATTTCTTTAATGTCGATATTCGTGTATCTAGTTTACCAACTCCATTTGGTGAGAAGATTGTTTTACGTCTATTAGGGGCTGACCGAAATATTGAATATAATCTAAAAGGGTTAGGTTTATCTGAACAAACAATTCAGACAATTGAAAAAGCGGTACGTCTTCCACATGGTATCATTCTTGTTACTGGACCTACAGGTAGTGGTAAAACCACAACCCTATACGCTATGCTAGCGCGTTTAAGTGATCCTAGAAAAGCAATTGTTACCGTAGAAGATCCAATTGAACGCAAGTCTGAAGGAATTACGCAAGTTCAAGTTAATGCAAGAGCTGGTTTGACCTTCGCAAGTGGTTTAAGATCTATTTTACGTCAAGACCCAGATACCATAATGGTAGGGGAAATTCGTGACTCTGAAACAGCAGAAATCGCAATTCGTGCTGCGATTACAGGTCACTTAGTCTTATCCACAATCCATACCAATGATGCATTATCTACAGTTATTCGTTTAGTTGATATGGGTGTTGAACCATTCTTAGTAGCTTCATCTGTTAAATGTGTTATTGCACAACGATTAGTTAAGAAACTATGTCCACATTGTAAAAAAGAACTCGATGTAGAAAGTTCTGATAATATCTTATTGCATACCGATTATAAGAAAGCATTTGCACCAGTTGGATGTCCAAAATGTAACAATATGGGTTACAGTGGCCGTACAGCTGTATTTGAAATCGTATTAATTGATTCTAAGTTAGAACGTATGATTTCAGAAGGTGCTTCTGTAGAAGATTTGAAGAAATATGCCGCAACAAAGAATTTGCGTACTTTGAGAGATGAAGTTCTAGATTTAGTAGAAAATGGAAAAACTTCAATTGAAGAAGCAGTAAGAATTCTATTTACTGCTGAGTAAAGGAAATTATGATAACTGATATATTGGTGTATGCATCAAAAAATGATTGTTCAGACATCCATCTTGTGACTGGTTCACAACCTATTGTAAGAAGAATTGGTAACTTAGAACGATTACAATTACCTCCTATTGGAGAAAAAGCAATATTAGGATGGTTAATGGAACTTTTAT
>CAYWGS010000122.1:0-1079 GCA_964457525.1 uncultured Erysipelotrichaceae bacterium | reverse complement strand
GATATAGACTCAGCTTATACCGATTGGAATGGAAACCGTTATCGTATCAATGTCTTCCGCCAACAAGGCAAACCAGCGATCGCAATGCGTTTGTTAAAGAACGATATTCCAACGATTGATCAATTAGGTCTACCAGAAGTCTTAAAAGATTTAGCTGATCTTCCAAGAGGTTTAGTCCTTGTTACTGGCCCTACAGGTAGTGGTAAATCCACCACTTTAGCCGCAATGATTGATCACATTAATCGTAGAAAAAGTAGACATATTCTTACATTAGAAGATCCAATTGAGTATATTTATACGGCAAAACAATCGTTGATTAACCAAAGAGAAATACATCGAGATGTTACTGACTTTAAAACAGGTTTAAGATCCGCATTACGTGAAGATCCGGATGTTATTCTTGTAGGAGAAATGCGTGACTTTGATACCATTAGTCTTGCGATTACTGCAGCTGAAACAGGTCACCTTGTATTCTCGACCCTTCATACCATTGGAGCAGCGAATACAATCGATCGTATCATCGATACATTCCCAACCAACCAACAATCTCAAATTAGAACTCAACTTGCTACAGTGCTCAAAGCAGCTATTTCCCAAGTCTTAGTTCCTAAAGCAGATATGTCAGGACGTGTTGCTGTTCATGAGATTATGCTGATGAATGACGCTGTCGCCAACCAAGTTCGTGAGAATAAGATCTATCAAATCTCATCTTCTATTCAAACAGGTTCAAAACTTGGTATGCAAACACTTGAAGCTGATTTAGTTAAACGTGTTAGATCTCGCCAAATCTCTTATGAGACTGCATTAGAGATCGCAAGTAATCCTGAGTTGTTTAAACGTTTATACGGTAGTTTATAACATAATAAGATTTATTATGTGATAAATATTAGTAGTTGACTAAGTTTATATTTCGTAGTTTAATTTATTTAACTAAAGGAGGGGAATTAATGAAAAAAGTTCTCACAAAAAAAGGGTTTACTCTTATTGAATTGATCGTTGTTATTGGTATATTGGCAGTATTAGCAGTTATCTTGATTCCTTCAATCATGAACTATGTAGCTCAAGCAAGAGATGCTGCT
>CAYWGS010000121.1:513-4025 GCA_964457525.1 uncultured Erysipelotrichaceae bacterium | reverse complement strand
TTAATTGTCTTTTCGACTAAACTAATTATTCTATTTCGTTACAGCCTCTTTTTATTACTATAGTGAATTTAGTACATACTGATAAAGATATCGACCGGCTCCATCTTCATCACAATCATACTCTGTGATCACATCCGCAATCGCAAGTGTATCCGGTGTTCCATTTTTTAAGCAAACACCTAATCCTGCAACTTTTAACATATCATTGTCATTGCTTGCATCACCAATGGCCACAACTTCTGATAGTTCAATCCCATTATCGTTACAATAATCTATCAACGCCACACCTTTGTTAACACGTGGATCTTGGAACTCTAACATTTTAGGTCCTGATAAGAAAGATTGATAGTAAGGTTTTGGATGAGAAGACGCAAAATCCACAATCTTCTTAACTTCTTCTGGATTTGGTGGAAGTCTAAACAATAACTTCGCGTTATCTTCTTCCCACAATTCAGATTCGTCTTTACATGGTATAGCAGGTTCATGGTTACGTACAGCAGAAGCTTTCATTTCTTCATCTAATCTTCCACTAAGCATGTATCCTTCTTTATAAACAAATGGGTTCAAATCTAAGGGTCTCATCATATCAATGATTTCATGAATGTATTCTGCTTTTAGTTTATAGAATTCTTTATACACATTATTTCTAACATCTAGAAGTTGTCCACCATTCATCCCAATAATCACATCAAACTGAAAATCAAGTCCCCATTTAGCCGCATTCGCTTTGAGTTGATCTCCAACTGGACGACCAGACGCAATTCCCAATAATACTCCTTTTTCATGTAAGTCGATTAATGCTTGGCGAGTTAATGGCATAATATCCTTGCCATAATTTACGAGTGTTCCATCAATGTCTGCAATTACTAACTTAGTTTTCATATTATCTTTTCCTTTATTCTCTAGTCTTCATCCTATCATTGAACTATGAAAACTTAAACCGATATTCATGAAAATAAGTTCCAATTTTAACAAAAAAAGCCGCAATTACTGCGACTTTAATAAAAATTTATTCCTAATCTTATGGTTGCATCGCGCCAAACAATACGAGCCAAGCAAGAATTGATTTAGCAGCTAAACTAAGGATAATATAAACTCTTTCCCCATATAAGTAATCTTTCCATTTACCTACACGCAAGTATTGTAAGATCATGTTAATTGGGAAAGCATTAAATGCAAAGAAATAAGTAAATAAGATTGCCCATGCGAACCAAGGGGTTTGATCAAAATTACCTGTACCAAAGATATAGAAATAGATAGCAATCCAAGGTGCGATACCTGCTAAACTACCCCAAATAAATGGTCCCCAGTTAACATTCTTCTTTTCAGTACCAGCATTCAATAATTCCATATCTAAACCAAATAGATTCATTGCAGCATTGACCAAGAATATCACCACAAGTGTTGCGATATCAGTAATACCAAATAGTGTTGCGATGAGTACAATCATGACAGAGGAACTAAGCGCGTATTCAAACCAACGGAATACGTTTATCCCTTTTTTTAACCCTTCAAAATATGTCTTACTGTTTAAATAAATAATTCCATGCGCTAATGCAGATAAGAATAAGAAACTAGCGACTAAGTAACCAAATGGTAAAGTAAATAATTCTTTGCCATCAAGCACCAACTGACGAGTTGCTTCATCAAAACGTAAGAAGTTTTGAACGATAACCGGTTGGAATGCCGCGATTTTTTGGATGACGGTTGTTACGAGGAACAACATTGCCACCCCTTGAATAAGATGAAAGAAACCCATAATTAAATTAAATCTTTTCAACTTCTGTAATGCTACTTCCATATCTTTCACCTTTTGTTCATTTTTAACATTTATGTTAGCCCTTAGACTTATAAACTAGATAATAAATAAAGCCCCTACAATTGATACGATGCTTAAGCTTAAGAAATTAACCATTCCATTACTGATCCATTTGAATCCTCTAATCGGTTTATCCAAAGGATGATTTGGTTTGTCTTGTAAACCACCATTCGTACCTACATATTTTCGTTGAATAACTGCGCCAAGAATACTATCAATAATGGATCCCATAAACCCAATCACAATCGATACAATGAAGCCTCTTAATCCAAATTCTGGAAAAGCTAATAATGCAATTAAAGTACTACCCAATAACCCTGCTAATAATCCAATCCAAGAAACACCCCCAGATAAACCTTTTTCAATAGGTTTAAAGTTTAGGATATTAAACACCTTCGCTTTGCTTAACATACCTAATTCTGAAGAGAATGTATCTGCTGCTGCTGCAGCGAAAACCGCTAAAGCAAGTAAACGTAAAACCGTTTGATCGGGAAAGAAATAGACTATAACAACCATCACAACTGCAGGAAATGAATTACTCAAGACTTGTTTCCAAGTACGAGCTCCTGTATCTTCTTGTAAGGATTCTGCCTTTCTTTTCTGATCATTATTTAACTTACTCACAAAACTACCTAATACAAAGAATAGAATTAAACTTCTTGCAACCCACATACCACCTAATACATAGTGTAGTAAAGCGGTTAAGAATGCAGCAACAGTTCCATCCAATGTGATTGATTTCTTACGATAAGCAAATACAAGAATAAATACCGCGATGCTTAAATAGATAACGTAACTAATATCTCCAAAGTAGAAACTAAGTGTCGCGAATACTCCAGTTCCGATTGGTAAACTTATATTGTCAGAGCCACGACTTCCTGTTAATTCTATTAAGGAAGCGAATATCCCATTGCTTAATGCGATTAATAGTATCTTTAAAATACTTTGTTCACTCACGATACTTGTATCGGTAAATACATAGATACCTAGAAGTGTTGAAACGATTGCGGCAATCGCAACGGTTAAACTACCGACCAAACTCTTATCTGGCGCAAAACTAAATGGTTTAACTTTTCCCCATCTTTTACCGGTAATTGCCGCAAATCCATCACCATATGCCATAGTTAATAGTCCAACAATCGGTAACATCTTCCATCCTGTGATAAATCCTAATCCAGATAGAGCAAAGATACTTACTGCATAATAGACTGTACCAAAACTATCATCCTTGCGTTCCATTGCGGAAATGAGGTTATATTTCATACTTAGTGAGTTGATAATAATAAATGAAAACGGGACGATTAGAATTGCCCATAGTTCTGTGAATAACAGGGAGATAAACACCCAATTACCAACGAGAATATGAACAAATTTGCGGGAAGTTTCAGATGCCCCTTTGCTATATCGAGCAATCAATGTCGCAAGTCCTAAGATTACTGCAATGTACGCTAAGGACCATCCAAGAGCGATAATATTTTGCATAATGATTCCTTTCTAGACTTAACCAACTTCGGTTATGTACTATTGGTTATACTGTTTTGCTAAAACCATTTGTTTAGCTTTTTCAATCAAACGTTTACGATCATCCAATGATGTATAACAACGTTTATTGAAACAATTGTAATTTTCTTTCCTCACAACATCCTCTATCCCTTGATAAAGATACGCTGCCGCAACTAATGATACTTGACAC
>CAYWGS010000121.1:0-503 GCA_964457525.1 uncultured Erysipelotrichaceae bacterium | reverse complement strand
CTCTCGAATTCTGAGTAATATTTTTTAGCTTCTAAGGATAAAGATTCCCAACAATCTTTAAAGGATAGTGGTACTTCAACATCATTTGAGTTTGATAAATATTCAATTGTTTTACGATCAATTCCATACTGTGATAATCGCTCAAGTGGTAGGTATAAACGATTTCTTAATCGCATATCTTCACCAACATCTCTTAGAATATTGGTAATTTGCATTCCAACCCCTAAACTCTCACACGCTTTTTTGAAATCATGATTATTCAAATCAATACCATCTGCCGCAATCACCGGCAACATCATTACGCCTACCGACCCCGCAACAAGCCTAGAGTACTCAACCAAATCATCCATCGTAGCGATATCTTTAAAATGTAAATCTCTGCGTTGTCCTTCAATTTGATCAAGAAACGCATCAATTGGTATATTAAATTTTTGAATTGTATCCACAAAGGCTTTCCACCATGGATAATAATCAGACTGTAAATTTTTATTTAAATAAAATTC
>CAYWGS010000120.1:0-4066 GCA_964457525.1 uncultured Erysipelotrichaceae bacterium | reverse complement strand
CTGCTGTTAAGTTTGTTATAGATACTAAATCATTCCCAGGGCCGTTTATTAAATGAAGTCCCTTTTTAATCATAGGGTCACCATAATCTAAAACATCCACAATTCTTGCGCTCCCACCTTTTTGAATACAACCTAAAGATTTATCTTCAAGTGTCGTAATTCCACCTTCTTTATTTCCAGGCGATGGATTATCATAAATAACTTGATCATATTTTTGAAAGTATCGTTTGAAATTATTTATTAAATCAACAGTTTTATTAAATATATCTACATCTATACAGCGATTCATTAGTAAACGTTCAGCTCCAAACATTTCTGGTACTTCTGTCAGTGCGGTGCTCCCACCTTGAGATATCAAACTATCTGAAAACATCCCAACTAAAGGATTTGCACTCAAGCCTGAGTATCCATCACTTCCACCACATTTTAACCCGACTTTTAACTTTGAAATTGGTTGTGGAGTGCGCTTAAATTGAGCAGCATATTCTTTTAGTTCATTTATTTTTTCGATTGATTCTTCAATATCGTTATCACTTAATTGACCATAAACAAATTTTACTCGTTTTGGATTAAAATCTTTTAGTACTTGTTTAAAACTATCCACCGTATTATTCTCACAGCCAAGTCCATATACCAAAACACCTCCTGCATTTGGATGATGAACCAATCCTGCTAGTAGTTTTTGAGTAGTTAATAAATCTCCACCTAACTGTGAACAACCATATGGATGTGTAATTGCTTTTGCTCCAGTCATTTTCGCTAGTCTTTCAACTGTTTTATTTATACATCCAACTGTTGCTATTATCCAAATCTCATTTCTAATACCAATTTGACCATCTTCTCTTTCATAAGCCATAATTGTTCTAGGAGATGTATATTCTAAAGGATCCATTATAGGTGTGTACTCATATGTTTCTATATTATTTAATAGTGTTTTCATATTATGTGTATGCACATGTTCACCTAATGAAATATTACATATGGCTAACCCAATTGGCATTCCATACTTAATAATTTTTTCACCATTGGAAATATCAGCTAATGCTTTCTTATGGCCTGTTGTTAAGTCAACTTCTACATTATCGATCGGGTTTATTCGCATAACGCTTTAAATACCTCTTCTTTCGTGTGATTTCTAATATACGCAATTTTTTCAGGTGTATCCTGACACAAATCAGTGTGATATAACTCAAATAGAGCATCAAATGATTCCATTAATCCTTTTGGATACTTTTCGTATTTATGATGATAAGAAAGAATACTAGGTATTATTCTTACTTTAAACTTGTCATATGCATTAAGTGCAATAGATGTTAGCCTATGATGAATAAAAGGGTTTAAAAACCTCTCTATTACAACACTCATATATTCAAGCAAGTCATCCTCAGGCATATTTAAACTCGGAATTATCTCTTCTTTTAGTATCATTTCAATTTTGTTTCTAATTTCATTGTCAAGTAATGAAGCGCGAACTTCTACGTACCCTTTTACTAGTGCAAAGGTGACAAGTAATATATGAGCTCCATTTAAAATACGAACTTTTCTTTGTTCATATAACTGTATATCCTTTGTCCATATCACATTTATTCCGCTTTTTTGTAGTGGTAATTCGTGTTCTAAATTTGATTCAATCACCCACAAATTATAAACTTCAGCAACATTCATTAGCTTATCTTCAAAATCGATTTCTCTTCTAAGACTTTCATATTCATCTTTTGGAAACCCAGTTACAATACGATCTACTAGTGTGTTAACAAATAGGTTCTCCTCTTCTAACCAAATTCTAAAATCTTCTTCCAACCCCCATTTAAAACTTAACTGAAACATTAATTCTTTTAACTTTAATCCATTTTTATGAATTAGTTCACACGGAAGCACAATGAAACCTTTAAGATTTAATTTATATCGTTCATACAATAATTGTAATAATTTCCCTGGGAATGATTGTGCTGGTTTCGAATGTAGACTATCTTTTTCAAATAATTCATAACCACTTTCCGTTGTATTAGAAATGATAAATCTCAGATCAGGATTTTTCGATAAGTTTATAAACTCTTTAAAATTTGAATATGGGTTTACTGCTCTCGAAATTATATTGATATCAATTCTCTCTTTAATTTCTCTATAGTTACTTAACCCTCTAATAAAGAGAGTGTATTTACCATTTTGATTATTCAGTTGTTCAATCGTTCCTATTGGTGTTGGTTTTACAATAACAACAGATCCATCAAAATAACCTAGTTCATTCATTTTTTGTATATACGGTTCTATGAAACCACGCAAGAAATTTCCACTACCGAACTGAAGTATTTTTTCTTTTCTATTTGAATTATGCATTATGATAAACACATTTCCCATTTATATACGTAGAGATTATATTAATATCATCATCAAATATAACAAAATCCGCTTTGTAGTTAGGTTCAATCTTTCCATAGCGATCATCAACATGAATTAGTTTAGCTGGTAACAAAGAAATGGAATTTACACCATCTACCATTGATATACCAGCATCTAAAACTGTCTTTAATAAGCGATCCATAGTTGCGATTGAACCAGCTAAAGATGTTTCATCTGGTAGTTTGGCAACCCCATCTTTGATTATTACTCTTTGTCCCTTTTCTAATGATCCGAGTATTGATTCCATATGATCCGTCCCAGCTGCACGCATTGCATCTGTAGTTAAAATTACACGTTTAGCTCCGAGAAATTTATATATCATCTGAATTAACTCTTTCGGTAAATGCTTACCATCCGCAATGATTTCTGCAATCATTGATTTTGAAAGATAGACACCTTCAACTGCCCCAGCAGCTCTCAACCCTTTTATTCGATATATACTTCCCATACCAGAATAGAAATGTGTCGCAAGACTTACTCCCCAATCCTCTGATTTAATTACTTCTTGCGCTGTGGCACTGGTATGAGCCAATGAAACTAATATGTTATTTTGTTTGATTATAGGGATAATTTTATCCATATTTTCCAATTCAACTGCCATACTCCATCGCTTTATTTGATGTTTATACTTTAAGAACTCATTAACCTCTTCTACTTGTGGAGTTTTAATATACATTGGATCTTGTGCGCCTCGTTGTTCCATAGAGAAATATGGTCCTTCAAGATGAACACCCAAAATTCGTGCACCTTCTAGGTTTTCATCTTCTTTTGGACACTTCTCTAATAATTCAAATACCTCTTCATTTAAAGAAGACAGTGTTGTAGCGAGACATGCAGTCATCCCATGTTTAGCATGAGCCTGAGTTATTATCTTAAATTTTTCATTATTATGATCCATGAAATCTGCACCACCACCACCATGTACATGTAAATCAATAAATCCTGGTGAAATAAATTGATTCTTTACATCGATTATTAAATCATAGTTATCAATAAAAAATGTGTTGGGTCCATATGCCAAAATATGATCATTTTCAATTAATAATGAATAGTCTTCTTCAATCCGATTTTCTAAAACAACTCTTGCGATTTTAAATAATGTCTTCATGACTGCACCTTATAAGTAAATGCTTTGAAGCCGAATGGTTTTAATACTATATTATCGGAATCTTCTTCAAAAACACTTTCCAGCCCTTCTGATAAATGTATATTCACTTCATCTAAACCTGTGTTTACAAG
This sequence comes from uncultured Erysipelotrichaceae bacterium, assembly GCA_964457525.1. Classification (GTDB taxonomy): domain Bacteria; phylum Bacillota_I; class Bacilli_A; order Erysipelotrichales; family Erysipelotrichaceae; genus UBA2212. The sequence continues at coordinate 427 of CAYWGS010000120.1, read as the reverse complement.
TACATATAACCCTTGATAATCATCTTCATAGATAAATGGCGCAACATTAGGTTGATCCTTGACCAAAAATCTTTGATATTTAAATCCCATCCAATTAAAGATAGACTGAATTTGAATTGATTTCCCACGATGCAAAAAAGCTAGTTCTTGAACTGTTTGAGCCATAACAGCCACTTTCCCACCGAGACTGTTTTCAAAAATAGCGATACTTGGGCTAATAATTACATTATTTTGGTTAACTAATTGAGCGATTGCTTTAGCATTTGAGCTCAATTTTAACTCATCTATACTTTCTCCTTGAATATCCATTCTAAACCAATTTGTAGGTAAGTCACATCCAAAATAAGCACCTGAGAAATCTATATCAGTTAAGCGTTCTGTACATGGTTCAGTTAACTTATCACCAAAAGTAACACCTAAATATTCA
>CAYWGS010000119.1:0-4097 GCA_964457525.1 uncultured Erysipelotrichaceae bacterium | reverse complement strand
GCTCTTGATACCTCTATTTTACCATGTCCATTTTTATCCTTAAATATTAAAAAAGACCATCGACTCATTTGTCGACAGTCTGAGCCTTTGTTTAAAAGGCTTTTGTTTATAATGGTGCCGACTACAGGACTTGAACCCGCAACCTACTGATTACGATTCAGTTGCTCTACCAGTTGAGCTAAGTCGGCGCTACTAAATCGTAATAAATTTAAATATAATTGTCAAACAAACAACTCATCATAACCCGTATTTTCATCATATTCACGCGTAGCGCTAATGCTATCACTTAAATCTAATAAGGTAATCTCCATCGTAGTATGCACTAAACATCCATCCATAAGATGACCACCAAAAACTTCCATCTTAGTATTAATCGCTGCGATATGAACATGGATTTGATGTTGGACCAATGTGCCCGATAGGGCAAACACTTCACGATTCTCTTGATCCATCACAACCGACTTCCCATCCGCAATACGTACATTCATTTGTGAGACACTACCAACAGCAGATACAATTGATCCAACTTTGATGTTGTATTTCTTTGAGAACTGTATCAGTTCTTGTTTGATATCTTGTTTAGGTTTTAATCGAATTAAATAGGGTTTCATAACATTTCCTCGTACATAAATTATACCCCAATAAATTAAAAATCGTACGCTGCCAGTACGATTTTAATAAACAAGGTTCTTTTTTATATTTTAGGGGGAACAATGAAATGAAGTTTTTTGTTTATCGCTACCCTTGTTATGATAATAGTATAAAGCGTTTGTATGAAAATACAATGTAAGAAGCGTGAAATTTATGTGAAATATTTTCAATATTTAAAAGTGTCTAAATAAAAGGGATTTTAATGATTCGTAAAACGAATCTTTCACTTGTGAAATGGATCTATTTCAAATAATGAAAAAACTGTTATACTGTGCTTAAGAGGATCATATGAATCAGATCTATTGTGTAACAGGAGCTGCAGGACATCTAGGACGAACACTTGTACAAGATCTACTCAAACAAAATAAAAAGATACGGATCTTGGTTTTGCCCAATGAGCGAAATATTCCAATCGGTGATTTGGAAGTCTTTTATGGTGATGTGACAGACAAAGAAAGTATCATCCCTTTTCTAACGGTTGATGAAGGGTCTGAATTAGTCGTGATTCATTGTGCTGGAATAGTATCCATTACTACAAAATATGATGAAACGGTTTATCGTGTAAATGTACTTGGGACAAAGAATATGGTGGATTGTTGCAGGGTGCTGAAAGTTAAACGATTCATTTATGTAAGTTCAGTCCATGCGCTACCAGAGAAAGAAAACAAAGAATGTATACGTGAAATTGATACATTTGACCCTGAACATGTGATTGGGTATTATGCTAAGACAAAATCTGAGGCGAGTGCCTATGTCATGCAAGCCATTCAAGAAGGATTGAATGCGAATATTATTCATCCTTCGGGTATTTGCGGTCCTTATGATTATGGAAGAGGTAATCTAACCAGTTTAGTTTTAGACTATATGAACAACCAACTACCCATTGGTACTCAAGGTGGATATGACTTTGTGGATGTACGTGATGTATCATATGGTATTTTATCCTGTATTGAGAATGGAAGAGTTGGGGAGTGTTATATCTTATCGAATGAGTATTACAGTGTAAAAACAATCTTAGACTCTCTGTATCAGATCACACATAAAAAGAAGGTAAGAATATTCATTCCTTACCGTCTATTAAAACATACTGCATTATTTGTGGAATATGGGTATAAACTAGCTAAAAAACCGCCTTTATTTACACCATATTCTATTTACACACTCAACTCTAATTCAAACTTCTCACACTTCAAGGCAAGTTATGAACTAGACTATAAACCTCGTTCAATGGAAGAGAGTTTACGGGATACAATACAGTGGTTAAAGGACCAACATCGAATCTAGATTAAACCGTTTTGTCGCTATTTTATCCACAAATGCAGAATCATGTTCCACAAAGATCATTGTAGGTTGGTACTCAAGTATGAGTTCTTCAATTTGGATGCGTGATAAAACATCAATAAAATTCAGTGGTTCATCCCAGATATAGAGATGTGCTGATTGTGATAATGATTTCGCAATAAGCACTTTTTTCTTTTGACCTTCACTGTAATTCTCAAGTAAAACTGTAAACTGTTCTCGCTCAAAATCCAGCTTACGTAGAATCGCTTTAAAGAGTGGTTCATCACACTGATGATTTTCTATGTACTTGTTTAGTGTTCCCGAGAGATGAGCGGTATCTTGTTCAATCACAGAAATAATCACATCTTTGTTCATCACAAAGAGTCCTGAACTTAACTCTTTCTCACGTTTGATAATCTTAAGAATACTGGATTTGCCTGAACCATTCTTACCAATAAGTGCTACACGATCCATATGATTTACAGATACATTCACATTATTACAGACTAAATAATCCCCATATTTTATCTCACCTTGTTCAATAGAACAGATTTGATTTTGACGATACTTTAGGGGATGAATCTTAAGTGGTTCATTCTCTTCATAATTCTTTAAGAGTTGAGATTTCTCTTCAAGCGCTTCATTTCGTCTTCTTTCAATCGATTTGGATCGTTTCATCATCTTTGCGGCCTTATGACCAATATATCCTTTATCGATAAAGCCCTTTGAATAGTCCTTATTATTACTTAATAACTTAGTCTTCTCTACTTCATCTGACCAATGACTGGTTCTTAAAGCAGCCTCTTTTAAACGCTTGGTTTCCTTGATTAACTTCTCATGTTTATTGAGTTCAAATTGATCTTCACGTTGTTTATTCAACCACCAAGAATCAAAATTACCCTTCTGTACTTCAATGTTTGTTTTATTAATGACTAAGATATGATCCACACATTGATTCAAGATTTCTCGATCATGAGAAACCAATATAAAACCACTCTTTTGTTTAAGATAGTTCATGATACTGATACGAGCTGAATGATCCAAGTGATTCGTTGGTTCATCAATTAAAAGAAATCGATTACTCTTTAGAAACAAGATAGCGAGAAGGATCTTTGTTCGCTCACCTTCACTTAAAGTATAGAAAGGACGATCATAGACTGAGGTATTGACTTCAAGTAAGTTTAATTCTCGTTCAATCTTCCAATCTTCTCCATCGTTTAAATATGATTTAAGTATATTAATGGTGTGTTGATGATCATCTTTAATTTCATAGGGAAAATACTCAAATTCAATGGTATGTGTAATGGATCCAGAGTATGGATGCTTATTCATTAAACACTCTAAGAAACTGGTTTTCCCTCTTCCATTTCGTCCAATAAATCCTAGTTTCCAATCACTATCAATCTGAAAACTAACCTGATTAAAAAGTGGCTCACTTGCCATCTCATGGGTAAAAGTAAAATTATGTATATTTATTCGTGACATAGGTTCTCCTATTAAACATGAAGAAAAGTCTTCTTCATTCGTATTTGTTTTGTTTAACAAGAAAGGTTCTTCATCTTATCACATTCACTTTCAATCAAATTTTAACAGATTAACCAATAAAAACAAATAAGAGCTTAGCTCTTATTCATGAATCATTCGTTCTTTGATTAACTTCTGTTTCTTCAAATGAATGTTGTATGTACCGTAACAAATCAAGCAACCCAACAAGACACAAAGCATTCCAACAAATTTATTGGTAGAACCACTTGCTATGAGGTTTGATAATCCAACCGAGAATTCTAAGAAAATAAAAGGTAGAAATAACATTGTTATACGATTTAGATGTTCAATCCTTGAATCTAAATCTGAGTATAAATCAAACGCTTCTAAATCACTCTTTTTCCTAAAATAAACCCAACGCAATAGACTTCCAACCATTTCTACACCTGTATCTTCAAGAAAACGAATATAGGCAACACTTTCAGGATGGGTTGGCCATTCTTTTAAGAGCTCAATTTTATTGGTATATTCTCCAGGTTTACCTTCTTCAAATGTGTAGCGACATACACCAACATCACACAAATGTAATCCCTTTGCGGAACATTCATTCAACCATTTCTCTTCTTTATCAAATTGCCATGCAAAGAATAATTTATAGATCGTTTTCTTCATTTGATTTC
>CAYWGS010000118.1:0-4189 GCA_964457525.1 uncultured Erysipelotrichaceae bacterium | reverse complement strand
GATATCCAAGAGACATAAAGGCTGCTTGTAAACGTGCGATATAACCATGATGATCAGCCCCTAATAGGTTAACCAACTTATCATATCCACGTTCTTTCTTATTTAAGTGGTACGCAATATCTGGAAGTATGTAGGTGTAAGATCCATCTGATTTTATCAAGACACGGTCCTTATCATCTCCATAATCGGTAGTACGTAACCATAATGCACCATCTTGTTCATATGTGTGACCATTCTTGATGAGTGTATCTAAGGACTTTTGAACTAAACCTCGATCATAAAGGGATTGTTCCGAGCTCCAGACATCGAACTCAACTCTGAATAGTTTTAAATCGTTTCTTAACTTTTCTGTTTCTTTTTCTAATCCTACTTTTCTAAAATAGGAGAGACTTTCTTCAAGTGGAGTATCTTTGTATTGATCTTTTATTTCAGCGTATAAATCATTCGCTATATCAATTAAATCTTTACCATGATATCCATCTTCCGGAACAGAAATATCGACACCACAAGCCTGTAAATAACGTGCTTGTAGAGATTTAGCCATGTTGTTAATTTGATTACCCGCATCATTGAGATAATACTCACGTGTGACATCAAATCCAGCTTTCTTCATAATACGTGTTAACGCATCTCCAATTGCTGCACCACGTGCATGTCCTGGGTGTAAATCACCCGTTGGATTTGCGGATACATATTCTACATTGTATGAAATAGGGTGAGCTTGTTTAGATTCACCATAAGATTCATCTTCTTTTAATACCGTTGAAATTACTTGAGTTAATACATCTTTTTTAAGGAATAGATTAATAAATCCTGCACCCGCAATCTCTGTCTTTTCAATTGAAGATAAATCGAGATGATCCATAATACTTTGTGCAATCACTCGTGGATTACTCTTAAGCATCTTCGTTAATCGCATCGCAATATTACTTGAATAATCCCCATGTTCTTTTAACTTAGGAACTTCTATTACAATATCTTCTAATGCAACCTCAATCTCAAACGATTTTAATACCGCTTGTTTAAGATTCTCTTTTAATGCATGTTCAATTAGATTCATGCTTCTGCCTCCTTAATAACTAATTCTAACTTCTGTTCGGTGATTAAATCATCGTTTACAAATAAACGATAATGAATATAGATTAAATCATTATTTCGAACCATATTCAATGTTTCAACTTCTCCACCGAATACACTTTGATCGTCTTTAATCTCAAACTTCCCCCGTTTATTTAAGCAGAAACTCATTGTAGTACTGCCTTCATATTCTCTTTTCAAATCAATTGACTCCTCTAAAAGAGTCATTGTGACTTTCGTTATTCGATCATCTTCAAGATACTGAATGGTGTAAGGGTTTTCAGATATTTTCCCTACCATTTGCATTTTGCTTATTTCATCATTATCTAAACAATCAATAAGACTTAATTTTAATTTTACGAATCTTTCGGGCATTGGTGTCCTACCTTACCTGAAAAGATTATATGTAAATAGGAAAATATGTCAAGCGATATCAATCAATAAAATAATAAACACCATTGAATAGACTCAAATGGTGTTCATTTTACTGATTATTTAAATAAGAATGCTAAGACTAGGAAGATCCCCGCAAAAAAGAGTAAGAGTAGTTTATACCCTTTTTTACCCAATTTATCAATCATAAACTTGGTTTTAGGATTACCTTCATAAAAGAATGGAATCTCTACGAAATATGCGACTAAATACAGTACTGCGAGTAAGAAAAATACAATTGCCCATGTGTTCATAAACTTTCTCCTTTACATCGTTTTACGTTTGAATACGTTATACATCAAATAAACTAAAACAAGATTATAGACAAATCCAATTCCAAGATACATCCAGAAATCAAGATTCATACTCACTAAGCCTAAATCAATATATGATTGGAGTAATCTAGATTGAACTGCTTTTGCCCCCCAGAAAGCTGGCGCAAACGCAAACAACCATTCTTTCCAATCGAGGAAGAAGAATGCGACAACCGGGAAGATGATTAAGAATCCCGATCCTTTCATTGCTATAAATCCTTCAACTTTATTACTGGATAGTGCGTTGATTAAGAACGCATTGATTGGGACTTGAAGTCCTATCAGGAGTGATATAAGAATAAAGTCAGTTAATTCTAATCCTAAACCACCCATAATCAAGAGAATAAGTAAGTTTGCCAATACACTTAAGATATAGACAAAGAGTACTTTAAACCATACATAGAAACGTACATTCATCGGAGATATCTGTATCGATAGAAATACATTATCATCTCGATCATCTAAGATAGAGAATCCAGCCATTGAACCAAATATCATCCCTGAAATAATCGTAAGTGCCACAACTAATAAGTTAATCCCGTTCTCATCAAAGTTCTGATTCTCTAATAGGTACTTACCTAAGAATCCCACCATGATTGGATACACCAACAACATTGCTGTCATTCGATCTCTTAGTAGATTCTTAAATTCAAATTTCATTAATCGAATTAACATACTTATACCCCCAAATCCTTTGTCGCATAGGATTTAAAGTTTGGTAATACAAAGAACTTATATAATACGAAGCTTAATGTAACGATATATCCCGTATCCATAAGGTATTGAACTCCATCAAAGGTTGAACTAAATGATGCGTTCAATAATCTTAACGTTACTTCTGTTGGTGTCCAGAAGATAAAATCTAAGGTTGATTGAGGTAGGATTCCTATGATCACAAAGATACTCGGTAGAACTAACACAATCATAAGAACCATATAGTTCATGAGTAGTGCTGTGAAATCCTTTGAGATATAACTCAATAAAACTCCTACAGACACATAATAACTACTGACTAATACGATACCTAAGAATAACCAATGGAAATTAAATAGAAAATCTTTAAAGAAATATAGAGAAACTCCAATGATCACAAAGATCAATAATATATTTAAAATATTCGCAATAATCTTACCCAATAAATACTCTGTTTCAGTCATCGGTGAAATTAACATTGAACTGATGGTATGTTCCTTCTTTTCATAGAACATTTCTGCACCTACTAATAGAGAGGTCATTGCGGATGATTCCATTAAGAATACAAATGGTAAGAATTGTTTAAACTCTTCTAGTTCTAAGAAATAACCAATCCCAACCCATAACAGTGCCTCGACCAATCCAGCTGTAAATGCATTGTATTTTGTGAGTCGAGTGAATTCACCCGATACTAAGTGTTTAATCTTCTCCATGAAGTTTAACTCCAGTAACTTGGATGAATATTTCTTCTAGGGTTGTTTCTCCACTGTGTATAGTTTCGATTTCTTTGGTTTGTATGAGTTGTGTAAATTCATCTGTTTTTATCTCATCCATATTAAATACTTTTGAATGTGTTTGATTGTCTTCTTTATATTCTACCGTTACAGTACGTTTTCCATATTTAATCTTAAGATTACGTGGACTATCAATTTCCGCAATCTTACCATCGGTAATAAATGCGACTCTATCACATAGTTCATCAACATCTGACATGATGTGTGATGTTAGAAATACTGTTCCACCGTTACGGGCAAATTCGCGGATTATATCCTTCACTATACGTGAATTCTTTGGGTCTAGGCCATTAGTCGGTTCATCCAAGAATAACATTCTAGGCTTATTTAAAAGAGCTCTCACAAGGTTTAAACGTATCTTCATACCTTTTGAGTATTCACCCACTAATTTATTACGATCTTCCCATAATCCTAAGCGTTCCATGAGAGGTTGTATTTCCGCATGATTCTTATATAGCTTCTGGAAGAATTCAAGATTTTCCATTGCGGTCAATTTTGAGAACGATATTGGCATCTCGAAACAAACCCCAATTTCTTCATAAAACGCATCATTAAATTTCTTTAAATCTTTCTCATCAAAACTTATTTCACCCATTTCATAGTTTAACAGCTTTACAAGTATCTTCTGAGTCGTCGTCTTCCCTGCACCACTTGGACCTAAGAATCCAAATATCTCACCTTGTTTAATCTCAAAATCAATGCCCTTAATGGTATTGTCTGTATTCTTTGGATATTTAAATACTAGATTCTTTACTTTAAACATAACGCTCCTTATTGAACCTTAGTCCCATATTGTAATAAATGAATAATCTGTTTACTCTTCTCAATCATTAATTCATATTCTTTATCGGCAATTTGGACAAATCATTAAGCCGTCAC
>CAYWGS010000117.1:0-4250 GCA_964457525.1 uncultured Erysipelotrichaceae bacterium | reverse complement strand
TTCAATAACTCAAGACTCGCTGCAAGAATCGCAAAATCATTATCAAGTATTTAAACCTTATAGTAATCTATAAGGTTTTTATCATATTTCTATACATTCTTTGTGATTTAAATTATAATTTCTATTATTAAAAAGGAGCTGTCAATGAAACGTACAAAACAAAAAGAGATTATTCTTGATGCGGTGTTTGAACTCAATCATCATCCGACAGCGGACGAAATTTATTTATATTTAAAGAAAGATTATCCTCGCTTAAGTCTGGCAACTGTTTATCGAAATTTAAATACGTATGCGCAAGATGGTAAGATACGAAAAGTATCCATCCCAGGAGATAGTGAACGATTTGATTTTAATCTAAGTGAACATGAACATTTCTATTGTGAATCATGTCATCAAGTCTATGATGTTAAAGTGAATATTAGTGAAGTTATAAATAATGTTAGTCCGTTTGTATTGTCTTCCTATAAATTAATGTTATATGGAATTTGTGAGTCTTGTAAGAACCATAAGAATTAGATGAAATTTTGACGAACCTAAGTATTTTATACTTTTGGGTGAGTTCAAATTTCATTTTCATTTATTAGGATATTGTATATATGCACACTATGAGGTTATTATGAACAAAAATGATGGAAAATCGATGAATACAATCTATTCTTTTCATAATGTATTTGATCAGGAAAGAGTATTGAAACGAATTATAGAGTTTGAACCACGATTAAATGACCCAAAAGTTCTAACCAATCGTTTTACTCAATCCGTTTTTATTATAGATAATATTCCTCAAGCTGTGTTTGTGACTGATTTAGGTGGAAATATTAAATTAGTAAATGCATCGGCAGAACGTATTACTGGGTATTTATTTAATGAGTTATTTGGAAAGAATATGCGAATTCTTAAGTCTGAGCGACAGGATCGTAGTTTTTATCTCAATATGTGGAAATCGGTTTTAGAAGAAGGCTATTGGCAAGGTGAAATTTGGAATCGTAAGAAAGATGGTTCTCTATATCTACAATGGATGAGGATTTTTTCTGTACGCAATGAAAACAATGTCATTAGTGAATATGTTTCTGTTTGTACCGATATTTCTGAGCGTCATTTATTATTAGAGGAACTGAATCAAAGTGTTTATTTTGATGCATTAACGGGGTTACCCAATTCAGTTTTACTTAAACAAGAATTTCAAGATTCGATCAATCAAGGAAAGTCTAAGAATAAGAAACATTATTTTGTAGCACTCAATATTGATCGATTCTCTTATATTAATATGATGTATGGTTACCGTACTGGGGATCAATTGTTAATTGAGGTTGCCAATCGTATTAAACATAATCTAAGAGATAAGGATACTGTGTATCGATTTGTTGGAGATGTGTATATTCTTCTTATTCGTGACATTGAAGAAGTAGAAACAGTAATTAATATTGTGGATCGTGTATTTGATTTAATTAGGAAACCATTTATTATCGATGAGAAAGAAATATCTATCACAGCTTCATTTGGTATAAGTTTATATCCTGATGATGGAATGTCGTTTGAGAACTTATTAAAGAATGCGGAAACAGCACTGCGTGAAGCGAAACATGAAGGAAAGAATGCGATTAAATTCTTTTCAGAAAAGATGAATGAAAAGGCAACCCGTTGGTTCTTATTAGGAAATCAATTAAACGGTGCAATTCAAAACAATGAATTACGGTTGTACTATCAAATTCAAGTTGATAGTAAAACGGAAGAAGTAATAGGAGTTGAAGCTTTAGTACGTTGGCAACACCCTGAATTCGGTTTACTTACCCCTGATGAGTTCATACCATTTGCGGAAGTGTCAGGGCTAATCATACCACTTGGTTATTGGGTTATTGAATCCGTATTTAAACAAGCATCTGAACATTGTAAAAAAGGGTATAAGTGTATTAAGTATTCAATTAACTTATCTGCGAAACAATTGGAAGATAATGACATAATCAATCGTATTGGTGAATTGCTCAGAAAATATGAGTTAGATTCTAGAATTTTCGTATTTGAAATAACTGAAAGTAATGCGATGTTAAATCCGGATGTATCGTATCGTGTCTTATCATATCTAAAGACAATGGGGTTCTCACTTGCGATGGATGATTTTGGGACAGGGCATTCTTCCTTGTCTGTATTAAATCAATTTCCAATTGATATTCTAAAAATAGATCGTTCCTTTATAACAAATGTTGCGAAGAATGAAAAGAAAAAGAGATTGACATTAGCCATCTTAGCTATGACAGAGATTGTTGGTCTTACAACGGTTGCGGAAGGCGTAGAAACGATGGATGATGTGGTTTTCTTATCGAACTATAATTGTGATTATTTACAGGGTTATTATTTTAGTAAACCAGTTAATCTCGAAAAATTCACTGAAATATTGGAATCGATGTAGTATACTTTTTATTCAATATTTTGTCTTATTGATTAATTTTAGGTACTAAACTATTAAAATAATGCAAATTATGATTATATAATACTGAGAGGATGAGAACGATGATTATTCAAAGTACAAGAGTATGGATTGAGGAACAATGGTTGGCTGCTCAAATAGAAGTTGAAGGCCAAAAAATAAAAGGAGTTTATCCTTATAACACAAAAATAGTTGATGTCGATTATGGAGATAATCGTATTTATCCGGGTTTTATTGACACACACTGTCATGGAGCAGGTGGTTTTGATACCAATGATGCGGTTGAAGATGGATTAAAAGCTTGGTTAAAAATTGCGGTACAAGAAGGAGTTACATCTCTTTGCCCTACTACAATTACACAAGGTGAAGAAGTCTTAACCGAAGCACTTAAGAATGTCGCAAAAGTGGCAGCAGAGAAAACTGAAGGTGCACAAATTGTAGGAATCCATTTTGAAGGACCTTACTTGTGCACAAAATATAAAGGGGCACAACCTGAACAGTTTATTGTTAAGCCTAACTTAGAACAATTCAAACGTTATGAAGCAGCGTCAAATAACCTTATTAAGATTATGACAATGGCTGTAGAAAATGATGAAGATTATCAAATGATTCGTTATGCTAGCTTAAGAGGTGTCGCAATCAACATTGGACACTCAGCTGCGAACTATTCCGAATCATTATTCGCAATTGCGAATGGGGCAAATGGATTTACCCATACCTTTAATGGAATGAGTCCATTTAATCACCGTGAACCAGGAACTGTTGGGGCTGCATTAAGAATTGGTACAGCCTATACTGAATTGATCACGGATGGTATTCACGTATCTTGGCCTGCCGTTAATGTGTTATTTAATGCGAAAGGCAAAGATAATGTTGTGATGATTACGGATGCACTTCAAGCAAAAGGTGTTGGTGAAGGTCGTTATATTTTCGGAGGTCAAACCATTGATATTCGTAGTAATGGTGGGGCTTATCTAGCGGATACAAACAATCTCGCTGGAAGTACATTAAGATTTAATACAAGTATTCGTAACGTTATTGAATTAGCAGGAGTAAATGAAGTAAGCGCAATTAACGCAAGTACCATCAATCCCGCAAGAGTATTAAAACTCGATCATGTCAAAGGTCGTATCCGTGCAAACTATGATGCGGATATCGTAGTGTTAGATCGTGATTATAATGTATTAGAAACATATGTGTTAGGGAAATCCGCATACAAAAAGTAAGATTCTGTCTTACTTTTTTTTGATTAGAATTAGAATGTTTTGAACGGCGGATATCACGCTTACCCCAATCATTGCGACTAGGATAGCAAGGCTAACACCTTCATTCTTTTGATCGTAGATTGACCAAACAAGGAGTGCAGCAATTACTAAGTAAGCCACAATCTTTAAAATGATCAACGAAGTTTTTTGTCCCATTAATTCCTTTTCTTTTTGGGTAAGGTAAGGATGATAAGGACTAATCTTACGATACTTAAGTATCATCTTCTGACGATAGTACCAATCTAATGCGACATAAAGTAAAACGGATACAGCAATAGGATAAACGAGATCATTGGGAAAAATTGAGAATAGTACAACACCTACGGATAAAGCAATCCAATGACGATATGCAATGACTTCTGCTAGTTTAAGATCTTTCTCAGGAATAAAGTAAGCAGTTTTTGTCTTAGATTGATAAAAATAGGGGTGATTATCTTTGTCGTAATTAATGCCTAAAATTCTTCTATTTTTTGTCATTTGTTTCATAAATGTATTATAAACTTTAAAAACAGTAAAATTATATATATTTTCTCTTGCTTTTTTCTTTTCAAGGTATAGTT
>CAYWGS010000116.1:0-4288 GCA_964457525.1 uncultured Erysipelotrichaceae bacterium | reverse complement strand
CAGTATATTCTGATTTTAATTCCTTTGTTTTTGATTTAGAAGAAAGTGATGAAGTTATTAACTTTTTAAACAATGAAGCATCATCCAATATCATCTATTCAAAATACTATGGGTTTATGAGTGATAATCAAATCGATTCAGAACTCTTTATCTATGATCATAAAGGACAATTAAAGTTTAGTAGTATAAATCAAGAAGCTATAGATTTACAAATATCAACCGTTAATAAATTGATGATCTCGCGATTTGTCGATCATGAACTTGAAATGAGTACGGGGAATTTTATCTTTTCAAATTATTTTGATGATACATCGACGCATGTTATAGCATCACGCATTGGACAAGAAGAAGTATTAGGGTATGTCATGTATTACATCAATGCTTCAGAACTAAATCAATTAATTGATGATACACCGATTAACTATGTCATTATCACGGATCAATTTAATAACATCATCTCAACTTCCAATAATCAATTTTATAATTCATCGAACAAGTTTATAAAGGCCAATAATGAAGTGATTACTCTTCGCAATGGCTTAAAATATCAAGTTAATGTAAGTCAGAACAAGTTATATCAATATAAAGTTTATACCTTAATTTATGCACCTAATTTTTGGGATATGTACTTAACAAGCTTTATCTTAGTTATTTTTAGTAGTTTCCTATTAATTTTACTCGTTCTAAGACTTGCGCGTGAAATGGCAATGAACAATTCACGATCAATTGATGAGTTATTAATTACGGTTAATAAGATTAAGGAAGGGGATTTAAATGCACGTGCAGTTCTCAATACAAATGATGAGTTTGAAATACTTGCGAATCAATTAAATGACATGGTTATTGCATTAAATGATTCAATGAATCGAAATATTGAACTGAATAGTTTAAAAACACAAGCAGAAAAGAAACAATTAATTGCACAGTTTAATCCACACTTTTTATTTAATACACTTGAGACAATACGTTATTTAATCCTTTCACGTCCTAAAGAAGCATCAGAATTAATACTTCGTACAACTCAACTCTTACGATATAGCTTACATCAAGCAGATGAACTTGTTTTACTCAAGAATGACTTGGAGTACACAAGAATTTATTGTGAGATTCAAAAAACACGATTTGCGGAGAAGTTTAACTATACCCTGGATTTGAATGAAGATATTCTTGAACAAAAAGTTCCTAAACTTATGATTCAACCGATTATTGAGAATAGTATCATTCATGGATATAAACAAAAAGATAGTTTAGAGGTAATTGTAAAAGGACGAATGATTTCTGATCGAGTAGAAATAAGCATTAGCGACAATGGTCAAGGAATATCTCAAGATAAGTTGATTGAAATACAAGAGATGATTCAAAATAAAACAAATCATTCTAATCATCAAGGAATCTATAATGTTTATAAACGATTGTATTTAGTCTATGAAGATCGCTTAAAATTCGATATTATAAGTGATGCGAATGGAACAGTATTTAATGTTTCCTTCCCAAGAGGTTAAATATGTTAAAAGTCATCGTAATTGAAGACGAAAGAATTATTCGAGAAGGGCTCATCCTAACCATACCTTGGTTGGCTTTAGGTTGTGAATTAGTAGATCAAGCGAGTAATGGGGAAGAAGGATTAGAATCAATAAAGAAATATAACCCAGATATTGTAATTTGTGATATAAACATGCCAATCATGAATGGATTAGAAATGATTAAGCAGAGTATAAAAGAATTTGAATATAAAGCAATCATTATCTCTGGGTATAGTGAATTCAGCTATGCAAAAGAAGCAATGAAATATGGGATACAAGAGTATATATTAAAACCGGTTGATCATGATGAACTGATTAGTGCAATTACTCGAATTGTGGAACAAATCAAAGAAAGAAATATTTATAATGAGTTTATTGAAGACTTTACAAAGAAAATCAATGTATTGAAGTTTAAATCAGACAATGAAGTGAGTTGGGTTGTTCGTAAGATGATTGAGTATGTTTCTGAACATTATCATCAGAAGATTATCATGTCTGACCTTGTGGATGTGTGTAAACAGAGTGCCACAACCCTCCATCAATCGTTTAAGAAAGAAACAGGTTATACCTTTAATCAATTCTTGAATCTCTATCGTATACAACTTATTATTACGGAGATTATCAAAGATGAATTACCGATTAATGAGATTGCGAATCGACATGGTTATTTTGATATGAAGTATTTCTATGAAGTATTTAAGAAAATAACGGGTTATTCACCATCCGAAATAAAAAGAATCGTTGACTTAAATCATAAGTAACGATTCTTTTCTTTTAATTTGATCTATGAATTAAATATACAGGAAGTGCAAGGAATATTGAACCTCCAATAATGTTCCCAAACGTTGAGAAGACAAGATTGAGAACGATTTGAGTTATATCAAGTGCGTTTCCAAATGCAGTTAAACCCATGGCGAAAGTAACCATATTCGCAATACTATGATCAAATCCTGGAAGTACAAACGCAATAATCACAACAAAGAATATGATAACTTTTGCGGCTTCATCTTTAACTTTGTATGAAATATACGATGCGATACATACAATGAAATTACATAAAATTGAACGAATAATTAACTGTAATACATCAAAATCAAGTTTATAAACCAATACAGAACTTAAGAAATCAGGAACTTGATGGGATAATGAACCACTTAGAATAAACAATGATCCAATGATAATTGCCCCAACAAAATTACCTGTATAACAAAGTAGCCAGTTTGGAAGAATATCCACAAAACGTAGTTTTTTGTTAAAGACAGGAAGAATTGTTGTTAAACAGTTTCCAGTAAATAATTCTGCATTTAAGAATACAACGAGAATAAAAGCTAAGCCAAATAAAACAGAGAATGCAATCTTTCCTAACATTGGATCAATCACAGCCATTACACTTCCTAATGAATACGATAAGATACTCGCAACACCTAAATAGAGTCCAGCCATTACTGCTTTTAGGAAGTACTTAAAGGGTTCATCCTTTGAAAGTTTTACTTTCTTTAACCCAGCTTCTTCTAACAATTCTAAATCCATTTTCTTCTCCATTTCTTACTCATATCTTGAGAGATATTAACATAGAAAAGTCTTTGATTCAAATCATAATTGATTCATTTTTGTGATAAAGTTCATATTTCGTAAAAAGCATTCTAATTGGTTTTATTAAGTTCAGACTTTATTATTTTTTTTAACATTTAGGAGGATACTATGAAACAGTTTATTCTTATACTTAGCTTAAGCCTATTCTTGGTTGGTTGTTCAACACAGACGACTCAAGAAGAACCAACACCAAATAATAATGAGGTTGTTGAGGAAACAAGTTTACTCGAATTAACCCTTGACGAATTAGCCCAGTATGATGGAAAAAATGGGAATAAAGCGTATGTGGCGGTGGATGGTGATATCTATGATGTGACAGGAAATCGTAAATGGTTAAATGGTGAACACGAAGATGGAATGACTGCTGGTCGAGATCTTAGTGAATTTATATCTAGTGCACCACATGGTAGAGATATCCTAAAACAATTTGAGATTGTTGGAAAGTTAGTGGATTAATTATGAACGTATCAAGATCTGAATTAGGTGAACTTACTGGGTTTATACTAATTGGTTTATTTATTTTATTAGGGTTTAGATATGTTCTTAAAGCTTATTTCAAAATAAATGCAAAGAAACTGGATAAGAATAGTCAATTTTATAAGATCCTTGTCAAAGTTATGAGTCTAAATAAAACACTTCATCCTTATGTTGGTTATACTGCAATTCTGTTTATTGCTTTACATTCATTTATACAAACAGGATGGAATCTATACTTCGATTCAGAGACGATTACAGGGATAATAACAGGACTTTTATTCGTATTCAACGTTATTGGTGGTTTTGTAGGTGAGAATATCTTTAAAACTAAACGACCTAAATGGTGGATTTGGGTTCACCGTTCATTGACCATTCTCATTGGAATATCAATACTAATTCATATTAATCAATAGGAATCCGTAAAGAATTCCTTTTTAAACTTAATTTAGTTAAATACATGTGCTATACTCAAATTAAGGAGGTTTTGATATGGAAAAACTCTATCGTTGTGAAGTATGTGGAATGATATTAGAAGAAGGGCAATTAGAAGACAAATGTCCAAAATGTGGTCAACCAAAAGAAAAGTATGTTGAAATGAGTGAAGCAGATGCAGAAAAGGTTATTCGTAGTGAATATACCAATGATTTGCATATGGAACTTATTAACCTACTCAATCAAATTGAAGATGTTGCGAA
>CAYWGS010000115.1:0-4531 GCA_964457525.1 uncultured Erysipelotrichaceae bacterium | reverse complement strand
CGACTTATACTTGATTGACGTTGATCACTTAATAATAAGTATTCATTAAAACAACTTAAAATTGAATGACTTGAGACAGTAGATGTATGTGCATTTCCCATTTCAGGAATAAGTGAGACAGTCATAAGATAATTATCCCGCTTATTTATAGTTTCTCTTATATAATACCTAATTGATTTATTCGCATATTCGAGATGAATCGATAAAAGATTCGAATGTATATTAACCTGTACTTTCTTCATCCATTTATACTCATAAGCAATTAAAACAGTCGCAGCTACAGCTTCAAGGTTACAATCAAAATCACTATAAATAGTGCGTCTTAAAATCGAATTGTTGATAATTTCAGTTACTAATTTCATCTTGTTTGAACCTCTAACTATCATAGTGTATACTATGACGTAACGTCAGGTTCAATATAAAATGAAAAAAATATCTATTATTTCTAAAGAATATTCTATTAGTATTCGTACGTTACATTATTATGATTCAATAGGGTTACTAGTTCCTAATAGAAAGAACGGAGTTCGATTATATTCATCCGAAGATGAAAATCGTTTAAATGTAATACTTATATATAAGGAATCAGGACTATCTCTTGAAGAAATTATTCAAATACTAATTACAAATGATTTTAGCGTTCTGAATAAAAAAAGAGATAATTTAATAGAAAAGCGTAATAAATTAAATGAAATGATTACATATATCGATGGAATAGAGTTGTTAAATAGACACCCTCAATCATCAAATGAACTTGTTAATCCATTTAATATACCAATACGTAAAATACTTGGTGATAAGCATATTAACGATAATTACTCAAAATACGCAAATAATGAGAAATATAAGGATAAGTTAGTAATGTTATTTAGTCAATTTAATGAAATTAAGAATGATAATTTAGCTCTTCAGGATTTTATGCTAGATTATTATAGCTATATGCAAGACGATTTACATTTAAATATATCAAAACAACAGTTTAAGGAAATTATTGAACAAGGATTAATGAAATCTGACTATTTTAATGAATCAGATGTATTGATTTTCATCAATGCCTTAGACGAGTTTGTTCATAATTAAGCGATTTACTATACATTCTGTCTATTAAAACATACACTCAAGTTAAGGAGATTAGAACACAATGAACAATTTAACACTCAATACAGGCATCACAATCCCTATTATTGGAATAGGAACGAATACATTTGGTAAAGAGAATAAGGATTTTATGGGGGCTATAAACAACGATACTTCTGAGCTAGAATCCGCATTAAATATGGGCTATACACTGATTGATACTGCAATTGCTTATCGTAATGAAAGTGTTGTGGCGTTAGCGATTAAACGATCAGGTTTAAAGCGTGAATCACTCTTTATTACCTCGAAGATACCAGGTAAACCAGAATATACGGATACCGATGAATTAGTTGAAAAAGCGATATCATCGAGTTTAAAAGAGTTGGATACGGATTATATTGATTTATACCTTATTCATCATCCATGGGATGATAAAGATGGGATTGTACGGGTATGGAAAGTCCTCGAACGATATGTGGAAAAAGGGGTATTAAAGGCTATAGGAGTGTCTAACTTCAATGTAGAACAATTAACTCATCTATTGGCTAATTGTGCGCTTAAACCTGCTGTAAATCAGATTGAATCACATCCTGGCTTATGGAATGATGAAATTATAGATTACTGTCAAGCCAATGGAGTAGTGGTAGAGGCTTGGAGTCCACTTAAACGTATTCCTGAAGCATCTCTCGAAGTACTAAAAACATTAGGTTTAAAATACAATAAGACATGGGCTCAAATTGTATTACGCTATCAAATCGAACGAAATGTGATTGTAATTCCTAAGTCACACAATAAAGAACGTCAGATAGAGAACTTAACGATCTTTGATTTCTCATTGTCAGATGAAGACAAACAATTAATCAAGACATTATAAAAGAGAGAATTTAGTTTCTCTCTTTTTTAGAATAGACTGGTTTGAATGGATTGATCTTCCCAATGAAGTTCTAATTGTTTTAAGTTTCTAAAATCGCTTAACATCGCATTCCCATTCTCTAAGTATTGATTTACATACTTCTCAGGAATAAACAAAGGAACACGAGAATGTAAGTCCTTAAAGGATGTATGAACTTCATCCGTTATAATACTAAAATTATTCTCTTCATCATAAATACCCGCCATATACAAAGGCTCATTGTTTTCTTCTTTGACTAAGAACTTCCGTTTATCTTTATCCCATTCATAAAAACCTTCAGCCTTAATCACACATCGTCTATTCTTGATGTGATCCTTAAAGAAAGGGGAAGATTGAACGGTCTCACTTCTTGCGTTAATCACAACACCCTTTGTATCCCAACGAGCATGACCCCAACGAGCGACCATCGGTTTTAAATCCTTCTTTAATACAATCGTTTTCTGTGAAGGATAAACCACATTCAAAGCTAAATCACTGGTATCCTGAAGCTCTAACTCATTCAACCAAGCTTCAACTTCATCATCTTTTTCTTGTTTAAATAAATAGCGTCCACACATATTAGAACTCCTTTTTCTCGATAAACCATCGATCATCTTCTAAATAAAGGTAACGACTCTGACCATGAATGAAACAAGTATAACGAATCCCAGTTCCACCTGAAATCGTAGACGCAGCCCGTGTAATTTGACTAATCTTATCAATACTATACTTAATACCATTATGCCATAAAATCGCTAAAGGTTTTAATTTACCATCTTTACTATTTAATACAATTACATCTACATACGTTTTCATCTAAATCACCCCTTAAAATAAGATTCAGGAAAAATAACATGTTCCTGCTTAGGATTAAACCCACTCAAAACCGTATCTTCCAACATCAACAACCTCTGTACGGCATTAAACCCATAACGCTCACGAATCTTCTCAATCGTAGTCTCCAATGAGAGTCTCTTTTGTTTAGCCACAGGATCTTCAAAAAGATTCAACTGTTCAACTTTAGACTCTAACACCAAATCCGTAGCCTTAATTCCAATACTTCTAAGTGAAATCTTAAAATCCACATTCTTTTCAAACAAATCCAACGCAATCTTCGCAATCGTATCACTCAAATTAGTAGCCTCATCCATCTTGTGCTGACGCGTAAAACCTTGTAGATTCACATCTCTTACACCAATCGCAACCGTATACGCCATTAAATGCGCTTCCTTTAAACGAGCCGCAACACTCTCTGCTAAGATATACGCAATGATCCGTACATCCTCCATATTCTTTAAATCCTTTGGAGCAGTGGTACTATTTCCAATCGATTTAACCTGTGGTTCATAATGATGAACTAAAACAGGACTTGTATCTTGCCCACTCGCAAAACGATGTAAATACTCACCCCATTTACCCAAACGACGCTTCAAAATCTGAGGATCAAAGTTTGCACAATCCCCAATCGTATAAATGCCTAAGGTATGCAACTTCTGAGTCGTTGCACGCCCCACATAGAGTAAATCCTCTACCGGTAAAGGATAAACAATATCCTTCATATTCTCACGTGTAATCTCAGTCGTCGCATTTGGTTTCTTATAATCAGACCCTAACTTCGCAAACACCTTATTAAAACTAACGCCAATCGATGCAGTAATCCCAACTTCTCTCTGAATTCTTTCACGAATACTATCCGCTAACTCATGCGGTGTTTGATTAAACAAATGAATACTATGCGTTAAATCCAACCAAACCTCATCAATCCCAAAAGATTCAATCTGATCCGTATAATCTTCGTATATTTTCTTCACTAATTTTGAAAATCTTAAATACAAAGAAAAATTCGGCTTCACAATCACTAAATTAGGACACTTCTGCATCGCTTGCCATAAAGCTTCCCCTGTTTTAACACCTGTTTTCTTAGCCAATGGATTCTTCGCTAGGATAATCCCATGTCGCTTCTCAATATCACCGCCAACCGCTAAAGGGACATTTCGATATTCAGGGTGGTGTAAACATTCTACAGATGCATAAAAATTATTTAAATCGCAATGAAATATGATTCGTTCCATGGTTTCCTCCTCATTCTCATTTTACTTGAATTATATTCAAGTTACAAGTTCTACTTGAATATAATTCAAGTATCTTTTATACTAAGAGTAAGAATATGGACTTCAAAGAAAAAATCAAAACCTATCGTAAAGATCGAGGATTGTCCCAACAAGATATTGCGGAACACTTTGGCTATAAATCCTTTACGACCATACAAAAATGGGAAGATGGATCTTCCATTCCACCTGCTAAAACATTAAAACGATTAGCAGAGTTTTTTGGTGTGAGTGTAGAAGATTTAATCTCTGAAACAGAAAAGATTGCGATTCCTATCCTAGGGACTGTACGTGGTGGATTATTACGTCTAGCTCAAGATGAATGGTTGGGTCAAGAATTGGTTCCAGTTGAAGAGAGTCTAGGTGGAGAGTATTTCTATCTTGAAGTCATCGGGGATTCGATGATTAATGCACGAATCTATCCAGGGGATTTAGTCTATGTTAAACGTCAATC
>CAYWGS010000114.1:0-4544 GCA_964457525.1 uncultured Erysipelotrichaceae bacterium | reverse complement strand
TTCATGATCTTCGTATTTATCATCTTCGTCATAGTCATCATCATAATTAATTCCAGGTAATCCACTTTCGGGCTTTCTAGAAGAACCAGTTTGAGTGTCTTCGTTACTGATAGGTAATGGTGTTGTGGAATCGACTTGTCTAGAAGAACTTGTTTGAATATCTGCAGAATTTAGATCGACATACACAAGTCCTGATGTATTTTGTTTAGATGAGCTCGTTTGACTATCTGTACTTTCAATGCCTAAAACTTCTTGAATTAACTTAGTTGCGCTAGCAATAATATCTACTTCTTCTACTTCATTACTCTCATTGTTCGTATTAGCAGATAAAAAATTATCATTCTTTTCTACATTCTCATTACTTGATGTAATAACTGAACTCACAAAGTAGGCGGATGTTGTGACTGAGGCAATACTGATAACAGTTATAGCTGTGATTTTTGTGACTGAGAATACGATTCCATTTGAGATTAGGTTGTTTATAATTTTTTTAATCATACAATGACTCCTTGGTATAACGATTAAGAGGATATAAGTAGAAAAATAGTTTCAAAAAATATATAAAGTTTAGATTTTTCCTAGAATTTGTAATTTTGTAGGATTTGAAAGCGTTTGCATCCAATTTATGATTAAATTAAGAATTTATGGAGGAACATCATGAAAAAATTCTTGAGTATACTAATGGTGCTTGGAATTGTATTGAGCTTAGTTGCTTGTACTTCTGAGCCAGCAGAACCTGTTGAAGAAGCAACAGACAAGTTAGTTGTTTACACACCGAATAGTGAAGGTATTATTAACGCAGTTATTCCACTTTTCGAACAAACGTATGGTGTTGAAGTTGAATTAATTCAAGCTGGTACAGGTGAATTAATGACTCGTTTACAATCCGAAGCGAGTGCACCTTATGCAGACGTTATGTTTGGTGGATCAAAGTCTCAGTTTGCAGCTAATCCAGATATTTTCCAAGATTATGTTTCTGAAAATGACCAATATGTTATCGAAGCATACCGTAACACTTCAGGTTATATGAGTTCATATGTACTTGATGGTAGTGTTCTTGTTGTTAATACAGATTTAATCGGTGATATCGAAATTAATGGATATGCTGATTTATTAAACCCTGCATTAAAAGGTAAGATTGCAACAGCTGATCCTTCCGCATCCTCTTCTGCATTTGCACAATTAACCAATGCATTACTTGCAATGGGTGGTTATGAAAGTGAAGAAGCTTGGGCATATGTTGAAGCATTAGTTGAACAATGGGATGGAAAGATTGCTTCTGGTTCATCCGCTGTTTACAAGAGTGTTGCTGCTGGTGAAATGGTTGTTGGTTTATCCTATGAAGACCCATGTGCTACTTTAGTTAGAGATGGTGCTAATGTTAAGATTGTTTATCCTGAAGAAGGTACTGTATTCCTACCTGCTACAATGGCGATCGTTAAGGGTGCTACAAACATCGTAAATGCTAAGTTATTTATCGATTTTGTTCTTTCCGAAGAAGTTCAAAACATCTTTGGTAGTACATTAACTAACCGTCCAGTTAGAGAAGGTGCTACAACTGCTGATTACATGACTCCAATGTCAGACATCTTTGTTATCGTTGAAGATCAAGAATACGTTAGTGCTAATAAAAAGGCTATCGTTGAACGTTATACTGAAATCTTTGCTAGCTTACAATAATTAAAAAATAAAAGGAGTGATAGTATGAGTGTCAATATTAATATCAAAAACGCAATTAAGCGCTATGGCGAAAATACTATCCTATCCGGTTTATCAGTGAACATCAAGGAGGGTGAGTTATTCACCCTTCTTGGTCCCTCCGGATGTGGAAAGACAACGCTTTTGAGAATGATTGCAGGTTTTAATAGTATAGAGGGTGGAGAGTTTTATTTTAATGATTCCATTATTAATCAAATGTCACCTAGTAAACGAAATATCGGTATGGTATTCCAAAACTATGCAATTTTTCCACATCTTACCGTAAGAGAAAATGTTAAATTTGGTTTAAAGAATCGAAAATTATCAAAAGAAGAAATCAATCAATTAACCGATGAGATGCTAAAGACAATGCAAATTGAACAATATGCAGATCGTTTACCTGAGAAGCTTTCTGGTGGTCAACAACAACGTGTTGCTTTAGCTCGTGCAATCGTTATTAAACCGGATGTCTTATTAATGGATGAACCATTAACGAACTTAGACGCTAAGTTAAGAGTTGAAATGAGATCGGTTATTCGTGATATTCAACGTTCAGTTGGTATTACAACCGTTTATGTAACGCATGATCAAGAAGAAGCAATGTCTATTTCAGATCGTATTGCGGTTATGAAAGATGGTTTCATCCAACATATTGGAACACCAAAGAATATTTATCAAAGACCAGCAAATACGTTTGTTGCGACGTTTATCGGTCGTTCTAATATGATTAAAGGTCAATTAAAGTTTGATCAAGGTAAAGTTATTCTAAAAATTCATACAACAGAGTATGAAATGAAGACACTAAAGCCTAGTATCAAAGATAATCAAGATGTAATTGTATCGATTCGCCCAGAAGAATTCTATATTACCGATGATCCAAGTCAAATGAAAGGTGAAGTAATTGACTATATTTTCTTAGGTCTAAATACACACTATACTGTTCGTTTGGAAAGTGATGAACTCATTGAAATCGTTATTGAGTCATCGATTGATAGTATTATTCCTCCTGGATCCCAAATTCATTTAGGTTTAAAATTGGAAAAAATCAATGTATTTACACAAGATGGAAGTGAAAACTGTGTGACTGGAGTTGAAAACGACAATGTCCAAGAAAAAGCTTGATATTTGGACAACGATTTCGTTATTTGTTCTACTCACTTATGTTTTGTTCCTGATTTATCCAATGTTCAATTTAGTGGTAGAGAGTTTAACGAATAAAGAAACGCAGTCTCTATCCTTTGAGTATTATCAAAAATTCTTCCAATTCCCATATTACTCAAATACGCTTATTAATAGTTTTAAAGTTACAATTGCAGTAACATTATTAACCCTTCTGATTGGTACACCAATGGCTTACTTCTTTAATATGTATGATATTAAAGGGAAAGCATGGTTACAAATCCTCATAATTATTTCTAGTATGTCTGCACCATTTATTGGAGCTTACTCTTGGATCTTATTATTAGGAAGAAATGGTGTATTTACCAACTTCTTTAAAACAGTATTAAATATTCAAATACCTGATATCTATGGATTTAATGGGATATTGATGGTACTTACTTTACAATTATTTCCATTAATCTTCTTATACATCAATGGGGCTATGAAGAATGTTGATAATACATTACTCGAAGCTGCAGAAAATCTTGGTTATACAGGATTAAAACGCTTTAGAACCATTGTATTCCCACTCATTCTTCCTACCATTTTAGCTGGCGCATTGTTGGTTTTCATGCGTGCTTTCGCAGACTTTGGAACACCAATGTTAATCGGTGAAGGTTATCGTACATTCCCAGTATTAATTTTCTCGGAATTTATTGGAGAAGTTACTGGTGATAAAGGTTTTGCGGCAGCGATTAGTATTATTGCGATAGGGATTACAACAATTTTCTTCTTAATTCAAAGTTACATTTCCAATCGTAAAAAATTCTCTATGAGTGCTTTGCATCCAATTGAACCAAAGAAGGTCAAAGGGATAAAGAATGTACTTTTACACCTTTACATCTATGTTGTCATTGGAATTGCGATGTTACCTCAAGCCTATGTCATCTACACTTCATTCCTAAATACAAAGGGTATGTTGTTTATTGATGGATACTCGCTTATGAGTTATACACAAGCCTTTGATCGTTTAGGAAATTCAATTCAGAATACATTTATTATTGGTGGTTTAGCGTTAGTTATCATTGTATTACTTGCAATACTCATCGCCTATATCTCTGTTCGTAGACCAAATGTATTAACCAAGTTTATTGATACCTTATCCATGATTCCATATATTATTCCTGGATCCGTATTAGGTATTTCATTACTAGCTGCATTCTTAACTCCACCACTTAGACTGGCAGGGGGTATAACCATCATGGTTGTGGCATTGGTTATTCGTCGTTTACCGTATACGATTCGTTCATCAGCTGCCATTCTTCAACAAATCTCGATTAGCATTGAAGAAGCCGCAATTAGTTTAGGGGCAAGTAATCTTAAGACATTCTTCAAGATTACAGTTCCAATGATGTCTGCAGGTGTCATATCTGGTGCTATTCTAAGTTGGACAACGATTATTACAGAGTTGGCTACAGGGATTATCTTGTATACTGGTAGAACAAAGACCTTAACCATCGCGATTTATACAGAAGTTATTCGTGGTAATTATGGGATTGCGGCAGCCTTGTCTACCATCCTAACCATCCTAACAGCTGGATCGCTTATCTTGTTTATGAAGTTTAGTAAGAATAAAGACTTAAGTGTATAAAATAGGTATGAGCTTTGCTCATACCTTTTATTTGCATGATACAATAAAAACGATGAAGAATAGAACCTACCAACACCATTTAAGAATGCAATTC
>CAYWGS010000113.1:0-4546 GCA_964457525.1 uncultured Erysipelotrichaceae bacterium | reverse complement strand
CAAGTATATTATCCAATTTATTCAAATAATCAGATAGAAGAAGATACTAGTAGAAACAATGTAGGCTTATTTTTCTTCAGAGGAAAATCATTTGAGAAGTTCGCTTTAATGTGTGCAGGAGGTGGATTCATGTATGTAGCTTCTATGCATGATAGTTTTCCACATGCATTATTTGCATCGCAAAAAGGGTATAACTCTTTTGCGTTGATCTATCGAGTTGATCATCCCTATGAGGATTGTGTACAAGCAATACATTATATTATTAATCATTCTGAACAATTAAAGGTTAGAAAAGATGAGTATTCACTTTGGGGTGGTTCTGCTGGTGCTCGTATTGCCGCTCAATGTGGAAATAAGAATTTTTTTAAGAGATTATCAAATAGAGTAGATATTACTTCTGCTGTAGCAGTCATATTACAATATACAGGTTATTCCAATGTATCAATAAATGATGCGCCAACCTATGCGTGTTGTGGAACTCTAGATAAAATTGCATCATATATAATGATGCAACAAAGACATTATGAATTACAGAGACTTGGTATCAATTCTGAATTTCATGCATATGATGGATTAGAACATGGATTTGGACTAGGGATAGATACTGTTGCTGAAGGTTGGATAATAGATGCATTATGTTTTTGGGACGCACAAACAAAAAAACCAAAATAATTAAATTGTGGCTTTTTTAATCTATATCTATTAAGTTACTGGTATATTTTATTCTACCTTTTTCGACATCATCATAATACTTATTTTTTTGATCAATATAAGCTAAGCTCTTATCTATTTCTACTTTCTTCTCTAGTAGTTCTATTTTTTGCTTTTCCAACATAGCTTTACGTTTACTTATCGTTGAAGGACCCTCCATCGCTAAGTTTAGATAAATTTTCAATTCTTTGATTCCGAGACCGCATTTACGAAGGCATTGTAAACCATCAATCCAAGCTAAGTCTCTTTCATCAAACATACGATAGTTATTATGATCTCTTTTTACGTTAGGGATAAGTCCTTCATTACAATAGAAACGAAGCGTTTCATAAGGCATTGAGTATTTGTCACAAACATCTTTCATTGAATACATCGTGTTTCCTCTTGACTTGTAGTAACTACAAGGTTGTACAGTAGTATTATACATAAAAGTTAGGCAAAAGAAAATGGAATATATAAAACTAAACAATGGTGTCATGATACCTCAAATAGGATTCGGGACAATTGGTTTAACAGACCAAAGAGAAGTAGATGAAATCATCTTAAATGCGATAGATGCAGGTTATCGTTTATTCGATACGGCACAAGGATATGGAAATGAAACCCAAGTAGGGAATGCGATTAAGAAAAGTCCAACTCCAAGAGAAGAGCTTTTTATTACAACTAAATTATGGTTAGCTGATGCGACATATGAGAAAGCAAAACTGTCAATTCAAGGATCACTAGATCGATTACAATTAGATTATATTGACTTATTTTTGATACATCATCCTTTTAATGATATATATGGTGCTTATCGTGCACTGACTGAGTTCTATAAAGCTGGAAAAATTAGAGCGATTGGAGTCAGTAATCTATATCCTGATCGATTGATTGACTTCGTAAAATTTAATGAAATAACACCTCAAGTAAATCAAGTAGAGATTCACTTACTTCACCAACAAGATGAAGCAATCGATATTATGAACAAATATCATGTTCAAGCTCAAGCGTGGATGCCTCTTGCTAGAGCGCATAAAGATATTTTTGAAAATAAGTATGTTTCAGAATTAGCCGAAAAATATCATAAAACGCTTGGGCAAGTTGCTTTACGTTTCTTAGTCCAAAAAGGAGTATCATTGGTTGTGAAGACAACGAAGAAAGAACGAATGATAGAAAATATTGATGTTTTTGATTTTAAGTTAACTGATGAAGAAATGATTGAACTTAAAAAATTGGATACTAAAGGATCAATTGTTCTATCGCATAAAGATCCTAAACAAGTTGAAAGATTTGCTAGTTGGGAACGAAAATATTAAGGAGGAAATTATGCAGTATATCGAACTCGGGAATACAGGGATTAAAGTTTCACGATTATGTATTGGAACGATGACGTTTGGTTTACAAGCCAATCAAGAAGAGGCCTTCAAAATTTTAGATCTTGCTAAAGAATCAGGGATAAATTTCATTGATACAGCCAATGTTTATCCAATTGGAAGAAGCTCATTTGAGGAAGCAGGAAGAACAGAACGTATCATTGGAGAATGGTTGAAGAATCAAATGCGTGAGGATTTCATAGTTGTTAGTAAGTGTTTTGGAACAATGGGTCCTAATGCAGATGATAAAGGATTAAGCAGAGAAGCAATCTTAAAAGCAGTAGATGAGAGTTTAGAAAGACTACAAACAACATATATTGATGTTTATTTGGCGCATCAATTTGATCCTGAAGCGGATTATTTTGAAACCTTGTCTACTTTCAATGAACTGATTCAAAGTGGTAAAGTGAGACACATTGGGATATCTAATTGGCGTAGTTGGCAAATCATGAAAGCCAATGGTTTAGCATTAGCAAATCATCTTATTCCATATTCTGTTGTTGAACCAAGATATAATCTTCTCTTTAGAATGATCGAAGATGAGCTTCTACCTTTGGCTATTGAAGAGAATCTAGGTGTCATTAGTTATAATCCTCTAGCAGCAGGGCTCTTAACGGGTAAATATAAAAAAGAAGAAAACATAGAAGGCACACGATTTGCTTTAGGTGGTGCAACAGGTGCTTTGTATCACGAACGTTATTGGCAAAAAGCTCAATTTGAAGCTGTGGAAGCATATAGAGTATGGTGTGAACAAGAAAAACTTGAGATGATTCCAACCGCAATCAAGTGGGTTCTTCAACAAAAAGGAATTACTTCTGTGATTATAGGCGCAAGTAAAGCAGACCAAATGGAAGCCAGCTTGAAAGCATCAGATATGAAGGATTTAACATTAGAACAATTAGAGTGGTTGGATCAATTGTGGTTTAGTTTACCTAGAAGAAATGAATTCAGATAGAAAAGCCCTAATACAAGATACCTTTTAAGGTAATTGTTGATAAACACTTGACCTGTAGTTACTACAGTGTCTTAAAATAAGATTATAGGAGGTGTCCATGAAATATATACATGATTTTTCAAGAAACTTATGGCAAGCCATACAAGAAAGAAACATTGTTGCATTCATACAAATGACGCATGATAATGCCTTGTTCATTCATATGGGAGTTACGTTAGATCGTAATAGTGAAGCACAAACCATTGCGGAAGGACATATAATCTATCAAGATATTAATTTTGAAGAAGAAACAATACAGGAAATGGGTCCAGTTACAATCGTACTCAATAAAATGAAATTGACTGCAATTGTAGGTGGGAATGAAGTTACAAACCCTTTTGTTGTAACTGAAGTGTATACAAAGTTGGAGGATAGCTACAAATTAGCTTCCTTATCATTTACAAAAATAAACTACTAAAGGAGAAAAAAATAATGGAATATGTAACATTGAATAATGGCTTAAAGATGCCAATACTAGGATTTGGTGTGTTCCAAATACCTAAAGAAGAAACAGAGAAATGTGTCTTAGATGCGATTGAAGTTGGATATCGTCTATTTGATACGGCTCAATCATATGGAAACGAAAGAGCTGTTGGGAATGCGATTAAAGCAAGTGGTTTGGATAGAACAGAATTTTTCATCACAACTAAACTTTGGATAAGTGAAATGGGTTATGAAAAAGCTAAAAAGTCTATTGAAGGATCTTTAGAAAGATTACAAATGGATTACTTAGATTTACTATTAATTCATCAACCATTCGGAGATTACTATGGAACATATCGTGCAATGGAAGAACTTTATCATGAAGGAAAACTTAAAGCGATAGGAGTCAGTAACTTCTATTCAGATCGTTTAATTGATTTGATTAAATTTAATAAAGTTATCCCAATGGTAAACCAAGTAGAAACACATCCATTTCATCAACAAGTTGAAGCAAACGAAATCATGAAAAAGTATGGAGTACAAATTCAAGCTTGGGCACCTTTTGCGGAAGGTAAAAACGATTTGTTCGGAAATGAAACGCTTGTTGAAATAGGAAAGAAATACAATAAGTCAGCTGCACAAGTAACACTACGATATTTAATACAAAGAGGTGTGTCTGTATTACCTAAGTCAGTTAAAAAAGAACGTATGCAACAGAACTTTGAAGTATTTGATTTCGAACTTAATCAAGAAGAAATGGATAATATTCTTAAACTTGATCAACCAGTAAGTTCATTCTTTGATCATGCCGATCCTGCGATGGTTGAAAGATTAACTGGCTTAACAAGAGACTTTGATTAATTGATATTTATACCTTCAAATTATAAATTTAACCAAGTGATAAAAGTGCTACGCCTCACTTCCACCAATTTGGTGAACTAACCGCTGAAAGGCGGTTTTTGTTTGTGTCTATTACAATTATTGAAGAAATATAATTGTTTATTATACTAAATTTATTTCGAATATAATCGAAATAAATGTTGATTATTATGAAAGTTTAGAA
>CAYWGS010000112.1:0-4591 GCA_964457525.1 uncultured Erysipelotrichaceae bacterium | reverse complement strand
AATTGCTACATTCGCAATTGGAGCCGCAAAGATCGGTGCAGCACATTTCATCCCAAAGAAGTCAAAGGATGAATCGACTTCATAATCATCACGAATAAGTTTCATATCGATGGTTACATCTTTTAACTTCGCAACATTTCGAACAAAACTACTTCCAGACCCCTTGCCACCAGGTCCTGGAGTCCATCCTCTGCAAGTTTCACCATTACATGTACGACACATCTTACAAATAGTCATATTTTCTTTTGCGTTAATTTTAATCTCATCTAATGTCATAGTATGTCTCCTCATTGATATAAAGAAAGGTCGTTTCCAACCTTTCTTATTATAGTCTAATCGAATTATTTTATTAAGCAGTTTCTACTTTAGTAGAACCAATGATTCCTGCTTTAAACAAGAACAATAGTAAGCAACCAGCTGCGAATGCTAATCCTACAGGATAAGAAATAGCAGTAGATAATTGGAAACCTTCTGGAGCTTGTAGAATGTACGTCATGGATACAGCACTCATGAATGTTGCAGGAACAGTCGCAATCCAGTGATTTGATTTTTCCTTAACAAGATACATAGCACCAGCCCATAAAGCGATCATTGCTAATGTTTGGTTAGACCAAGAGAAGTAACGCCATACGATATTGAAGTCAATAAGTGATAATAAAGCACCAATACCCAATAAAGGAATAGCTAAGAATAAACGTTTAGAAATAGATTTTTGTTCAACATTGAACCAATCCGCAAGTGTTAAACGAGCAGAACGGAATGCAGTGTCTCCAGATGTGATCGGACAAGCAATAACCCCAACCATTGCAAGTACACCACCAACTGGGCCTAAGAGTTTAAATGCGATATCGTATACAACACCCGCTTGACCACCGTATTCAGTTAAAGCTGTCGCTAAACCACCAGTAGATCCATAGAAGGATACACCAGCTGCAGCCCAGATTAATGCGATAACCCCTTCAGAGACCATAGCACCGTAGAAGATTTTACGACCATCTTTTTCAGATGTCATACAACGAGCCATCATAGGTGATTGAGTCGCATGGAAACCAGAGATTGCACCACAAGCAACTGTAATAAACATTAACGGCCAAATCGGTAATTCACTTGGATGTAAATTAGTTAAAGTAAGTTCTTGCATTGGAACACCTCTAAATAACATACCACCAGCAATACCAATAGCCATAATAATTAGAGCAGCTCCGAATAATGGATAGATTTTACCAATTAATTGGTCGATTGGAAGAATTGTAGCAAGGAAGTAATATACTAATACAATAACTAACCAGAAGTTACGAGTCATGAAATCAGGTGTTAAGCGAGCCAATAGACCAGCTGGACCTGTCATAAATACTGTACCAACTAAAACAAGTAATACGACTGAGAAAACACGCATAACGGTTTTCATTTGAGGACCTAAGTAAATACCAACGATTTCAGAAATACTAGCACCCTTATGACGAATGGAAATCATTCCAGATAGGAAATCATGAACCGCACCTGCGAAAATTGTACCGAATACGATCCATAAGAATACAACTGGTCCCCATAGAGCCCCTGCAATTGCGCCAAAGATTGGGCCTAATCCAGCAATATTCAATAATTGAATTAAGAAAATTCTCCAAGGCTTCATTTCAACGAAGTCTACACCATCTGCATATTCAATCGCAGGTGTAGGACGATCATCAGGTTTAAAAGCCTTCTCAACAACCACGCCATAAGTCATATAACCAACAATAAGAATGACTAAGGCAATAAAGAAAGTAATCATAACTATCCTCCTTTTAAATGGACAGTCATATTATAAATATTCCGATTTGATAACGCTTACAATTTGGATGAAATGTAAAAAAAACAGGATGAAATGCATAAATCCTGTTTTAAAATTCAAATATCGATTTTAACTGAGCAACCTTATTTCGACTAATAGGAATTACTTTTGAGTTAAATCCCATCAACTTCATTCCATACGTATTATTAAACCAAGGTACAAACTCATTTATCATATTTAGATTAACAATATAACTTCTTTGAACTCGCATAAAGCCACAATTTGATAAACGTTCTTCTAATTTATCCAATGAAAGATGAGTCATATACTCTCCTTTTAATGTATAAACGATTGTATGCTTATCAAATGCTGTAATAAAGGCAATTTCTTGAATATTCAACACAACAACTTTTTCATGTGTTGTAACGGTTAACTTATCTGTAGGACACATTGGAATATTAACCTTTGGTTGAATATTCATCATTC
The DNA here is from genome assembly GCA_964457525.1 of uncultured Erysipelotrichaceae bacterium. Taxonomy (GTDB): domain Bacteria; phylum Bacillota_I; class Bacilli_A; order Erysipelotrichales; family Erysipelotrichaceae; genus UBA2212. The sequence continues at coordinate 2,334 of CAYWGS010000112.1, read as the reverse complement.
GATTGAGCGATCGAAGTACATCTTCTTTTCTAAATGGTTTAACAATATAATCGAGTGCACTAACGGAGAAAGCATCTAATGCATACTGATCAAAAGCCGTCGCAAACACTACAGGAATTCTATGATCAATGTTCTCTTCCATATATCGTGCAATCTCTAAACCCATACCATCGGGTAATTGCATATCTAAGAATGCGCCATCAATTTCAACATTCTTGATAATACTAATCGCACTCTCAACACTATCTGCTTCAAATAACTCAATGTTTGGATTCTCTTCCTTTAACAAAAACTTAATCTCACTACGAGCTATTCTTTCATCATCAACGATTAATAGTTTCATTCTACACCCCCAATCGTGGAATACTCATCGATATGATGGTCTCTACCGATGGGTTACTCTTAATACATAATCCTGCATTATTGGGATAAATACTCTTTAAACGATAATGTGTGTTCGCTAAGCCAATCTTATCTTTATCGTGTTGATTCTTATATAAATTATCAATGATATGTTTTTGTATACCATTTCCATTATCTTTAATTGTAATCTGTAGAACATTCTTAACTTCTTCTATTAAAACATCAATCTTCAACTGATTCTTCATACCATGCTTAATTGAATTCTCAATCAATGGTTGTAAGATAAAATTAGGCACCATGAAATGTAAGTCAGGTGAAATCTTGATATTGACCTCTAATCGATCCTCAAAACGTGCTTTTTCAATTTCTAAGTATGATAGCACATGTTCAATCTCTTCATGTATATCAACCATTTCTTTATGGGTCGATAATGTATTCCTAAAATAAGAAGATAAGGCTAATAATAATGAACGAGCACGATCTGGATTTTCTCTACAATAAGCACTTATTGTATTTAATGCATTAAATAAGAAATGTGGATTAATTTGATACTGTAAAGCCCTTAATTCTGCTTTTTCTAACAGTTTCTTTTGATAATCAATTTCAGATAATTCTAACTGAGCAGAGAATAAACTAGAAAGACCATTGATAAATTCTAAGTCTGTTTCAATTTTCTCCTTAAACTTCTGATCACAAATACTGAGTGTTCCAATGACACATCCATTACGAACTAAGGGTGAAATCATAATTCGTTTAAATAAATGTTCATAATGATACTTTCTTAACTCTTCTTCATGAAGGATAATCGTCTTTTTAAGCTTCATACAACGTTTATATTCATGTTCAAATAGAAGCTCAAACCCCTTCTCTTTTTGAATATCTTCCCCAGCAAAAGACACCATTTTATCTTGATCCGTGATATTAACTGAATAGGCATCTAAGTTTGTCCAAATGATTTTTACCGTTTCTTGCATACTTTGTACATGAGTTAAACCTTTTCTAAGATAAGGCAAACATAACTCAGCCAAGTCAAACGATAGTTTTAAATGTAATGCGGATTGTTGGTCCAAGTTCTTTTGTACGGTATAAATACCATCCACAAATATTACAACCCCAATAGAATTAAGCACAATCATTGGAATGGATATCACCTTTACCAACTCAAGCGCATCCGCAAATGGACGTGCAATCGCTAAGATAATTAACATCTGTATTACTTCCGCAATAAATGTTGAAAAGAATATTAGGCGGTATTTAAGTTTACTGGATCGAATTCGTTTATACATATATCCGCCAATTAAACCTTCTGTAATGGTTGATATTGCACATGCAAGTCCTGTAAAACCATTAATATCAATCGCATATCGATGAAGCCCAGCGATAATACCTGCTAATGCTCCAACAAAAGGTCCACCTAAAAAGCCACCCGCAATAACACCAATAACCCTAGTATTCGCTATTGCGCCATTAATTCGTATCCCTGTATAGGTCGAAATGATACCAATTAAGCCGAAAATAATTCCTAATAGAATTTTTTCTTGTGTACTTTTTTGGTGTTCAAAAACTGTTCGTCTAAAGAACCGTGTCTTTGGTAAAACATAACCAATAATCATCAACATTGCTATATTGACGATTATATTCGAAAAAATATCGTTAATCATGATCATCACCGTCCAGTGAAATAATATCATAATCAACGATATTTTAAAGTCTATGATTTGTTTTTCTTAATATAACCGATCGCAAACGCACCTTTTCCAGCATTTAATCCAACGATTGGCGAAATGGTTTCGATGTATTCTGGATCCTTTTTTATAATCGATTTAACACTCAATTTAAACTCATTAAGATCATCCGGATTATCTGCATATACCAAGGCATACGAATCAATTCCTGATTCATTCATGTCCTTTTTAATTGTTTTTAGAATGGACTTAATTGCACTCTTTTGACTTAAAGACTTAAATGGAA
>CAYWGS010000111.1:0-4847 GCA_964457525.1 uncultured Erysipelotrichaceae bacterium | reverse complement strand
GTATAATGCAGAATAAACTCAACTAATTTCTCTGTCATGCGAAATCCTTTCTAACTTATCTGGGTTTCTCAGAAACACAAAACCTATTATAGCACCAATTACATTTAACAACATATCATCCACATCAAACGATCCACTCATCGAAATAAATTGAAGTCCTTCAATCATAAACATGATTAAAATGATCACACCAATGAAAAACGTTAATTTCTGAAAACGTGGATGAAGTCTTGGCAAGAAAAAACCAAAGGGCGCAATCATTAACATATGACCCCCAATATTAACGATGATATTACGCATACCCGTCGCATAATTCATCGTTTGAATGTAACGTAAAATGGTACTAAAGAAGATTAAATTTAAATGATCTTCTTGACGAGCGAGTAATGTATTCCAACCACCCTGTACAATCCATGATAAATCCATGCTTCTTTCATACAGAAATAACACATAAAAAAGAGACATGAGATAAAGGATAAACAGGACTTGTATGGGTTTTAACTTCATCGAACTTGCCTCCTAAAGAGTATTCTATCAAAAAGATCATTCTTTTTCAAAAATGATCTGATTGATTTGATTTAAACATTTCAACTGTAATACGATTACGCCCTTTTTGTTTAGAAATATACAACAATTGATCGGCTTGTGCGAATATTTGGTCAATATTGACTTCATGATTTAGATCAAGAGGATAATAAACAGCCCCAACACTAATGGTAGACTGAATTAATTTATGATCATACTCTACTTTCATGATTTCAACTAAGTTACGAATCTTTTCAGCTAACACTTCAACCTCTTTCACGGAGTTGGCATTAAAGCCCAATACAAACTCCTCACCACCATAACGTCCAACAAGCACATCACTTTGAATATTCTCTTTGAGTAATAACCCTAAACGACTTAAGACCGCATCTCCACACAAATGTCCATGCGTATCATTAACAGACTTAAAATAATCGATATCAAACATAATAAAACCAATTCCCGATTTTTTCATCTGACAAAAATCAATAAACTCTTCAATAAAAGCAGAACGATTCATTAAACCCGTTAAGAGATCGGTTGTAGAGAGGTAGGATAAACGACGTGTAGCTTGCATCGCATTGTTCATATAGAAATAAGCAGAATGCGCAATACCTGTAATATTTAGTGCAATATTAAGGACTAAGAAACTATAAAAAACGATAACCGATAAGCTGATAATTGGTTCATTCATTGTAAAGTAGAAATACAAACCATAAAGCAAAAGGCCATCGATAATAAGCACAATTAATTTCTGATACGCTTTCCAACTCGTATAAATAATTAAACCTGCATAATTAAAGAAATAGAAACCAAAACCAACATCTAATCCAAATACAATCGCATTCACACTTGCACTCATACTCATCATACCTAAATAGATTAAAGATGCCAGTGCATAGTACCCTTTTTTGTTTAAGTAAATTGGAAGATAACCCAAGACTAATACGAATGTATTCACCCATAATGCTAAATCAGCCTTAAGTAAGAAGAAAACCACTTCAAAAATCATACTTGCTATCCAAGTACTTAAATAAACGATATTCGATTGAGTAACCAATTGTTTATACTCTAACAATTGACTAGAACGATTGGTTTGGTCCATAACTCTCTTATTTTACCAAAAACAACCTTAAAGTGCATTAAACTCATCTTTTGTGATGGAATAACACATACTATCCAACAATACACCATCAAACCTTAAGGTCGTTTGTCGCAAACAACCTTCATATTTAAAGCCGATTTTTTCAATAACTGACTTAGATTGTAAATTAAACGGAAAATGATAAACAGAAACTAAGTCATATCGACATTCATTAAATGCATAATTGAGTAAAGCACGTGACGCCTCTAACATAATGCCACTTCCCCAATAATCTTCACTTAAAACATAACCCAACATACGAGCTTGAGGATTACTACGCTTCGCATCTTGATGTAAACCAATGGAACCAATTACTTTATGATCCTCTTTATACTCAATCGCCCAAACTTCATCCCCATCCATAAACGACTTCAAAATATTCTTTGACTCTTCAATGTTCGTATGAGGTTTCCACCCTGCCATCGGTCCGACTTTTTGACTCTTTGCATACGCAAAGAAATCATCCAAATCGGTTTCTTTAAATGCTCTTAAAACTAAACGATATGTTTCTATAACTCTCATGTAAAGACCTCCCATAGAATATAGATTAAAACCATCCAGAAAAGAATAATAACCCACACAAACCAATTCATCTTAGGTAACTTCTCCCAAAGTCCTTCAGACTCTAAAAGAGATTCTTCCATAATTGATTTTGGTATACATCTTATCGTCAAAAAGATCAACAAAGGCAATAGTATCAAATCATCTAAATACCCAATAACCGGAATAAAATCTGGAATTAAGTCAATCGGAGACAATGCGTATCCCAAAGTTAATAGCGCAAGAAACTTAGCCAATATCGGTGTTTCTTTCTTCTTCATCGCAATCCAGAGGGCTGGCACCATCTTCTTAATTGTTTTTGCGTTTTCTTTTAAATTAAACATACAAATAGTGTATCACGACTTATCTTATCTTACTGTCCCTTTTTATCCACTAATAATGGTTTTATCTTACGATAGATATCTCCACCCTTTTTACTTTCATATGATTTGATAAGCGCATTATAAATCCCTTGTTTAGTTTTATACTTCTCTATAATTGTAGAAACTTCTTGATTCAAATTACTATCTTTAAATTCAACTAAACTGGATTGAATTAAATCAATTAACTTTCTCCTTTCTTCTTTTTCATTCTTAAGAGATAAGTCAGAAACTAAGGATAACTGAATATTTAGATTCTTAAACTTTTGCCAAAATAAACATAAGACATCATACCCTTTATCTTTAGAAACAATATAATACTTATCCTCTGGATTCTTCGCGATCAAATACCCTAAATAAGAAGATAACTGAAAATCCAACGCATTCTTAGACCCATTTTCAACTTTGAAATACTCAATTTTAGACTTCGATTCAGTTAAACGACGATGAAGTCCAAAGGTTAATGTCTCAGCCCCCTTGGTATAGAAAATCTTTATCTGATCATTCTCTGTACAATTAGATAATCCATTAAACCCATCCCCATTCACATTTTCATAATCCACTAAGAATATCGACATAATAATTCCCCCTTGAATTAATCCTATCGTAAACGAGTTAAGCTCAATTAACAATAAAAAACTACTTTTCAGTAGTTTGATGTTTTACTGGTGGAGATAATCGGACTCGAACCGACGACCCCATGATTGCGAACCAAGTGCTCTACCAACTGAGCTATATCCCCAGTAAACTAATTATAATTTAAACGATCAATAAATAAAATAAGATCTTCAAATTTCTCAATGGGTACGATACCAGATGCATTATGTAATACTTCCTTCGGTTGAAAACCCCAAGCAACAGGACACATATGAATACCTGAATTCAGTGCGGTTTGTACATCAACCGTACTATCACCGATTAGGATTGTTTCATTTGCTTGTACATTCATCGCTTCTAATGACTCAGTTATCCCTTGAATCTCAGGTTTACGTAAATGATTAATCGCATCCCCATAGATATGATCAAACTGAAACTCAGAGAAATGAGATTCCATTAGCTTATCAACATATCGTTGTGCTTTATTGGACACGACCGATAAACGATAGTACTTTTGTAAGATTCTTAATGTTTCAATCACGTTGGGATAAGGTACGGTTGTATCGTTATAACAAATAGAATAATATTCATGAAATAATTCAACTGCACGATCCAATTGATCATGAAATTCAACAGGCAATGAACGTGTAACTAACATACGAATTCCATCCCCTAAATAGGATTGAATAACTGAATTCTCTAAAGGATTACAATTAAAATAGGAACGAACGCGATTAATCGCTGTACATAAATCATTGTCGGTTGCGAGTAAGGTACCGTCTAAATCAAAGATGAGTGCTTTTATCATTTAAATATTCTAACATGAAAATGATTGTGTTAAACTGATAAAGGTGAACAAAATGAAACAAATTAAAATGGTCGTATTCGATATTGATGGAACACTCCTCAGTGCAGGTAAAGCTAAAATTGAAGATTCTGCAGTAGAAGCCATCCATAAACTCAAGGCACAAGGCATAAAGGTACTTGTGGCAACAGGACGAAGTATGGGCTTTATTAAAGACCATGTGAAAGAAGTGTTGGACTGTGATTACTATGTGACGATCAATGGACACTGTGTACTTGATCGTAATAAAGAAATCATTATTCGACACACGATCAGTCCAGATAGTGTCAATCGTATGCTTGAGGTTTGTCAGAAAAACAATATCCCTATGGGACTTAAAACAGCCCATCAAATGGTCGTATTAAATGACTATGAAGGATTCTATAAGCATTATTCACAAGGCTTTGATGTAAGACACTTACTCTTAGATGATACACAAAATCATGATTACTTCATTAAGGTGGATGCCCCTCTCAGTATCTTCTTAATCAGTCCATTTGAAAAAGTAAAACCATTCATGCAAGACTTCCCTGAGTTCCAATTCATAGGAGCAGGTCCTGTGAGTATGGATGTCTTTGGGGCTGATATCAACAAAACACTTGGAATTGAAGAAATATTAGAACTCAATCATCTAACTTGGGACAATGTCATGACCTTCGGTGATGGTGATAATGATATCGATATGACCCAAAGAGCTGCGATTGGTATCGCGATGGGTAATGCGACAGAGAACATGAAAGCAATCTCTGATTATGTAACACTCAATGTCGATGAAGGCGGCATTGCGGCAGCCTTAAAACATTACAATTTAATCTAA
>CAYWGS010000110.1:0-4850 GCA_964457525.1 uncultured Erysipelotrichaceae bacterium | reverse complement strand
TCGGACCTTTTTTGTTATAAGAATAGTAATAAACTAACAGCCATCACAATCATACCGGAAATCGTTCCATAGATTGAAATATGATGTTCGCCATATTCACGGGCAGAAGGTAATAATTCATCCAAACTAATGTAGACCATAATACCAGCAACTGCCGCAAAGATCATACCGAATACGATGTCATTCATGATGGGAAGTAGTACAAGATAGCCAACGAGTGCTCCTATCGGTTCAGATAAACCAGAAAGGAAAGATAACTTGAAGGCTTTCATGCGGCTTCCTGTCGCATAGAATACTGGAACTGAAACCGCAATCCCTTCAGGAATATTATGGATCGCAATCGCAATCGCAATGGGAATCCCTAAACTTGGATCACTAACAGCTGCAGTAAAGGTCGCAAGGCCTTCTGGAAAGTTATGAATCGCAATGGCTAATGCAGTAAACGTACCCATACGCATTAATTTCTTCTTATGATCCTCACTTTGACCATCCATTTCTTCAACGGTATGTACTTCGTGTGGATTCTCCGCATCAGGTACGAAATGATCAATAAGCGCAATAAATGCAATACCTAAGAAAAATCCAAGTGCAGTTAACCATGATCCAAGCTTTAATCCTAATGTTTCATTTAAGATATCATTTGCTTTAGGAAAGATTTCAATCATGGAGACATAGATCATAACTCCAGCTGAGAAACCTAATGCATAGGATAAGAATTTTGTATTCGTTTTATTGGTAAAAAAAGCTAATGCACTTCCAATCCCTGTCGATAAACCTGCAAAGAGCGTAAGCCCAAACGCAAATAAAAATGTATTTAAATCCATAGATAATTCTCTTTCTAACTATAATAATTAAAATTATTATATATAAAAAGATGCGAACATGCATCTTTAATTATTTACCCGTTCACATCAGAACTTTCAGCTAACTTCTTCGCAAACTCTAACACACCACCCGTTAAAGCATTAATGAGTTCAAAATTCTTATCACTTCCAACCATTAACCACTTTCCTTCTTTCTTAACTAAGTAAACAGGAACAGTAGAAATATAGGTCTTTTCAAGCTCATTCGATAATTCTAAGAAAAGGGTTGTGGAACGCTCTGTCATTTCTTCTTCAGACAATCCAGCAAAGGACCATTCAAATACATTAGAGAATAATTGAACCATATAATTCTGTAATAATTCCCCAACAGGATAAGTCGTAAGTTCAACATTTACAATCGCAGTATCTCCATCTACTGTAGAATCAATTACTTTGTATTCAAAACCTCTAAATAATTCTAAGTAACGAAGGGTCATTTCATTGGATTCATGACTCTCAAGAGTAAATTCTTGATTATTTTCAGTTATCTGTACATCTGTATCAAAATACTTCTCAATCGCAAAAGTATTTAAATCAGATGAAATACTTGTCTTTAACTCATCTAAATAAGCAGTCACATTTGTTTCAGGTTTAGCAGCACATCCTGATAGTAATACGATTCCAATCAATAAAAGACTTAATATTTTAGTATTTTTCATAATTCTCCCTTTACACAGCCTTGATTATACAATAAAAGAGAACATTAAACATATTCCTAAGAATGGTATAATAAACCTATGATACGAATAGGACAATCAACCGATATACACCCTTTAAAAGAAGGAAGACCACTCATACTAGGTGGTGTTCATATTGAACATCCTTTTGGATGTGATGGACATTCAGATGCGGATGCATTGGTACATGCGATTGCGGAATCAATTCTAGGTGCACTTGCACTCGGAGATTTAGGCAAACATTTCCCTGATACTGACCCTAAATATAAAGGAATTAATTCATTAAGAATACTGGAAGAAGTCGTTCATAAAATGAAATCCCTCAATTACAAAGTGGGTAATATTGATGCGATTGTACTCATAGAGAAACCAAAATTAGCGCCGTATATCCCACAAATGAAAGAAATACTGACTAAGATTCTTGAGATAGAAGAAAATCAACTTAATCTAAAGGCAACTCGAGGTGAGAAGCTTGGATTTGTTGGAAGACAAGAAGGTGTAATGGCACAAGCGGTATGCTTGCTCATTGAGGTCAATCATGTTTAATCAAAAATGCAATGAACAAAAAGTAATGAGAGATCCGATACATGAATACATTCATGTGGATTATCAAGTAATTTGGGATGCGATAAACTCAAGAGAATTCCAACGTTTACGCCGTATTCATCAAATGGGTACATCCTACCAAGTCTACCATACCGCAGAACACAGTCGATTCTCACATTCACTGGGTGTTTATGAGATTATTCGACGAATGGTGTATGAAGTAAAAGGCCTAGATGAATATTTAAGTGAATATGAGAAGATTACAGTGATGTTAGCAGGTTTATGTCATGATTTAGGACATGGACCATTCTCTCATTTCTTTGAGTCTGTAATTAAACCAGATCATGAAAAGATAAGTGCTAAGATATTACTCGAGGAGAGCGATATTCATTCTATTCTTATTCGATATGATCAAGACTTACCAAACAATATAGTCTCAGTGCTTAATCATACTCATCCCAATAAAGTATTAACGCGTATGATAAGCAGTCAATTGGATGCGGATCGTATGGATTACTTACTCAGAGATGCGTACTTTACAGGGACAAGTTATGGTCATTTTGATTTGGAACGTGTCTTAAGAACGCTTAGAGTTGTGAATCATCAATTGGTTGTGAAAGAGAGTGGTGTACATTCAGTCGAAGATTACATCATGGCTCGTTATCATATGTATTGGCAAGTCTATTATCATCCAACTTCGCGGAGTATAGAGGCGATACTTTATGCATTCTTTAATCGATTAAAGGATTTAATAAATGATAAGCAAGCATATATTGAGAAATATCCAATGTTTAAGTTCATATCAAACAAAGGTGAAATTACCATACAGGAGCACTATAAACTCGACGAAACATCCTGTTTCTATGGCTTTCAATGTGCACAAGAAGATGAAGATCCAATATTAAGTGATTTTGCACACCGTATCTTAGAGCGTAAGTTATTTGATTATATGGATGTGAATCATTCACAAGATTATGAGTCAAAGAAACAAGAACTCATTGAACAAGGATATGACCCGGCTTATTATCTCTATTTAGATAAAGCAGAGAAGAGACCTTATTCACCGTATAGTGAAGATGATAGTCAGATTATGATATTAATGCCAGATAAATCAATTAAAGAATTATCTCAGGTGTCAGCGATTGTTAATGCGATTGTCTTTGGCAAACAGAAGACTGAAAATAAATTATTTTTTCCTAAAATGTAAGGAGTATTATGAAAAGAGAAACGATTATTAAGCGTAGAAATGAATTATTAAAAGATCAAAAAAAGGGAAGTATTACTGTATTATTCTCAGGTGATTTAGTTAAACGATCTGCGGATAGTAGCTATCCTTTTGTGGTGAATCGTAATTTCTATTATTTAACCAACTGTGATGAAGATTCACTGATCTATGTATACATTAATACTGAGAATGTAAGTAAAGAGATGCTCTTTATTAAAGACTACAATCCACTTGAAGAAAAGTGGGTAGGAAAATCACTAACAAAAGATGAAGTGATTCATAAGAGTGGTGTATTTATCGTTTATCCACTTTCTCAATTTGAAAGTATCTTTACTCGAACATTGGCTCGTAATGATGTGGATACCATCTATGTGGATAGTGAACGTGATAGCTTTAAACAACGTACGAATGAAGCTGAAGCATTTACGAAACGATTGAATGAATCTTATCCGAACTTACACGTTATTAATATTAACCATAAGATTAACCTATTACGTACGATAAAATCAGAAGAAGAGGTTGATGAAATCAGAAGTTCGGTAGAAGTAACACGGAAAGGGATTGAATTTATCCTTAAGAATCTTCAACCTGGGCGGTATGAATATCAATCTGCCTCAGACTTTGAATATCAATGTGGATTACACAACGCAACGTTATCGTTTGATACCATTGCGGCAAGTGGGAAAGATGCGACCATCTTACACTATGTGACCAATCAAAAAGCATTAAAGGAAAATGAACTCGTTCTATTTGATTTAGGTGCGAGTGTTAATCATTATTGTGCGGATATATCACGTACATTCCCTGTAAGTGGAACATTCACGGATCGTCAAAAGATTTTCTATAATATCGTTCTAAAAGCTCAAGAAGAGGTTATAAAAGCGATTAAACCAGGGCTTACACTTATTCAATTAAATGAGATTGTTCGCTCTGTATACAAAACAGAGTGTGTTAAGGCGAATATTATTGATTCTGAAGATCAAGTAGATCAAGTCTATTATCACAGTGTAAGTCACTCACTTGGTTTAGATACCCATGATGTAGGACTCGTTGAAGGGGCAGTGTTAAAGCCTGGTATGGTTATAACAGTTGAACCTGGATTATATTCAGAGAAGGAATCGATTGGTATTCGTATTGAGGATGACGTGCTTGTGACTGAGGATGGTTGTGTAAACTTATCATCCAGTATCTTAAAAACAGTAGAAGAAATAGAAAGATTTATGAATCTGTCCAAGTGACAGATTCTTTTTATTGAAATGTGAATTAAATAGGTGTAAGATACATATGACAGGGGTGTCATATGCCTAAACAAACATTTTATAACTTAGAAAAAGATAAGAAAGATCGATTAATTGAAGCATGTTTAGAAGAATTTAGTTCTTACACATTTACAGATTCATCGATTAATCGAATCATCAAGAATGCGGAAATCTCAAGAGGAAGCTTCTATCAATACTTTGAAGATAAAGAAGATTGTTATATGGAAGTCTTGGGGATGATTGCGCAAGAGAAATACGCACTATTCAAAGATGTCGTGAG
>CAYWGS010000109.1:0-5024 GCA_964457525.1 uncultured Erysipelotrichaceae bacterium | reverse complement strand
TCATTGAGCTGCTTGTTATAAAGTCGATTACTAATTACTCTAATATAGTGTTTTAGTATATTGCGGATTTATCCGCATAATTTTGTTTTTATTGTTTTATTGCGTTTATATCCGAATTTTTTATATTTAATTACATTTATGCGGTTATATCCGCATATATATTTACTTTTTAACAATTTTCATTTAGAATATCAATATGGAAACACAATTGAACAGAAACATTTATTTGGATAAGCTAATTGAGTTTAAAGATACTGACTTTATAAAAGTCATCACCGGAGTAAGACGATCGGGTAAATCTAGCATCTTAAGATTATTTGAAAAGTACTTACTTAGCGAAAACATTGATAAAAGCCAGATAATTTTCATAAATTTTGAACATCCTGATTTTCAAAATTATTTAAACGATAAAAGTTTGTATGAGTACTTACTTAAGTACACAGAAGTAAGTCAACGATATTATTTTTTGTTTGATGAGATCCAAGAAGTAAATGCTTGGCAAAAATTAATCAATGGATTGAGAGTAAAATTGGATTGTGATATCTATATCACAGGTTCAAATGCTAATTTACTTTCAGGAGAACTTTCCACTTATCTATCAGGCAGATATGTAGAAATCAAAGTTATGCCTCTTTCATTTAAAGAATTTTTGGTTTTTAAAAACTATAATGATCCCACTAAAGTTGATATGTATTATGAAGAATATATACGAAATGGCTCATTCCCTTCTGTCGCACTATTGAATAATGAGAGCATTGTAGATGATGTAATAAAAGGAATTTATAACAGTATTATTTTAAAAGATGTCATGTTAAGAGGTAATATAAAGGATGGAAATCTTCTTGAGAAATTAGTTGCGTTTATATTTGATAATATTGGTAATTCAGTCACAAGCAATTCGATTGCTAACACATTAAGTTCAAATGGTTTTAAGACTCGAAATGAAACAATTGATGCTTATTTACAATTACTTGAAAGCTCATTTATTATTTATAAAGCAAAACGATTCAATATACGCGGTAAAGAACATTTAAAAAGCCAACATAAATACTACTGTATTGATATTGGACTTAGAAATGTCTCAATTGGAAGAAACAGAGGTAATTTTGGGTCAATTCTTGAAAATATTGTATATTTGGAGTTAATTCGAAGAGGATATGAAGTTTCTGTCGGAAAATTGGATTCATTGGAAATTGACTTTGTATGTACAAAACCGAATGAGACTGTGTATTATCAGGTAGCATTTGATATTCCACACAATAGTAATCGTGAAACAAGTAATTTGCTTAAAATACCTGACTCATACAAGAAAGTTCTAATTACCGCAAATAGAATGGCAACCGGAAATATTGATGGCATTGAAATAATACACATAATTGATTTCTTATTAAAATAGACGGACTTTAAGAGTCCGCCTATTTTTTATAATTTCTCACCGTTTGATGCGATAACTTCTTTATACCAATTAAAGGATTTCTTACGGTAACGGTTGTATGTACCATTGCCATAATCATCCGCATCAACATAGATAAATCCATAACGTTTTGACATTTCGGATGTTGATGCACTCACAAGGTCGATACAGCCCCATGGGGTGTAACCCATGATTTCAACACCATCTTTAATCGCTTCTTTCATCGCTAGAATATGTTTACGTAAGTAATCAATACGATAATCATCTTCCACATAGAAGTTTTCATCTGGATTATCCTTAGCACCTAATCCATTTTCTACGATATACATTGGAACTTGATAACGATCATAGAGTTTGTTAAGTGTAATTCTTAAACCTAATGCATCAATTGCCCATCCCCATTCAGAATATTCTAAGTGTGGATTCTTTAAACCAAATAACATATTACCATGTGTCATTTCGCCTTCTTGTTTGCGAGCAGAAACACCACTCATATAATAACTGAAGGATAAGAAGTCTACTTTACCTTCTTTTAGAAGTTTTTCATCTCCTTCTTCGAATTTTATGTTGATATTGTTTTCTTCAAAGAAACGAGCAGTATAGGAAGGATAATAACCTCTAACTTGTACATCTGTGAAGAATAAATTACTGTGATCCGCATCAAGTGCAGCCCATACATCTTCAGGATGACTGGTCATTGGATAGTTTTCCATACGCGCTAACATACATCCGATCTTAGAGCCAGGAATCATTTCATGACATAGTTTAACTGCTTTAGCACTAGCGACAAATTGATGATGAATCGCTTGGTATTGTGCTTCCTTCATATTCGTAATGCCATCCATTAAGATGCCACCACTTAAGAATGCAGTCATGGATAATACATTGATTTCATTAAAGGTTAACCAGTATTTTACCTTAGAACCATAACGTTCAAATAGAACTTTACAATAACGTTCAAAATGATCGACTGTCTCACGACTTAACCAACCATTATGTTTGAAGGATAATCCAACTGGGAATTCATAGTGAGAAATTGTAACAAGTGGTTCGATATTATATTTTAAACATTCATCAAACACATCATCATAGAATTTCAAACCTTCTTCATTAGGAACAAGTTCATCCCCATTTGGGAAAATACGTGGCCAAGCGATGGATAATCTAAAGGTTTTAAAACCCATTTCTGCGAAGAGTTTAATGTCTTCTTTATAACGATGATAGAAATCAATCCCTCTACGTTTAGGATAGTTACCCTCTTCATCTGCCATTGCCTTTAATAAAGCTTCACGGCTTGTGCCCATGAATAAACTCATTAAGTTCTTTTCTTTATTGTCATCATGTTTCGCAAAATCAGCAGAAGAGAAACCTTTTCCACCCTCTTTAAATCCACCTTCACATTGGTTAGCGGCTGTTGCGCCTCCCCATAAAAATCCTTCTGGAAAGCCTGTTTGGTATTTCTTAATCATATATTTCCTTTCAAAGATTGTTAGTGTAATTATATCATTGAATGAGTGTATAGATGTGTTCAACCATCACATTATAATCATCGGGATGGACTTCGTGGCCCGCCCCAACAAGCGATAACAACTCCGAATTCTTAATCATTTTATGAAGCATTTCCCCGTGAATATAAGGAACTACATTATCCACTGTCCCATGAATTACAAGTGTAGGACAACTAATTTCATGAATACGAGTTAGATCATTTCCTGTCATTGGTGCAAATGAATGATTGAGTTTACTGTTATAGTCATTTGCTCGGCTAACATCAAGTTCAATCATTGGATAGATGTCATCGAGATTATAGTGTCGTTCGCTTTGATGGGTAGCTTGCCATTGTTTAAACGCAAAATCTACTGTATCTCTAAATCCTACTGGCTGATAATTCCCATAATCATCAAAGAATTTCTTTACTTCAGGACTGAACATCGGTAATTTGTCTGCACCTTCAGCCCCATAGATCGATGCTAGTAAAACAAGACCACTCACACGATTTGGGTGTCTTACCGCCACCATTTGAGCTAACATGCCCCCCATGGACATCCCCATAACAATACCTTTATCAATCTGATAGGCATTCAATATTTCAATCGCATCATCACTTAATGTTTCTAAACTATAGCCTGGTTTTCCCACTGGATAATGAGTTGATTTGCCTGTATCTCGATGATCGTATCGAATCACAAAAAAGCCTTTATCCACAAGCTTTTGACAGAATACTTCATCCCACCAGATTAAAGAACTCGCGGATCCCATAATCAATAAAATGGTTGGGTTTTTCATATCGCCAAAACTTTCTGTATAAAGGCTAACATCTTTGAATTGTACTGTTTTTTGCATAATACACCTCTCTTGTATTATACCGAATAATTATTTATTGAGTTGATTTTAACTTCTTTTTTAACCCAACAAATAAGAGTAAAGCTAAACATTGAAATAAAATAAAAATAAATGCATCGATCAATCGTATTCCAACAAACGTATTCGTAAGCGTTCTTGCGAAGGTTAGTGCAGGATTAACAAAGAATGTGGAAGGTGTTATCCAATACCCAATCATTACAATACTTCCAATAAACATTCCTGTTTGATGATCATTCAATTCAAATGTTCTTAAAATAACGATGAGAAGGATAATTGAAGAAAGTAATTCACTTATCCAGAGTGTATACGATGAACGAATTGTCATTGAAGATTATATGATGGCAAGATCAAATAGAAGATGCATAAATATTACTCCAACAACAGCCCCAACAACTTGTCCTAAACTCTTTAAGATTGCCTCAAGAAGAGAATTCTTTCCTTTGATTACTAATAGAAAACTAACCAATGGATTAAACTCTGCACCACTTAATGGTCTAAAGTATACAATTAAACTATAGAGACCAATGCCTGTAATAATACTATTCACTAGAAGTGAAAATCCAATATTTCCATTTGAAAGAGTATAACCAACATAACCTGAAGCACTAATAAGAAGCGATAGTAATCCAGTTCCTATCGCTTCATACATTGTTTTTTTAAACAGATTCATAATCACGAATAAATTCTTCTACCTTTAATTTAACTTGATCACGAATCTTACGGATTTCAACCATCTTTTCTTCCTCAGTTCCTTGTAATGCGGAAGGATCCGGTAAGTTCCAATTGAAATTATTTACTGTACCTGGGAAGATAGGACATCTTTCTCCATTGGCTTGATCACATACCTTTATAACTGACCAATACGTTTTTCCTTGTTTATGGAAATCGAATACAGATTTGGTTTTATTCTGACTTAAATCATATCCAATTTCAGCCATTGCCTTCACAACAAGCGGATTTAAATTGCCTGCTTCGATCCCTGCGCTTTCAGAGATAAATTTTCCTTCACCTAAACGATTGAGGAATGCTTCTGCCATTTGACTACGTGCTGAGTTATGGATACATACAAATAATATATTTCTCATTGTTCTATTTCCTTATCACATATTGATGTTTGTCTATATATTACAAAAGGATTCATTTTACTTCAACAACAATACTTATTTATGAAGAAATCTTAACAAACTACTTCTAAGTAAATTCGCTTAAAAGCATTATATTAAAGCGTATTTTACTGATTATCTAT
>CAYWGS010000108.1:0-5218 GCA_964457525.1 uncultured Erysipelotrichaceae bacterium | reverse complement strand
CAATGCCGATCATGTCCAATTCTTGATGTACAGTGAAATGTGGAGAATGTAAAATAAGCACGACATGTGCTTTTTTTATCCATGACAAAGACTTTTGACAGACAATAAGTACAATCTTTTCTAAGATGAGATTGTCTAAGGAGAACATATGAATATCGCAACTCAAATAAAGAACTATCGTAAACAACTTAACTGGTCTCAAGATGACTTAGCAGAGAAAGTTTATGTCTCTCGTCAAACAATCTCAAACTGGGAAACGGAGAAGAGTTATCCTGATTTACAGAGTCTATTTCTATTGAGTAATTGTTTCAATATTTCCTTAGATGAACTTGTCAAAGGAGATCTAGAAAAGATGAAAGATGAATTATCGAATAAGAAGATGAATACCTATAGTATGGGAATGTTAGTCACAATGATTCTTATGTTTTTATCCTTATCGCTCTTGAAGCGTATTGGATTCTATGTGACATTACCATTCTTTATCGTGTTTGCGTTAGGTATGTTATATTGTGCATATCAACTTGAAGTTTTGAAAAAGAAGTTAAATATACAGACTTACCAAGAGATTGTCGATTTTATGGATGGTAAAGATGTGAATCGTGATACGAATAAACAAAGAAAAAGAAGATTAGTGTTTGAAAATGTATTAAAGGTGATTGGTGGATTAGTAGTAGGATTATTGATGGCTTATATCGCATTAAATATATAAAGTATAGTTTACAAAATATAGATAAATAAATTAAAGTATATTTTAAATAAATATTTACATTTATGTAAAGTATGATTATCATAATAGTATGAGGTAATCGTATGGCAATAATTAATTCAGAATCAATTTTGAAAGTTTTGGCTTCTTATAATTCTTGGTGGAAAACCGGAATAATAAATCCAAGTTTAGCAAAATCTTATAAACGATTTGCATATAGTGAAGCTTTGAAAAGAATTACAGATCAGAATCTAAGAAGATTAGTAATATTAACAGGAACAAGGAGAGTTGGGAAAACAACGATTCAATATCAAATTATTGAAGAGTTATTACATACTATAGATCCTAAGAAAATAGTTTATATTTCGATGGATCATCCTATGTTAAAATTAAGTACTATTGGTGATATCCTTGATTGTTATCACCAAAATATTTATGCAGATAATGATGTTTATTACTTTTTTGATGAGATTCAATATGCTAAAGATTGGGATAAATGGCTTAAATCAATTTACGATATGGAGCCTGACACAAAAGTAGTTGCGACTGGGTCAGCAAGTCCGATAATTATGAAAGGTGCAAGTGAAAGCGGCGCTGGAAGATGGTCAGTTATTCAAGTCCCAACTTTATCATTTTATGAATACTGCGAATTAAAAGGAGTTGAAAAGCCGAATTTAACCCAGGATGATAATATTACTTCTTGGGCTACAAAATCACATTATGACCAAACTCAAATTATGTTAAAACTCGCAAAACTACAAAATCATTTAAATCGATATTTGCAAATAGGAGGGTTTCCAGAGTTAGTGCTTTCAGATAATGATTTATATGCACAGCAAGTTTTAAGAGAAGATGTTGTTGATAAGGTTATAAAACGAGATTTGCCTTCAATATACCCAATAAGAAATACTACAGAGTTAGAAAGAATTTTTCTATACCTTTGTAAAGTATCTTCATCTATTGTTTCAGTAGATTTGATTGCGAAAGAGTTACAAGGTGTCAGTAGACCAACAGTATTGAACTATATAAGTTATTTAGAAAGTGCTAATCTTATTTTTCAAAGTTGGCCAATCGAAATGTCTGGTAAGAAAGTTTTAAAGTCTAGTCCTAAAATATATATTGCAGATCCAGCGATTTTAAATGCTGTTTTAATGGATGAAACATTATTTATTGATTCAATTGAGATGGGTAAGATAATTGAAACGACTGTTTATAAACACTTAGCATCATTCTATTATAAGAAGGCAACTTCGATTGGATATTTCAGAGGTGGAAACAAGAATAAAGAAATAGATATTGTTGTAGAGTACCCTAACACAAGAAACATACTTGTTGAAGTTAAATATAGAGACAATGCAACAATCGCAGATGATGATGCAATATCAGAAATGTGTGAAGAAGCATCTGCATCAATTGTAGTCACAAAAAAGGCAGATGATTATGGAGTTCATCATACAAAATGTGGAAAAAATCTTATTAGAATACCTGCATTTGCATTCTTGTATCTTTTAGGACATGCAGAGAAAAATGGATATAAAAGTTAAGATTGTATGAATTATTTAATTAGGAAAGATAATATTAATGTTATTAGCATTGCTATAAATGCCATTGAAAATCAAGAAGATAAAGCTAATATAGTAGAAGAAGTACTGCTAGACTTACCAGACTGGTTTGGACTTCCCGATAGCACAAAAGAATACATTGAACAATCCAAACAACTTGTGTTATTTTCAGCACATCACAATGACACAACATTGGGGTTCATAACACTTAAAGAGACGAGCTGTGATACCTGTGAGATTCATTGTATGGGTGTGAAGAAAGAATTTCATCATAAGGGTATAGGCAAATTATTGTATAAACAATTTGAAGAATACGCTAAAAATAAGTATGAATATGTCCAAGTAAAGACAGTCGATGAAGGAAAGTATCCTGAGTATGATCAAACCATAGCCTTTTATAAGAGTTTAGGTTTCAAAAAACTTGAAGTATTTCCTATGTTATGGAATGAATGGAATCCATGTTTGATTATGATTAAGAAAGTATAGTCAAACTAGACTATTAATGTAATTCTTAATGCTATAATTTTATTAACAGTGAGGGTAAAATGGACATTAAAGAACTAAAAGATGAGAAGTATCATGATGCTTATTCAGAAGAGAAATTGTTTGATAAGATTCTTAAGTTTGCGAAAAGTGCTGGTATTAAGCTTATCTATTTAGCGTTATTACTCTTTTATACTCTTCAAAAAAGCACAACCCCACCTATCGCAAAATCGATTATTATTGGTGGTTTAGGTTACTTTATCTTACCGATTGATATTATTCCAGATTTTATACCTGTGGTAGGATTTTCAGATGATTTAACTGCTTTAATATCTGTCTTAATCGCAGTTGCGTTGTATGTGGATGAAGACATTAAGTTAAAGGCAAAATCTAAACTTAAAGATTGGTTTGGGGATTTCGATCATAAAGAATTAGAAGATGTGGATAATAAACTCAATAAGAACTAAAAAAGACAATTCATTTCGTCTTTTTCGTATAGCTTGTCAAAAAAGTTAAAATATGTTTAAATTTGGGCAACATGATAACAAATCGACAAAAGATTATATTACGAATATTATTGGAATCAGATACTTACTTAGACAGTGAGTATTTTTCGTATCGTTTAGATATAAGTACTAAAACAGTTCAAAATGAGATGAAAATCTTAGATGAATACTTACGTCGAACTAAAATCCAACTTATATCAAAACGTGGATTTGGGTATGCGATAACTGTTAAAGATGCGAAAGACAAAGAAGAACTTTATCAAAGAATCTATGAGTTTTCTCCTTTAGAAGATACAGTAACTCAGAAAGCATTTATAATTTGTTACTTATTACTCCAAGAAGATTATGTTACTCAAGAGATGTTATCGATTCACTTATATTCACCTAAACGTGCGATTGTTAAGTTAGTGGATGAGATTAAGTCGAGTACCAAAGAAAACAAATTAAACTTACAGATAAAGCCAGGTAAGGGATATTTATTTGAAGGGGATGAATATGCTAAGCGTTTAGCGTTTACTCGATATTTTGAGATCTTACAATCTCATCGTACCTTAGAGTATTTATTTAAAACATCCTTTGGATTCTCAATCGAAGATTTACCGGTACAGAAGTTTGAGATGATTCGTAAGATTGTGAACAAATACAATATTGCGATCTCAGAAGTAAACCTAAATAGCTTAAGAATCTATATGGCATTATCCTATAATCGTATATCACATGGTCATCGTATTGAGACGGTTGTAAGTCGATTAAAGATATTTAATCGTTTGATTGCGCCATCACAGGAAATGCTAGAGTTAATCGAAGTTGAACAAGAACCATTTGAAGCACAATTCTTATCCTTGTTTATCTCTCTTCTTTATGAAAAGAGTCAGTTGGATCAATTGTATAAAGATCAATTTATGACAAGTTACTCGAATAACTCTAATTTGGTAACAAACTATATGGATCAAATCTTTGAACCGTATAATAATCTCATTGATTCACCGATTAACTTAAATAAGAAACTTGCATTACTCTTAATCATGGTAACCAATCAAAAGAACATTGGATTCTTAGAACGTGATATTGATTTGGTAACGGTTGATGATGAAATGATGATTGCCTTAGAATGTGCAATACTCTTTGCGGAATACGTTGAGTCTGAACAGAATGTGAAGTTTAATCGTAATGATATTCTGACCTTCGCGTTCTTCTTTAACAATGAATTCTCCTATGCGCCGACGGTCGATCGTAGAACACTTATGATTGTATCTGAAAAAGGGGAGGCGATTGCTCAAGCATTAGCGCGTCGTTTACGTAAAGAAGTTGAACAATATACGTATGCGATTAACATTAGTAATACGATAGATGCGAATGAGTTGAGGCAACAAAACTTGATGATTGTGACCGATATGGAACGATTTGCACAAGGGGAAAATAATGTTATATTCTATCCAAATCTATCGGATTATGAAACCATTATTCCTAACTTGAAGTTTAGAATTTTGGATAAGAACGAACGATTATTACTTCTATTAGATCACATTAAACAAGATCGATTCTTCTACAATGCGCCAATCAAGAATATCAAAGAAGTGATTAACTTCATTGCGGATGAAGAGAAGTTGAATAGTATGCAGCGGGTAGAGTTACGTAAAGAGGTTAATGATCGTCATGATCGCTACTTCACTTCTGTGCGTCAACAAGCCGCAATTATTCGTTTCTATGATGAAAAGCGTACAGAAGCGAGTATTATGATTATCATTCCTGCTAAAGCATTTACGTGGAATGGGTCAAAAGTAAAAATTATCTTCGTATTCTTATTTCCTAAGAAGTATCCTCCACTCATGTTATTGGCGAATCCATTGACCATGATTTTAGCGAATGGGTCCTTGATGCATCGTTTAGTTCAGAGTAAATCAGTGAATGAATTTAAGAAATATATCTTAAGAGGCTGTAACGAATAAACAGCTTTGAAT
>CAYWGS010000107.1:0-5248 GCA_964457525.1 uncultured Erysipelotrichaceae bacterium | reverse complement strand
AACTTCTTCATTGATTTATAGGCATTCTCATTATCCAAGGTATAACGTGGATTCGCTGTTTCGAGTTTACCGTGTTCAATGACCATCGCATCTCCCGTAATCATGGTTTTTGTTGGTTTATGATAAACCGATATATGACCAGGCATGTGACCCGGTGTAGAGATAATGGTTATTCCACCACACCAAGGATAATCGGTATCAATTTCAAGTATTTCATCAACTTGAGTTGGAGTAATTGATTCTAATTTCTTATGAAATGCCATGGCTTGTTCCTTCTGGTTATCTTGAAGGGTTGGGTAGATGGATTCTGCTTGAACCAATCGTAATGAACGTTTAGATCCATTAATATAATCTGCTTCAACTTGTGTCGCATAGACTTTTACATTAGGATATTTCTCTTTAAGTTCCGCAAGAGAACCATAATGATCATAATCATGATGAGTAATAATAATTTTAGTTAGTTTATTTAAAGATAATCCATTCCACTTCAAAGCATCTTGTAATAATTCAAGGGAGTTTGGATTACCACAATCCACTAAGATAAGATCTTCATCATCCCATATCACAGAGACATTTAAGATATTAGGGGATTCTGTTTTAGAGTAATTAAGCGGTAGATGTATACAGTTTGGCATACTTAACCTCCTTGTTTATAGTGTAATACTTGATTTAAGAATTCGCTGAATTTATAAAAAGTACTTGGTCTAAATTCTGTACCCTTTAAATGAATTGAATTTCTAAAATACCCAGGACAATCAATATCAATACTCCATTCATCCCCATTATCATCTTTCCAGAATTCAAGGGCTGTATGCTTAAAAGCTTCTTTGAATTCAGTAAGATAAGGAATTTCCTTTTCAACATACTTTGCATTTAACACTAAATGATCTAAATGGAAATAGATGGTTATCTGATATTCTTTTGACGTATAGGTTAAAGCTTTAATATGATTTAGAAACTCTTCTGTACATTGCAGATCAAAACGTGTATCACACTCTAAGCAATAGTGTGCTTGCATGAGCCCTTGGATTGCACAACCACCATGTAAGACCTGACCTGATTCAATTCTATGCATCATTTCTTCATCGGGAGTACCATATTCAAAGGGAAGTATTGAGTCTGATCCACAATTGACACAGTTAATTTTTGGCATAGTTTTTTATGAGTGTAATCAATGTATCGATATCTTCACGTGTAATCCAATAATGGGTCACAAATCGATAACCATTGTAATTTGGATTTATTTTAACACCATGTTTATTTAAATACTCTTCAAATGCTTTAAAGTCAAAGTTTGGATTTACGACATCAAAGAAGACCATATTAATATGAATGTTCTCTAAGTTAACTGTAAACAAACCTGTCTTCTGTAATTCAAGCGCAAGATAAATCGCATTTTGATGATCTTCATCTAAACGTTTTGTCATTTCCTTAAGCGCAATAAGACCTGCTGCAGCTAAGATACCTGCTTGACGCATCCCACCACCCAACAACTTACGATTCTTACGAGCACGTTCAATGAATTCTTTAGAACCCGCAATCATTGAACCAACAGGAGCGCATAATCCTTTGGATAAACAGAACATCACACTATCAGTATATTGAGTTAATTCTTTAGGATCACATTTAAGATAGGTTGCCGCATTGAATAAACGTGCACCATCTAAATGGACATTGATATGATTTGCTTTCGCAATCTCGTAATTTTCCTTCATGAGCAATAAAGGCATAACTTGACCATTGGATAATGCATTCTCCATACTTAGTACGGTTGTTTGTGGTTCATGAATATCACTTGAACGAATCGCTTTCTTGAAATCACTTGGTAAGATAAAATCATTTGGGTGTGAAATTGTTCTAAGATTAGCTTGAGAGAGTACCGCAACCGATCCAACTTCATGAATAACGATATGGTTGTTTGATCCAGTCACGATTTCATCTCCACGTTTAGTATGGGTCATCAAACACAATTGATTGCCCATGGTACCACTTGGAACAAAAAGAGCTGCTTCTTTACCTACGAGTTCTGCCGCATATTTTTCGAGTTCAATAACGGTTGGATCATCTTGATAAACATCATCCCCAACAATCGCATTGGCCATTGCTTGACGCATCGCATCGGTTGGTTGTGTAACGGTATCGCTTCTTAAATCAATTGTTTTCATAATTAACCTCTGTTTTTATTGATTATACACCATACTAAATAACGAGACCTTTATTTTTTCACAAAATTTGATACAATTGTTAGGTTAAAAGGAAATGTAACATGTTAGAACTATTGACCCATAAATTATTCTTAAGTAGTATTACGATTATCATAAGTCTAAGTGTAACGATTTATCTAGCACGTAAATATAAACTGAGCCAGTACCAAATACTGATCTATATCTTATTGGTATTATTCTGGTCCGCCATCAATCTTATTCGTGCGTATCGTAAAGCCTATGCAGGTGGAGCACTTGAAGCAGGTGGTTTAGCGATGGATGGAATCATGGCAGCGAATATTGCGGCTGCGTATGGTTTGATTTCCATATTTGTACGATTACCGATTTTTGCCTTATCGGATTTCTTTAAATCTCGTAAGTTCTTTATCGCTTTAGCTTTAGTATTTATTATCGTATCTTCAGTTATGGTTTACTTTAATCCAAACTATGATACTTTGATGTTTTCATCGCTTGCCTTAGGTTTAGGCGCAAGTATGTTAAGTTTATTTAATGTCTTATTCTCTGAAACCTTTAGTGCTAAACAAGCGATTATGTCTGTTTCGATTTTATCGGTTGCGCCACTTCTTGCGGAGTTCTTGGTTGCGCCAATTCAATATATCTTTACTGCAACTAAACCAAATGATTATCCTGGCATGTGGTTAACGAGTGCAGTCATTGGGGTTGTGGCGTTGATCTTCTTATTCTTTGTTAAAGATAATAAAGAAGATATTCGCAACTTCAATGTTCAAAAGTTTAAACAAGCTCTAACAAACCCTTGGTTTATGAGCATTGCCTTATCGGGTGTTATCGTATCCTTTATTCGTTTCTCTACCAGTGGATCAAACTTAATTAGTTTTGTACGTATGGAAGGCATTGATATGCATCCTTTAATGGTTGCGTATATTGATGTTGGTTATGCGGTTGCACAAC
Organism: uncultured Erysipelotrichaceae bacterium; assembly: GCA_964457525.1. Lineage (GTDB taxonomy): Bacteria > Bacillota_I > Bacilli_A > Erysipelotrichales > Erysipelotrichaceae > UBA2212. The sequence goes on along the minus strand of CAYWGS010000107.1, from coordinate 2,114 downwards.
TCTTTGGTGGAGTGATGGTAGGTTTATCCCTTAAGAAACTTATTGGGGTTAAGAAGAGTTTAATTCTAGGTTTAGCCATGAGCGCAATCTTTACCTTGATTTGTTCATTCTCGACTAATTCTTGGCTCATCTTCTTGATTACTCCACTCAGTGGTTTAGGGTATGGTATTACCTATAATATTCTACTTGGGTTGGCGATGCAGCCGTTTGAAAGGGATATGCGTGAGATTACCATGGGGATTTACCAAACCTTCTTTGCGATTGGTATCTTTTATGGGGATAAGATTTATGCATTACTCCTACAACTTTTACCACAAACTTTAACAGGATTAGAATTATCACAATGGGTGTTTATGTTAATTACTGGATTAAGTGTGATTACAATCGTCTTTATCCAACTCGTCTTTAACAAGAAACATCAAACATTCTTCGAGGATTAAAATGAAAACATTTTTGCATACTGAGAATTTAACTATTCTCAAACAATTTAAGGATAAAGAATGGGAATGTATTCTAACAGAACCCAACTTTTCCTATCGCCATCCACATATTCAAACAGAAACTCAGTTTATCGAATTATTTAATCAATCTAAATTATTAGGTTATCTTCCGTATATTCAAGTCAATGGATACATTGAAGAATTACAATTAGATGATTTAAAGGTTTGGTTAAAAGAGTGTATACAACTTCAACCAAAAGGGTTCTATTTCAATGACTTTGCGGTATACAATCATCTAAAAGCATTAAACTATGAAGGTGAGTTGATCTATTCTCCTGAAACAATCTTAACCAATGCGATGGATATTGAAGTTCTACTCGAATTAGTGGATCGTGTTGTCTTATCGAAAGAGTTAACCTTAGAAGAAATCACAACACTTATGAATCTATTCCCAAATAAGATTGAAGCATTTGGTTTAGGTTATGGTTTAATGTCATTCAGTAAACGTCCTTTAGTTCGTAATTACTTAGATGAAATCAAGATGGAACGTGATGTATTGAATCAAACCAATCTTGTGATTAAAGAATATAAACGTGATCAATACTTCCCAATACTTGAAGAAAATCAAGGAACCAGTATCTTCTTGGATACCGTTCTTTTCCCTAAACATGAACAAATCCTTATGAAGGATTCATCTTGTTTTGGCCTACATTACGATGATTGTATGTTAAAGGAAACTGATTTTATTCAGTTGGTTGACTTATTAACCAATGACTCAATTACATTAGATGATGCACAAGCTCAAACAATATTAAGATTAGGTCAAGCGTATTATTATCGTAAGACGAATATGAGTAAAGAGGAGGGTAAATAATGACAAACATTGAATTACTCGCTCCTGCAGGAGATTTAGAACGTGCAAAGGTTGCCTTAGATTTTGGGGCAGATGCGATTTATATTGGAGGTAAGCGATTCTCTTTACGTTATCGTGCCTCTAACTTTGAAGTAAAAGATATTAAAGATGCGGTGGATTATGCACATGCCAAGGGTAAACGCGTATTCGTTACTGTCAATATGATTCCTCATCAAGGGGATTTAAAAGGATTAGAAGAATACCTTATCGAATTAAATTCGATTCATGTGGATGCGGTTATTGTCGCATCGATTGGGATTGCGAAATTGAGTAAGAAAGTTGCGCCAAATATGGAAGTGCATCTAAGTACTCAATTATCCATTACGAATACGGAAACCATGAAGTTCTATAAAGAGTTTGGAGTGGATCGTATCGTGTTAGCTCGTGAATTGAGTATGGATACGATTAAAGAAATCACAAATAAAAACATTTTACCGATTGAAGTCTTTATTCATGGAGGTATGTGTGTTAACTATTCTGGTCGTTGTACACTCAGTAATGAAATGACACTAAGAGATGCGAATCGTGGTGGATGTGCACAATCGTGTCGTTGGGCGTATGATTTATATCAAGAGGGTGAGAAGTTAAGTCCGAGTGATACGGCATTCTCCATGAGTTCAAAAGACTTAATGGCGATGGATCAGATTGAGAATATGATGAATGCAGGTGTTTATAGTCTAAAAGTAGAAGGTAGAATGAAGTCGGCTTATTACATTGGTGTTATTATTAAGGCATATCGTCGTTGGATTGATGCGATTAAT
>CAYWGS010000106.1:0-5311 GCA_964457525.1 uncultured Erysipelotrichaceae bacterium | reverse complement strand
TTACAGGTTCTATGGGGCCTGCGATTGTAGAACTTGGAAAAAATATGATAAATTACCCAAATCGAAAACAGAGTATCCAGAATACTACAAAAGTTAAGTCGCATTCTTATCGTGGAGCGAATCTTGAAGAAGATCTAAATCAAACAAATCAATATTATTTGGATCTTAATAAAGCAAATATTCATAAGAAACCAACACCGATAACGGTTGTACGTGTAGATTATCCATCTCGGAATAAAGCTAAAATCGTAGAAGCATACTATAAAATACCGAGTACAACGGATTACAATGGTGTATATCGTTCTAAAGCAATCGATTTTGAAGCAAAGGAAACCAAAAGTGATACTGCCTTTCCATTAAAGAATATTCATCCTCATCAGTTGGATCATATGCGAAATGTCGAATACCATGGTGGTGTTTGTTTCTTAATCATTCGATTTGTATATTACAACGAAACATATTTACTTTACTTTAAAGATTTAGATCGATTCATTCAAACCAATGATCGTAAATCAATTCCCTATGCATGGATAAAAGAAAATGGTTATTGCATCCCTTTTTCTCTAACTCCACCCATTCATTACTTAAAAGTATTGGATGAGACTCTTTTCAAAGGAGAAAATAAATGAAGCGTCTAAAAATATTGAATAAGTTTAAAAACAAAAATCAAACAAAAACGACAAAAAAATCACTCAAAGATAAACTAGCGATTGTTGTGTCTGTTTTTCTAGTACTTGCTATTTTAGTGAGTAGTAGTGGTATAGCTTATATAGCAGTCGTTATTAGTGGTGCACCTACTTTAGATAGTAATGATTTCGTGATGTCAGATAGTTCAAAACTATTTGATTCAGATGGAAACTTAATAACTGATGTTGGTTATCAAATTCGCGAAAATATCAGTTATGATGATATGCCTCAAGTACTTATTGATGCCTTTGTTGCGATAGAGGATTCACGTTTCTTTGAACACAATGGATTTGATATTCCTCGTTTCGCAAAAGCAATGGTTGAGAATGTACTATCCATGAGTTTTGCGCAAGGTGGATCGACATTTACAATGCAATTAGTTAAGGGTACCTATTTTGAAACTGAAGAGGCAACCGCAGTTCGTTCTGGTTTAGCGGGTGTAAATCGTAAAATAAAAGAAATATATGTCGCATTACAAGCTGAAAAAGTATTAAGTAAAAAACGTATTCTTGAACTCTATCTAAATCGTATCAACTATGGCGTTCCTGGTAATAAACGTGGCGTTCAAACGGCTGCTCAATATTACTTTGGGAAGGATGTTCAAGATATTACATTGGTAGAAGCCGCAATGTTAGCGGGTGTTATTAATGCTCCAAATGCATTTAATCCAATGAACAATCTTGAACTTGCTCAAAAACGAATTAACACTGTTTTAGACTTAATGGAAAGACACGGATATATTACCGAAGAAGAATTAAGTCTTGCTAAATCTGTTAGAATTGAGAATTTATTAGTTGGTAATACAAAATCAAGTGCAAATAACTTCCCATATCAAGCATTTGTCGATGCCGCAATTCAAGAAGTTAAAGAACTAACAGGTCTCGATCCAGTCGATGTTCCAATGCGTATTTATACTACGATGGACCGTAATACACAAGAAACCATTGAGAAAGTTCAAAATGGTGAAATAACAAATGTTGCATGGCCAAACGATATTATTCAAACAGCGATTGTTACGATGAACAATTCTACAGGAGAAATCTTAGGAATTGGTGGAGGTCGTTTCTACAATGGGGAGCGACTACTTAATCGAGCTATAAATATGAAGCGTCAACCGGGATCTTCAGTTAAAACATTCTTAACTTATCCGTTAGCGTTTGAACACTTAGGTTGGTCAACACAACATATGTTAGAAGATAAACCGATCCAATATGTAGGATTAGACGTAATTGTTAAGAACTTTGACAATAACTACCGAGGCGATATCTTAGTCCCTGCCGCAATTGGTAACTCCCTAAATATCCCAGCAATTCAAACCTTACAATCCGTTGTTGATACAATCGGTGTCAAGAAAGTTGTTAGTTATCTCAATAGTATTGGTTTCAGTGATGTAACTTCAGATAAATTTGATATTGGTTATGCTATTGGTGGTTCTAGTTTCGAAGCATCACCTCTACAACTTGCTGGTGCTCAGGCAAGTATAATTAACGGTGGTAACTATATTCAACCACACACTGTTACTCGTATCGAGTTTTTGGATGGTAAAGAACCAATTACACCAAGTTATACCTCTACGAATACCCTTTCTGCAGAAGCTGCCTATATGACTGCTACTATGATGGAACAGAATGTTTCTGGCCCATATTTCAATTTTATGCAAATCCTAAAGAGAAATTTCTCTGTTTATGCTAAAACTGGTACTTCTGACTGGGGTAATGAAGGTGTTAAGTTTGGAATTCCTGCTGGTGCCGCAAAAGATAAATGGATGTTAAGTTCTACCAGTGAATTCACAACCGCTGTATGGGTCGGATATGATAAAGCAGTTAAAGATCAAGTCTCTTACATGAATCAGTCCCAAATTAATCTAAATTTACCCGGTAAAATTAGTAACGAAGTTCTAAATTCACTTTATAGTGAAAGATCAAACCCTTCAAGTATTTCTCGTCCAGCTGGTGTTATTGATGTAACACATGTGATTGGTATCTATCCATATGTGTCCCCTAACTCAAGTACAAATCCTGCACTTGTTGTTTCTGGATTAATAAAATCGGAATACGCTAATTTAGGCACATTAACTAATCCAACCATTATGACTCCTTCTTCATTTAATCGAGAAATTACAAGTAATGGAAACAGTCGGACATACAAACTAACTCTAAATGCATACCCGGATCCTAAAGCATTGGTCGTTGCACCAAACACAAAAGATTATTATCTTGAAGTTGCTGGAAAAGTTGCTCAAGGAACTGGTCAAAGATTATTCGATTACTCTTGGTTGTATGGTCCTATCGTATATAAAGCTAAAATCAATGTTGATGGAACAGAATACAAGATTAAATCAAACTCAAATGTACTCACAACAACCATAAATGCAAATCCAAATTCAACTGTAACTGTTTGCGGTTATTATGGATATGATTATGTAGAAGTTAATAGTACAGAATTATGTAAAACAGATAAGATGAATGAATTATTCTTAAATATTCCAAACTTTATTGGTGAAACAACATCTGTACTTACTTCTTGGATAAGTGCAAATGGATTAACTGCATCAAAATTCCCTATTAATGAAGTAGATGCAAAAGATGTCAGTGAAATCAATCTAGTAGGCAAAATCGTTAAGATTGATCCTGCAGATAAAAACAACACAACGATTGATATCACAAGTAAAGATTCATTAACTTTCAATGTATTTGTGATTAAGGATAAAGAAATATTATCAACCGATTTTACAAATGCAGAATCATTACCTACATATTGCACAACCTATGCAAATTTATGTAAATTAGCGACTGGGCAAAAAACAACTGGTCCAATAACAAAACTTGAAGTTGATGGTATTGTGTACACAGGTTCAAAGTATCTAAGTGAAATATATGCTGCTGGTGGAATTACATACTATACAACCACTACTACGACTCCATAAAAAAACAAAACTAGAATCGATTAAGATTCTAGTTTTTTGTAGTATCGACAAACATCCTTTAATGGACAGGATTCACATTTAGGACTTCTAGCTAAACAGTGATATCGACCAAAGAACAAGAGCGCATGATGTGCCATTATCCACTCTTCTTTTGGTATCTTTCGTTTAAGTTGCAGTTCAGTCTGTAATACATTCGCCTTTTGTGTAACCAAACCTAATCGATGGCTAACACGATCTACATGTGTATCCACTGCTAATGCTGGGACATTAAATCCAACACCCAAGACAACATTGGCAGTTTTTCTTCCAATTCCAGCTAATGCTCGTAATTCTTCTTCAGTATTGGGTAATTTACCATTATGTTTTTCAATTAACTGTTGTGCAAAGAGTTTAATATTCTTTGCTTTGTTACGATATAAACCTATCGAACGAATACATTCACTTATTTCTTCTTCGCTACCATTCGCAAGTTCTTCCATTGTCTTAAATCGGCTGAACAACTTTGGTGTAACTTTATTAACGGATATATCCGTTGTTTGAGCACTTAAGATGACCGCAATTGCTAGTTCTTCATTATTCGAAAAATCGAGTTCACATGTCGCATCAGGATACATTTTATAAACTGTATCAAGAATAAATCTTGTCTTCTCATTCATTTCGCTTACCTGCGTTGAGTTGTTCAAGTGTTACTTTATTCTTGACCCAATCTAAGAGAATTCGTTCGATATAGGGAAAACTTAATTTACGATAAATGATGGCTTCTCTTAAGGCATGAATTAAATAAGCATAGTCTACTTGAGATAACCAATAGTTAATTTTATCAATTTCATTTGTACTAAGAGGACGTTTAAATTCATTTTCAAAGATTTCAATGATATCTGTAGTGACTTCAGTTTGTTTAACCTCGATTAACTCATATAAAGCATCTGTATTATATACAACAGTATCTTGTGCCATTTCAATTTTTAAATAGCCACGATATATCAGTTGTGTGAGTGCTTTATCAATGTCACTTGTACTTGAATTACAACTTCTCGCGAATTGATTTAAATCAATTGGAAGTCTAAACTCATTGAAATGCTCAATATTTAATAACACAAGGGTTTCAAGCGGAGTTAAATCAAGACGATAGTTTTCTTCTAAAATCCAGTTTTTGCGATTAAAGTATCTCTTATGGGAATCATATTTCATATTAAAATCTCACTTTCAACATAACATCTAAACTACTGTAATCAAAAATATATTCACCCTGTTTTGATTTAATCCAGTATCCAATTTTATTTTTATAATAGATGAGTTGATAACTACTATTACTTATTGAGTACTGATCTAAAAGGTTCATATAATCTTCGGTTTCTTTACTTACATCAACCGGTATCTTATCGTATAGAATGGCATTATCATCAAAGAAGAGATAATATTCAACTTCATTAATGGTACATTGTGCGGAATACATCTGTTTATCGAAATAATAAGAAACAATATTATTACAAGTATCAATTTCTAATCGTTCAATTACTTTGTTAAGTACTTTTTGTTGATCAAACCACATTTTATTGGTTGGTCCAACAATAAAAGCTAAAACGATTAAAAAAATCAAAATTAGATTGATTAAGGCTAAATTAATACTCGGAATTTTTTCTTGCCAACGTTTCATCTTTACAATTATACCAAACTTATCAAGGTTTGAAAAAATGC
>CAYWGS010000105.1:0-5366 GCA_964457525.1 uncultured Erysipelotrichaceae bacterium | reverse complement strand
GTATATAAAGATACATAATTAATATCGATAAAGCAGACGCAGTACCAACTAAGATAAACTGAGGATAAAAGTATTGAATTGTTATAAACACAGTCGTAATTACAAAATAACTCAATAAAACCAATTGTAAATAAGGATCAATCTTCTTACGATTCAGAAAAATAGACACAAGCATCAAAATCATATAGAAATAACCAACCAAGAAAATTAATCCCTCAAGCGGATATGCAACATAACCATTTACTTCATCAATCTTAAACATAAATCCAAAAACCATGTTTAACAAAACACAAATAGAATAAATAGCATACACACTCGAAGAAATCATTCGAATACGCTTAATCTTGAATTCATAATCCTCATAAATGACAAATAAGGTATATAAGAAAAACAAAACAGAGATCAAAGGATAAATTAGGTAAAAGATTGTATGAATCACAAGATTTAGAGAAGCAGAAATCAAATGATACTCATGTGTAAAATAAACAGTAATGAGAGAAACAATCAAATTTAAAAAGATAAGCCTCAACATGCGCACAAAATACAAATTACGCATACTTGGATAAAGCTTATAGCGTCTTGAATATACAATTAGAATGGATAGGTAGAAAACGGACACAAGCTCAGCTAGGTAATTCCATTTCATATAAAGCCCCACTTATGATTATAGTTTATCATTTTTTTACCAACTTGTTTATAAAACTTGTAAGTAACACAAGTCTTACATATAATGATAAAAAAGGAGTTTATATGAAAAAACACTTAAACGATTTTAAACAATTTGCCTTTAAGGGCAATGTAATTGATCTAGCAGTTGGGGTCATTATCGGGGGAGCATTCGGAAAGATTGTCTCATCTTTGGTCAATGATATATTAATGCCAATCTTATCATCACTCACTGGACGTGTTAACTTTACGGATTTAAAGATTATTCTAAAAGCCGCAACCGAAACTGAAACTGAAGTTGCGATACTTTATGGAAACTTCATACAAAACACCATTGATTTCTTAGCCATTGCGATTAGCATCTACTTTATCATTAAACTGATAACACAGTTCAAACGTAAAGAAGAAATAAAGGAAGAAGTGAGTGCACCTCAAGAAGATACATTATCGGTACTCAAAGAAATTCGAGATTCACTCAAGAAGTAATAAATGAACACTTCATATGAAGTGTTTTTTATTGAATAATAATGAGCATAATTTAAGCAAATTAACTAATCTGTGCTTATAATGTGTATAGTTTAATAATTCAAACGTATGAACTAAAAGGAGAAATATGATAGCCAAAGAATTGTTAATAGAACTGCACCACTTTCTTTTTTGGTTCAAGCCAAAACACAAAAAGAATGAACTAAGCTTAGCTGAGATTATGATTCTTACCGTTCTATACAAGGAACAATGTCAATCAAACAATCACATCTTACCATCAAAACTCAGTGATGAACTCGGCTATCCCGATCAGCACTCTCTCCTATTCTCAATCAACTTGAAAAACGAGGTTGTATTGAACGTATCTTGGATGAACGAGATCGTAGACAAATCATCATTCAATTAAAAATGAGTCTGGATGAACTACTCTTAGAGAGTAAAGATAAGATGAATGAACTTATGAATGCATTAAATCAAGAAGAAGTTAATCAATTTGTCACACTATTGAAGAAAATCAATACCTACAATCAACCTTAGAAAGGAAGCCCATGAAAAAATCAATCCATTATGATTCCATTATTTTAAATCTTAGACGATTACGATCCATCGATGCACGCTATTTTGAGCGTTATGTCGATGATCGAAATATCCCGTATCAACACTTAATGATGATCCATCACTTAACACTAAAGGGTCCGATTCCAATTAGTAGAATAAAAGAGACTTATCACTTTAGTGCACATGCCGCAACACAACTCATTACCCTATTAGAGAAACAAGGATATATCGAACGTGTTAAATCAGAAATCGATAAGCGTAGTTCTTTAATTCAATTATCAAAATATGGATTAAAAACCTTAGAAGAAGGCATTAAGTTCTATGAGGAAGGCATCAATCCACTCATTGAATACTTAGGAGAAGAAGACAGTAAGAATTTTAATCGCATACTTGAAAAAATGATCGAATATTTCGACAACCAGGAGAATTATGAAAAAAAATAAGAAGTCAAAAAAATGGTTATGGATTTTAGGAATTGTGTTACTTGTTGGAATTATTGGTATCTCAGTACTATCCAATCAGAATAATGTTGCGGATAACATTAAAACCACAACCATTACACGCAATCAAATTAGTCTAGTATCTCTATCAACTGGAAAAATTACATCCAATGATCAGGATAATATCCGTTTAAGTGGAACTGTTAGCAAAGTCAATGTCAGCTTAGGTGATGTGGTGAAGAAAGGTGATGTATTAGGCGAATATACAAAAACCAGTAGTACGTCAGATATCATTGCGCCAATAACAGGCGTTGTGACTTCAATCCCTCTTCAACTTGGAACACAACTTGCCATCTCTAATTCATCTCAATTCAAGATGCAGATTAGTGTACCTGAAACTCAAATCAATAAGATTCAACTCTATCAATATGCAGAAGTTTATGTATCTGCAATTGATGTTACATTCTATGGATCTGTATCCAGTATTTCTAAAGTAGGCACAACCATCGGTGTAAATACGACTTATCCTGTTGTGATAACTTTTGAAGGACAAAATCAAGCTGCACTTGTAGGAATGAGTGCAGTAAGTAAGATGTTTGTGGATGGTTATGGTGATTACTATGTGAATGGTAAAATCGAAGCCTCCAATGAAACAAAACTTGACCTCGATGGTACTGTTACTCAACTCAATGTAAAAGTGGGTGATTCAGTTACCAAAGGTCAAAAGTTAGGTGAATATCAAACCAACATGCAAGCAAACACTAAAGTGTACGCAACACGTGATGGGGTTGTGACAGCTGTCGCATCCAGTGTTAGCCCTGAATTTGTCGTATCCAATCCAGAATCCTTAAAGCTTGTGATCAATATTACTGAAACGGACATTCATAAGATTGAATTAGGTCAAACTGCAGAAGTCTATGTCGAAGCGGTTGAACGTAGTTTTGCCGGAACGGTATCGCATATTGGACTTGTCGGTAATACCAATTTAGACTATACGACCTACCCTGTCACCATCGATTTTGATGGAGAAGATGCGCCTTTATTCATTGGAATGAGCGCAAGCGCAAAGATTGTGACTGAAACAAAATCAAACATTCTTGTCGTACCATTTGAAGCAATTGTAAACGAAAATACACAACGTTATTTAATTTCTGCAGAATGGCTAAAAAATACAAGAGCCAAACAATCCGATTACTATATCCCAATCGAAACTGGAATAGCGGACGCCTTCAATGTTGAGGTTATTGGTGATAATCTTGAAGGAAAAGAAATCGTAATTATCGAAGAGTCCTCCCTTTTCCCAGTCTTCACGAACAATGATTAAATTAGAAAATGTAACCAAAAAATATGTGATGGGCGACAATATCGTTATGGCTCTTAACGGTATTGACATCCATATTGATGAAGGTGAATTCGTCGCCATTGTTGGTCCTTCTGGAAGTGGTAAATCCACCCTCATGAACATCATCGGCTGTTTAGACGTCGTAAGTAGTGGCTATTACGAACTCAATCGTATTCCCATCCAAGATTATGATAAAGATGAACTAGCCGATATCCGTAACCAACAAATAGGATTCGTCTTCCAACAATTTAACTTATTAAATAACTTCAGCGCACTTGAAAACGTCATGATGCCCATGACCTACGCAAAAGTTCATAAAAAAGAAAGAGAAGAGAAAGCACATGCATTACTCTCTCTCGTCGGTTTAAGCGATCGAACAGGCCATAAACCCACTGAACTTTCCGGTGGTCAACAACAACGTGTTTCAATCGCACGTGCACTTGCAAATAATCCAGCGATTATCTTAGCCGATGAACCCACCGGTGCACTGGATACCAATACTGGAATTGAAGTCCTCAATCAACTCAAAAAGCTTAACCAAGACGGTAAAACCGTTATCATCATTACTCATGATCCGGATGTTGCTCAAACAACAAATCGGATTATTACCTTAAGAGATGGTGTTGTTGTGAGCGATGAAAGAAGGGATCACCATGATTAAAGAATATTTTGCGATTGCCCTTCGATCCGTACTTGCTCATAAAATCCGCGCTTTACTCACAACCCTTGGTGTTATTATCGGGGTCGCATCCGTTATCCTACTCATGTCACTCGGCAATAGTGCTAGAGAAGAAGCGGCGAATCAAATTCGTGGTATTGGATCCAATCTTATTTTTGTTAACGTAACCGATCGCCAAGGAAATCTTCCAAATGATTGGTTAGATGATATTCAAGAAGCAGCGCTCATTAAAGACTATTCACAACTGATCTCCTCTTCTGCCGTTTATGTTGTAGAAGGACAAGATGTGAATGTATCCATCAGTGGCGTCAACGATAAGTACGCAAGTATCAATCGTTTAGATATGAGTCAAGGACGATTCCTCTCAGAATTTGACTTAAATTATGATACGCCTGTAGTCGTCGTTGGATCAAAAATCCCTTCCCTTTTATTCCCTAACCAAGAAGTTATTGGCAATACCCTTATTATCAAAGGCATGCCATTCACAATTGTAGGTATCGCAGAGGAAAGAGGAACCAACTTCAGTGGTGATAACGATATGATGGTTTATATTCCAATTCGTTATGCTGCACGTATGAGTGGATTTGGTAGTATTAGTAAAACCTTCTACATTGAAGCCGCATCAGAAGATAATGTAGACTTTACCCTTAATCGAGTTCTCACATACTTAGAGACGATTATGCCATCTACCAGCAGTTATCGTGCCTTCTCACAAACACAAATCTTAGGTGTTTTAGATACACTCATGTCCCTACTTACGACCCTTTTATCTGGAATCGCATCGATTTCACTCATTGTTGGTGGGATTGGGATTATGAATATCATGCTTGTTACGGTACGTGAACGTACAAAAGAAATTGGGATACGCAAAGCACTGGGTGCTCGACAATCTCAAATCTTAGCTCAATTCTTAATTGAAGCTATTATTATCACAACACTCGGTGGAGGTCTTGGATTACTCGTAAGTTACTTAGGTACTGTACTCATCACTTATCTCACAGACTTCAATGTCATCTTAGGCTTAGATGCGGTGATGTTATCACTAGTCTTCTCACTTACCATTGGTGTAATATTCGGAATCTATCCAGCGTACACCGCAAGTAAACTTGAACCTGTTGAAGCATTACGCTTTGAATAAACAAAAGAGGCTGTAACGAATAAACAGCTTTGAATAGAAGACAAATGAAAAGGTCCA
>CAYWGS010000104.1:0-5442 GCA_964457525.1 uncultured Erysipelotrichaceae bacterium | reverse complement strand
GAAATTTCCGTTTTTTTACTTCTTGAGTAGTTCTTCAAGTTCATTTAAGCGAAGTTCGAAGAGTTTTAATGCGTCTAAGGTTGCTTGGTTACTACGCATATCAACCCCTGCTATGAGTAGGGCATCAATTGGAGTAACACTGGATCCCGCAGATAAGAATTTTAGATAGTTCTTAACAGCGGATTCACCTTCGTTTAGAATTTTATAACTTAATGCGGATGCGGCACTGAAGCCTGTCGCATATTGATAAACATAATAGTTGTAATAGAAGTGAGGAATACGTGCCCATTCATACTTGATTTCATCATCGTATACCATTGTTTCACCATAGTATTTTTGATTGATCTTTCCATAGTTTTCACATAGATAATCACTGGTTAATGCGATACCATCTTGTAGTGATTTATGAATGAAGTGTTCAAATTCTGCGAATTGAGTTTGACGATAGACTGTACCCTTAACACCATCTAAATAGTGATTAATGATATAGGCTTGAATCTTAGGGTCTTTGTATTTCTTTAGTAAGTAAGCAGTCAATAAGTTTTCATTCGTTGTGGATGCGACTTCCGCAACGAAGATGGAATAACTACCGTAGATGTAGTCTTGGTTAAGTCTTGAATAATACGAATGTAAACTATGACCTAATTCATGTGCAAGGGTATAGACATTATCTAAGTTATCTTGCCAGTTGAGTAAGATAAATGGATTGGTTGTATAGCTTCCACTTGAATAAGCACCACTACGTTTACCTTCATTCTCTAAAACGTCAATCCAACGTTCATTAAACGCTTTTTTAAGCACAGATACATAATCATCCCCTAATACAGATAATGCCTTTAGAATGATTTCTTGAGCTTCTTGGTAAGTGAATTTAAATTCTACATCCTCTACCATCGGTACATAAAGGTCATACATTCTAACTTCATCTAATTTTAAGGATTGTTTACGTAAATCAACATATTTATGTAATAGATTGAGTCGTTGATTGATTGCCTCTACGAGTGCATCATAAACCGATTCAGGAATATGATTCGCAAATAGAGCTGCTGCTCTAGCACTACTAAATCCACGAACATCGGCATTTAAATTATGTAGTTTAACAGTATTGCTTAATGTAGATGCGAAAGTATTCTTTAAATCACGGTAACTCGCATAGACATTCTTGAATGCTTTTTCACGAATGGAACGATCTTTACTTTCGAGATACAATCCATAACGGCCATGGGATAATGGATATACTTCACCACTTTCTGTTTCAATCGGTTTAAACTTTAAATCCGCATTGTTTAATACAGAGAATGTTTCACTACTTCCATCAAACACATCACTCGCTTTAGCGAGTAAGAGTTCTTCTTTTTCACTTAGAATGTATTTACGACGTTCAAACATCAATTCAAATTCATGCGTGTAAAGTTTTAATTCATCTTTCTTCAAATACTCACGTAGTACATTTTCATCTGCTTCTAAGAGTTCAGTTTCAAAGAAGGATATCGCACTAATTACCTTACTGTATAGTGTACGTGCACGACTTTGAAGTGCTTGGTTTTCGGTATTACTCGTATCTTGATCACTTAAAAGATGTGAATAAGTATAAAGGTGTTCAATCTTCTTTAATACTTCATTTCGGTACGTTAAAGCATCAAATAAGAATTCTGCACTTGATGCAAGTTTAGATTGATATTTCTGTGCTTGAGGTAATAATCCTTCGATTTCTTTAAATGATTTTTCAAAGGCTTCGACATTTTCAAATACGGTACTAATATCCCATGTTAATTCGGTTGGGACTTCGTTTCTTTTTAAGACTAAATTGTTTTCCATAGAATCTCCTTAATGAAATTAATTATACTCTAGTTTACATATTTTATGAAATATTTGACTCAAACGTTTCAAAAAAATTGAATTAATCTTAAGAAAAATAGAGTATTAAAATTTCATGATAAATATCAAAAAAATTAATTGTATAATTTTGACAAAACTGTATAATTTGTTTGGCATTAGTAAACAATCATCTTGATTGATAGTGTGTGTAAATAACGATAAGATAGGAATATAAAATGAATGATTTAAAGAAAGATCAGTCACGAGCACCCATTGCGGAAGCGATGGAAACCCATGCATACAAGCGTACCGTCGCTTTTGATGTCCCAGGTCATAAACAAGGTAAAGGGAATCCGATGTTACGTGATTTTTTAGGTGAGAAGTGTTTAAGGTATGATGTCAATTCAAGAAAAGATTTAGATAATTTATGCCATCCTAGTGGAGTAATCTTAGAGGCTGAAGAGTTAGCAGCAGAGGCATTTCATGCAGGTCATGCATTTTTTATGTTAAATGGCACAACTTCTGCGGTACAAACGATGGTGTTATCAGTCGCTCGAGCAAATGAGAAGATTATTCTTCCTCGAAATGTTCATCGTTCGGTTATCTATGCACTTATTTTAACAGGAGCAATTCCAGTCTATGTTAATCCAGATGTACATCCAAAGTATGGAATTCCCCTTGGAATGAAGCTATCCAGTGTGGAACAAGCCATTTTAGAAAATCCTGACGCAAAGGCGATTTTTATCAATAATCCAACTTATTATGGGGTATGTAGTAATTTACGAGGAATCGTAGAATTAGCGCATCGACATGGGATGCAAGTTTGTGTGGATGAAGCGCATGGAACACATTTTTACTTTAAATCAGGATTGCCAATTAGTGCAATGGATGCTGGGGCAGATATGGCTGCGGTGAGCATGCATAAGACGGGTGGGAGTTTAACACAGAGTTCGATTTTATTGATTAAAGATAAAGAACGATTAGCTGAGATTCGACAAGTGATCAATCTTACGCAAACAACCAGTGGATCGTATTTGTTGTTATCATCGTTGGATATAACAAGAAAGTTCTTAGCACTGCAGGGAGAAAGAGTTTTTGATCAGGTTTTATGTTTAACAAAGTATGCACGAGAAGAAATATCGAGCATTGAAGGTTATTATGCGTTTGATAATGCGATGATTAATCGTGATAGTGTATTTGATTTAGATCCAACTAAATTGACAATCCATACACGTGGTATTGGTTTAGCAGGGACTGAAATCTATGATATCTTACGAGATGAATATGATATACAAGTTGAATTAGGTGATTTGGGGAATATTCTAGCAATTATTGGGATAGGGGATTCAAAGGCTCAGATTGAACGTTTGATTTCTGCTCTACAAGATATTAAGGATAGTTATGAAACAGATAATAAGTCGATGATTCCATTTGACTATATCAATCCTATAGTGAAGGTATCTCCACAGAAAGCGTATTATTCAAAGATGAAGCCAATGAAGATTACAGATGCATTGGGTTGTATCAGTGGTGAATCCATTATGGTGTACCCTCCCGGTATTCCAATTGTAGCACCAGGCGAAGAGATTACACAGGTAGCGATTGATTATATCTTATACGCAAAAGAAGTAGGAAGTTTTTTAACCGGTATTGAAGATACAAACATTGAGTATATTAATGTATTGGAGGTCTAAATGGAATATTGGTTTACGGAAGAACACAGTGAAAATGTGCGATTCTCGATTCGTACCAATCGTCAATTGGTAAGCGTAGAAACGGGAATTCAGAGAATCGACGTATTTGATACGCCTGAGTTTGGGAAGATCTTAGTTATGGATGGAAATGTGACCATGACTGAGAAGGATGAGTTTATCTATCATGATATGATGGTTCATGTTCCTATGGCAGTTAATCCCAATATAAAACGTGTGTTGGTGATTGGTGCAGGGGATGGTGGAACGATTCGTGAATTGTGTCGATATCCTAAGATTGAATCCATTGATATGGTAGAGATTGATGAAGAAGTGGTACGTATTAGTAAAGAGTATTTTGAGAAGACATCGTATGCATTGAATGATCCAAGAGTAAAAATCATATTTGAAGATGGTTTGCGTTTTGTTCGTTCAAATAAAAAGGTGTATGATTTGGTCTTAGTGGATTCAACAGATCCAATTGGTCCGAGTGAAGGATTGTTCTCAAGGGAGTTCTATGGTAACTGCTTTAATGCGCTTAAGGATGATGGGATTTTAGTCAATCAACATGAATCTCCTTATTATGATTTTAATGTTAAGGCAATACAGAAATCGATTAAACGATTAAAAGAGAAGTTTCCGATTGTTAAGATGTATCAAGCACATATACCTACATTCTCATCAGGTTATTGGTTATTTGGTTTTGCGAGTAAGAAGTATGATCCAGTAAAGGATTTAAATGAAGAGGCCGTTCATCAGTTAGGTTTAAAAACACGTTATTACAATACAGATTTACATAAAGGCAGTTTTGCCTTACCAAACTACGTAAAGGAGCTATTAGAGTATGACATTAAATAAGAATGTTCAAACGTTTGTGGGTTGTGTCAGTGAATATGAAGATGCGGAGATTGTTTTGTTTGGAGCACCGTTTGATTCCACTACTTCGTATCGTCCTGGAACTCGTTTTGCGAGTTCAGCGATTCGTACAGAATCCATTGGTTTAGAATTATACAGTCCTTATTCTGATTACGGTTTAGAGGACTGTAAGGTGTGTGATAGTGGTGACCTCATATTGCCATTTGGAAGTGCAGAACGTGCATTAGAAGCAATTTATGAGCGTTCTAAAGCAATTGTAAAGGATAATAAGATTCCTTTTATGATTGGTGGAGAACATACGGTAACCTATGGAAGTGTTAGAGCGGTATTTGAGAAATATCCTGATTTACACATCATCCATTTTGATGCACATACGGATTTAAGAGATACGTATTATGGTGAATACTATTCCCATGCGACTGTTCTAAAACGTTGTTATGACTTGGTAGGAGATCACAAGATTTTCCATTTTGGATTACGTTCTGGAGCCCGTGAAGAGTTTGTGTTTGCTCAAGAACACAGTTACATTGAAAAGAGTAGTTGTGATACTTTGGTGGATATCCTTCCTCAATTAAAGGGAAAACCTGTCTATATTACGATTGATCTTGATGTTCTAGATCCATCCAACTTCCCAGGCACTGGAACACCTGAAGCAGGTGGTATTAACTTTACTCAACTTTTAAATTCAGTCTTAGCCATGAGTCATTTAAATATTGTAGGATATGATATTAATGAACTATCACCAATCTATGATCAATCTGGCGCAAGTACTGCACTTGCATGTAAATTAACCCGTGAGATATTAATAGCGGTATCTAAGAATAGAGCAAAATAACACTGATTACAGTGTTATTTTTTTAGAGTGGATATTTATTAATTCGTTGATTAATGTTGTTTAACATGTCTTGTAGATCACATGAGAATGCATCAATCGGAACTTTTTCTTCTAATTGATGTGTTTGTTTGATAATGCTAGCACCTAATTTCTTATAGAATGAGTTAGAGCTAGAGTAATGGAAATTGAATATAATTATTTCATTCTTGTTTAGATCTAGAT
>CAYWGS010000103.1:0-5479 GCA_964457525.1 uncultured Erysipelotrichaceae bacterium | reverse complement strand
TTCTATTCAAAGCTGTTTATTCGTTACAGCCTCTTTATTCTTCTACATTGTGATATACGTTTTGTACATCATCTAATTCATCAATCATATTCATAAAACGATTGAATAAGTCCACATCATCACCACTCAATTGTACAGTATCATGAGGGACCATTGTTGTTTCTAGAGCACTAAACTCAACTTCCGGTAAAATGGATTCAATTGCGGTTTTTGCCTTGTAGAGATCATTTGGATGAACCGTAACGTTAATCGTTTCATCTTCCTTCTCAACATCCACAACATCAACATCATGTTCAATCAATGTATCTAGAACCTGTTCCTCATTGTCAAATGGAAATGCAAGAATTCCGATATGATCATAGAGATGTGAAACAGACCCTGATACACCCATCTTCGATTTAGTCTTCGTAAAACAGTTACGAACATCGCTTACTGTACGATTTACATTATCTGTTAAGCAATCAATGATAATGGTACAGTTACCTGGACCATACCCTTCATAGCGAACACTCGTATAACTATCTTCAGAACCACCTTTAGCCTTATCAATCGCACGTTTAATAACGTCTGCAGGCACTTGATTCGCCTTAGCACGTTCAATCATACGTTTTAAGCCTTGGTTCATTTCTGGATCAGGAATACCTGCTTTCGCTGCGATAAACAACTCTTTTCCAAAACGTGAATAAATCTTTGTCTTTGAGGCATTCGTTTTTTCTCTTGCCTTTTTTCTTACTTCAAATGCGCGTCCCATAAGTACACCACCTTTATATTGTTAAATCCACACTTAATTTTAAGCGATACGTAACTCAGCATTCAAGCCTTTTTTACATGCTTCAATTGTTTTTTGATATAAACTTGTAATTTCTTCTTCACTTAATGTATGATCAGGCGCTTGATAAACGACTTTTAATGCGATTGATTTCTTACCTTTTTCAACTTTATCCCCTTGATAAACATCGAAAATTGTTACCGATTGAATCATATCTTTAGAAACAGAACGAATTACTTTTTCGATATCAGACGCAAGCGTATTCTCATCACAAACTAAGGCAATATCACGAACTACACTTGGTAATTTATTAATTGGTACAAACTTAATCTTAGATGTCTTAAGTTCAAATAACTTTTCAAGAATAATCTCACCCATAATCACAGTACTTACATCATAACGTTTAGCAACTTTTGGATGAATTTCACCAATTACCCCAACAACCTTCTTATCGATTGTGACAATCGCAGAACGTAGAGGATGGAAGAAACTCGATGTTTCATTGGATTCAAATTTAATACGAGATGACGCAAAGCCTAATTCAAATAAGACTCTTTCGACAATCCCTTTTGCGCTATAGAAATCATACGCTGTATTTTGTTTCTGCCAAATTGATACTTCATGCGTACCACTCAACACAAACGCAAGTCGTTCTTGATTTTCTTGCATGGTATTTAAATTAGAGATTTCAAAAATTTGGAAATCCTTCATCTTGTGAGCTTGGTTATAACTTGCGGTATCAAGTAAGCTCGTTAATAGATTATTACGTACATAACGTCTTTCTTCACTAAGTGGAGACATGAGTCGTGCAGGATTTTCTAACGGATAAACCCCTTCTTTACACTTATCTTCATGAACTAAAGTATAAGTAATAACTTCATTCATCCCAAATCCAAGCGCTAATTGACGAATCTTTTGACGCATTTTTTGGCGTGGGTTATATCCCCCTTGTGTACTTGGCATAACCGGTAAAGTACCTTTTAAATCCGCATAGCCAATAATACGACCAACTTCTTCAATCAAATCTTCTGCCACATCGATATCTAAACGATAACTTGGTATTGTACAACGAATCAATTCACCATCTACACTTGGATTGAAATATAAACGTTTGAAGATATCAACACATTCTTCTAAAGTAACACGTGTTCCTAATAATCTTTCTATATGAGAATGCTTCACACTCACTTGTTTAAACTCAGTATTAACACTTCCATGAACTTGAGTTTCTTCAATTAAACTTGCCCCTGCATATTCAACTAATAACTCAACAGCACGGTCCATTGCTTTATAGGTTGCCATTGGATCAATGCCTTTTTGGAAACGCAAACTTGCATCTGTTAATAGATTAACTCTACGGGATGTGTGACGAATACGGGTAGGATCAAATTGTGCAGCTTCGATAATAATGGATTGTGTATTTTCATCAATCTTACTATCATCTCCACCCATAATACCGGCTAAACCAATTGGTGATCCATTGGAAGTAATAACGATATCATCGAGTTCTAAATCTAACTCAGACTCATCTAAAGTCTTAATTTTACCAACTTGTTGATCTTTAACAATAATCTCAGTTTTTGTTAATTTTGACGCATCATAGAAATGTAAAGGTTGTCCAGTTTCAACCATGACATAGTTAGAGATATCAACCACATTATTAATTGATTTCATTCCAACAGATTCTAAATCACGTTTTAACCATTCAGGACTTGGTCCTACTTTAACACTTCCAATCATCTTACCTAAGAACAATGGACAATTGGATGTCTCTGACCCAATTACAAGTGAACTCTTAGATCCTTGAACATGATAATCTTTTTTCCAAGGAATCATAATATCTCGCTTTAATAATGCGGATACTTCATACGCAACAGACCATAATGCATTAAAATCATTACGATTTGGAGTTTGTTTAATATCAATAATCACATCATCTAAACCTAAAGTATATAATGCTTCTTTTCCAACTTCTACACTTGGATCAAGTACTTCAATCCCTGACTTTTGTTCATCACTTAAGTGTTTAGGATCTACCCCTAACTCAAGAAGTGAACAAATCATCCCACAACTCTCAACACCCTTAATACTAGCCTTTTTGATTGTAACTTCTGGAAGAACTGCCCCAACCTTTGCGACAATAACCTTCTGACCTTTACGAACATTCGGTGCACCGCACACGATGGATAAGACTTCATCTCCAACATTTACCAATGTCTTAGATAAATGATCGGATTCTGGATGTTTCTCACATTCTAATACTTCCCCAATCACAAGATTTGTACCATGCGCAACCGCATCCACACTTTCAACTTCCAACCCTGCTAGGGTTAAAGTATCTGCTAATTTATCAGCCGTAATATCGTTTAAATCAACGTATTTGCTTAACCATTTTAAACTTACTTTCATGTGTTTCTCCTACTCAAAACGACGGAATGTCGATAAAAAGCGTAGATCATTTGTATAGAATTGACGAATATCATCGATACCATATTTTAGTAACGCAACACGCTCAACGCCTAGTCCAAACGCAAATCCACTCACCTTTTCAGGATCATAACCCGCCATACGCAATACATTTGGATGAACCATCCCTGCACCTAGAATTTCAATCCAACCCGTATGTTTACACGTTGGACATCCCTTACCATTACAAATATGACAGGATACATCGACTTCTACACTTGGTTCAGTGAATTGGAAATAAGATGGTCTAAAACGAATCACACGTGCATCGCCAAACATATGTTTAGCAAGTTTCTCAAGTGTTCCTTTTAAATCGGATAATGAAATCTTATTACCCACTACCAAACCTTCCATTTGAACGAATTGGTGTGAATGTGTCGCATCATCATCATCTTTACGATAAACCTTACCAGGACAAATAACCTTAATTGGTACTTCACCTTTATAAGCTTCGAGTGTACGCGTTTGAATTGCGGTCGTATGTGTTCTAAGTAACCATTCCATATTGATATAGAAAGTATCTTGCATATCACGTGCAGGATGATTCTGTGGAATGTTTGCTCTTTCAAAGTTGTAGTAGTCGAGTTCAACTTCAGGGCCTTCTTCTACTAAATAGCCCATTCCAATAAAGAACTGTTCAATTTCTGTTTGAACTACAGTTAAAGGATGAAGTGTTCCAACTCTTGGTAAACTGGAAGGTAATGTGATATCAATCTTTCCTAGTTTCAATTGTTCATTGAGTTTTAAATCTTCTAATTCAGCTTCTTTAACTTTAAATGCGTTTTCTAAAGTTTGTTTCAACTCATTCACTTTAGATCCAAACGCTGGCTTTTCTTCTGGTGTTAAATCTTTCATCTGCAACATCAACTGTGAAACTAAACCTTTTTTAGACAAATACTCATTACGAACATTAGAAAGCTCATTTAAGTTCGTACATGCTTGAATCGCTTCTAAACCATCTTTTCTTAGTTTTTCCATAGTTCTCCTTAAAATAAAAAAATCGCTCCTACAGGAACGAAAATCGCGGTACCATCCTGCTTTGTCTTTCGACACAGCTCAATCCGATAACGGTGGGACCGTGAGTGATTAACTCCTCTTTGGGGTGAATTCACAGATAATGAATAACTTTCAGCACTTGTTATTCTCTCTAAAGGGCTCTGTTACTATGTCCCAGCTTTGATTTACATCAATAGTATACCAAAACAATCAAAATAATCCAAACTATTTTCTAAAATAATGCAACAAGATCCCTGTCGCAACTCCAACATTCAAACTATTAAACTTACTCGTTTCAATTCGAATAATTGAATCACATTTACGTAAGACTTCAACTCTTACACCTTTTCCTTCATTTCCTAAAACAACGGCTAATTTTTCATTCGGTTTAACCGATTCAAGAGGAATCGATTGATTAAAACCTGTCCCATAGACTTTAAAACCCGATTTTTTCAAATCTTCGATTGATTTTATACAATCAACCGACTCAGTCACAATATGAAACATCGCACCTTGAGATGCTCGTATAACTTTTTCATTATAGACATCGACACAATCTTTAGAACATAAGATTTTATCAAAACCAAATGATAAAGCTGTACGAATCATGGTCCCCATATTACCTGGATCTTGAATCTGATCACAGATTAAAATTCGAGTTTCATTCTTAACTTTTAAATCTGAGAAAGTACACAAAGCGATAATATTTTCTTTGGATTGAGTTACACAAAGTTTATCAAACAAATTATCTTTTAATTCGTAGATTGTTCCTTTATAAGATGTTTTATGTCCATACCGAATAATAATTGCTTCTACACATTTTGCCTTTAACGCTTCTTCGACAAGATGTTCGCCTTCAACTAAAAAACGTCGATATTCTGAACGATATTTTGCTTGATGAAGTTTCATCCATTGTTTATACGTTGTATTTTGATTTGATGTGATTTCCATAGCACAAGTATAACAAAAAAGTACTCTTTCGAGTACTTAATCCTTTAATACAGCTGCACAACGATCACATAAACCATCTTCCGCATGACTATGTGTCACATTCCAACAACGTGGGCAAGTAACTCCACTTGCTTTTTCAACACTAACTTTTGTTTCTGATCCAAGTTTAACTTCGGATTGAGAAACGATTAACCATTGTGAGAAATTAGGTAAATATTCTTTGACTAAACGATCCACATCTTCAGTCACTTCTACCCATCTTCAAAGATTAAACTAAAGAAATAATCTAACATTGCC
>CAYWGS010000102.1:0-5554 GCA_964457525.1 uncultured Erysipelotrichaceae bacterium | reverse complement strand
CGTAAGGTAGTTTAGGGTTTAAGTCTTCACTCTCACCTTCAAAGGTTCCAAAGTTCCATTCTTTTAATCCTTTGAGACGTTTGTATTCATGACTTGTAATAATTTCTAAAGTATCACTCGCTCTTTCGGATGTGGAAGAGTATGCTTGATCAAAAGTGATGTGATTGTTATCAAAATAACGACGAGCGATCTGTGCTTGTTTAATACCAAGTTCAGTTAAAGGCGAATCACAAAAACCTTGTACCTTTCGTCTGACATTAAACAGAGTTTGACCATGTCTCATTAAATAAAGTGTTTTTTTCATATAAATCCTTTCTTAAGAAAAAGTAAATGATTTCTCACTTACTTAGAATGCAAAATTACCATCTTTAAATACAACAACTTCTTTACCATCTTGGGTTAATCCAATAATGGACATATCTGCACTTCCAAACATAAAGTCTTCATGTTCCATCGAATTATTTGAACCTAATTTATCTAGTTCAGCTTGAGTCATGTCATTGCCACCCTTAACATTCATTGGATAAGCACGACCTAACGCTAAATGACAAGAAGCATTTTCATCAAATAAGGTATTCATAAATAGTATATTACTATTCGAGATTGGAGAATCATGAGAGATGAGTGCAACTTCACCTAAGTAAGATGAACCTTCATCAAACTCAATTAAACTCTTCAATGCATCTTTCGCTTCTTTTGCATCATAATCCACAACTTTACCATCTTTAAACTCTAACCAGAAATCACGAATTAGATTTCCATTATAGTTAAGTGGTTTGGATGCATAGACACGTCCATTAACACCATATTTATAAGGCATTGTGAATGTTTCTTCAGTAGGCATATTCGGGTTAAATACAATACCCTTCGTACTCTTCTCATTACCACCTGCCCAAACATGATTTTGAATAAGTTCCACAACTAAATCTGTTCCTAAACTATTCTTAAAGTGAAGTGACTTAAAGTTATAGTTGTTTAATGCTTCATTGTGATTATGCAATGTTTCATTGTGTTTTTCCCACTCAGAAACTGGATCATTGTTTTCAGTAACACGAACTGCATTAAAAATGGCTTCCCATAATGCATCAATGGCTAAGTCTTCCGTATATTCAGGGAACACACGTCTAGCCCAACCTGGTGTAGGGACAGAGATAACACACCATTGAGTACGATTACCCATGGTATGTTCACGCCATGATTTTAATGCTTTATTATTTGCGACTGCAGCTGTTTGAATCTTAATTGGATCAATATCAGCCATTAGACCTGGTGTTTCTGCATGAACAGAAATTAAAGCATATCCTTTTTCAACATAATAATTAAATTGTTCAACAATGTAGTTTGGAACAGTTCCCAATACATCTAAATCACAATATTCATAATTATGATGATTAATAATTTCATCATTGTAACGAACAGACACATGTGATGCGCCAGCTTTATACGCTTCTTCGACTAAAATACGAATAAAATCTTTTGTATCGACATTTGCACTAATCATCAAAGGTTGGCCCTTTTGAACATTAGCACCTACTTTTACTGCGACTTCTGCATACTTATGCAATAATTTTTTACTTGGCATAAATCTCCCTTAAATTCCATGTGATATTGGTAACATCGCTGCTCCAATGATTCCAGGCTCTGCTAATTCAGCACGTTTGAACAATGGATTGCGCATACCAACATGCACTAGATTATTATAATTCTCTAAAACCTTATCAAAGTACATATCATGTGATTTTGAAACACCACCACCAATAACAAATACATGTGGATCCACAACATGTCCAATCGCAGAACAGAGTAATGCGAATGAATGTGCCATATCATCAATCATCTTTTGAGCCACAACATTTCCTTCTTTGGCTAAATCAAAGATCTCTTTAGCAGAAGTAATATTTGGATTCAATTTTTGTTTCGCAATTCGAACAAGTGCTGTTCCACTAAAGATGTTTTCAGCAGCACCAATGTTTAAGTGGTTAATCTTTTCACCTTCGCTCTCAACGATGATGTTACCGACTTCACCTGCGTAGCCATTCTTTCCAGATATAACTTTGCCATCCGCAACTAAAGCACCACCAACTCCTGTTGAATGTGTAATGTAATAAACAATTTTATAACCTTTACCAGCCCCAACAAGTGCTTCCGCAAGACCTGCTACATTCGCATCATTATCAACGAATGTTGGAAGGTTAAACTCACGTTCTAACTCTTGAGCCATTGGATAATTCTCAAATCCCGGTAAATTGGTTGCCATTGTCATAACACCTTTTACCGTGTCTACTGGACCTGGAACTCCAATACCAATTCCAGATACCTCTGATAGGCCATCAATTTGACGAATTAATGCCTTTAGATTAGCCATAACTTTCTCTGTACCTTCTAATGCATGAGAAGGTGCGGAAACTACTTGTAATATTTGGCCATCTTCTGTAACTTTCGCAACACGTACATTAGTGCCGCCTAAATCAATTCCAATTACCGTTTTCATGTTTTACCCCTATAGATTATTATTTAATTTCTACAATCTTCATCATATTAGCGGTACCCTCACCTGTAGGATATCCAGCTGTAATAATGACATAATCCCCACGAACCAATCCACGATCCTTCGCAATGATTGTTGCGAGTTCATCATCATTTGTCATTTCATTCTGAATATCGGATAGGATAGGAATTACCCCCCAATGAGATTCTAGTTTACGTTGAACAGATTTTGTAAATGTTACCGCAAAGATTGGAACAATCGGACGGAATTTACTAATACGACGAGCAGTTGATCCACCTTGAGTAAACGCTACAATTGCTTTAACTTTATCAAGTTGTAATGCGGAATCCGCAACAGAAATACCAATCGCATCTTGAATTGTTTTACGAGATGACTTAATCGCTTGGTCTAAACGTTCACGGTAAGGTAGAATTTCTTCCATCGCAAGCGCAATGGTATCCATCGTTTTAACCGCTTCTAATGGATATTCACCAGCAGCTGTTTCACCACTTAACATAATCGCATCACTACCATCTAATACCGCATTCGCAACGTCACTTGCCTCAGCACGAGTAGGACGAGGATTTGCCATCATAGACTCTAACATATGTGTTGCAGTAATAACTGGTTTACCCAATTCATTCGCACGCTTAATAATCTTCTTTTGATAAATAGGCACAAGTTGCGTACTTACTTCAACCCCTAAATCACCACGCGCAACCATGACTCCATCGGACACTTCTAAGATTTCATCTAAATTATCGTAACCTTCTTGGTTCTCAATCTTTGCGATAATTTGAATCTTTGACTTACCTTCCGATAATAAAATCTTACGAATGGACAAAACATCTGATGCACGACGTACAAAGCTTGCGGCTATGAAGTCTACATCCATTTGACAACCAAAACGTAAATCACTTTCATCCTTTTCAGAAATGAATGGCATCGAAAGTTTAACATTTGGTACATTAACACCCTTACGTGTTTTGATAACACCCGAGTTTTCAATACGGCAAGTTAATTCACCTGGTTGAACATCCGTGATGGTTAAACGCATTTTTCCATCATCGATTAATAAGTAGTTACCTGGTTTAACATCGGCATACATTTCTGGGCAATCAACATGGAAACGTTCATTGGTACCAAGTACGGGTTCCTTAACAACCTTGACTGTATCCCCTTTTGTAAAAGTTAAAATACCACCGGTCATTTCACCACAACGAATTTCTGGTCCCTTTGTATCAAGCATGATACCAAGGTTGTATCCAGCCACATCACTGACTTCACGTACCATTTTAATACGTTCGCCATGAGTCTTGTGATCACCATGAGAGAAGTTTAGACGAACAATGTTCATCCCTGCTTCAGCTAATTTTGTGACCATCTCTGGTGTTTCAGTTGCTGGACCTAATGTGCATATAATCTTTGTTTTACGAATTTGTTTCATTTTATTTCTCCTATATTAAACGTTGGTGCAAGCCAAACAACTGCTTGCGAGATGGTCTTGGTAATGCTAATGCTTCTTCAATCGGAAAAGAAGTAATCTTATTATCGACTAAACCAACACAATGCCCACCGACTCCTTTGACCAATAACTCAACTGCATAATCTCCCATACGAGTCGCTAAAACACGATCGAATGCGGTTGGTGAACCCCCTCTTTGGATATGACCTAAGACGGTAGAACGACCCGAAAAACTAGTAAACTTACTAATTTTGCTTGCCAACATCTCAACATCTGTAATCTTTTCACTTATGACTACAATGGCGTGTTTCTTTTTTCTATTCTCATCTAATTCTCTTAATCTTTTTAATACTTCTTGTTCATCATAACCGGTTTCAGCCGTAATAATCATTTCAGCTCCACAACTTAGACCTGAAAACAAGGCTAAATCACCACATTTATTTCCCATTACCTCTACCACCGAACAGCGATGATGGGATGAACTTGTATCTCTTAATTTGTCAATATTTTGTATGACTGTATTGAGTGCTGTATCAAATCCGATTGTATAGTCAGTCGAAACGATATCGTTATCAATTGTACCAGGTAATCCAATACAATTAATACCCATTTCAGTTAAAGCTAATGCTCCACGATAGGAACCATCCCCACCGATCACCACAACCGCTTCAACTCCAAATTCCTGTAATTTAGATATTGCAATCTTGCGAACTTCAATATCCTTAAATTCAGGTAAACGAGCGGACCCTAAAATTGTACCACCTCTAAACATGATGTCACTGACGGATTTAGAATTCATCAAGTACATCTTGCCTTCTACCATACCCTTAAAACCATCTTCAATAGCCACGACTTCTACGCCTTGCGAGATCGCAGATCGTGTTACAGCCCTAATTGCCGCATTCATACCAGGTGAATCTCCACCTGAAGTTAAAACTCCAATGCGTTTAAGCATAGACACGCCTCCTTAGTCCAGTAAAATGATACCATTTTACACTTGATTTGTGTAATTTTTAGCACATATTTAGCGTGATAATCTGCGATTTGACCCTGCAATGAGATATGGATCGCTTATGCGTTCTATACGTTCCATTAAACGATTCGATTTAAGCGATTCATCGTCCCCTTTTTGATTAAATCTGAAATGATTTGCTAACTGTTTTAACTCGTGATTTGAGGTAAATATAGTTAGTTTTTGTTTCTCCATTCGCTCATTTAATAATGGGAATAGAATTTCATCTCTGAAGTATGATGAATAGGTTTCAGCCCCAATATCATCAAACACAACGCAAAATGCATTACGTAATAAATCTAATTTATGTTCACGTTTATCATCTTCTGTATAAGAACTATAAAATTGATAAGCAAACTGAGGGCAATTAACAAACGCTACTTTTTTATTTTGTTTAGCAAACAAATTCAAGATAGCCATCGCAATATGAGTTTTACCTGTCCCTAGGTTACCAAATAAATATAGGCCTTTTTTCAAATCACTGTTTAGCCATTTAATGAGTTTACCTATAATTTCTGTATAAGATTGATCTGCTTCATGAACCAACAATGTTTTAAAGTCAGCTAATAAATACTCATCAGTAATATCT
>CAYWGS010000101.1:0-5671 GCA_964457525.1 uncultured Erysipelotrichaceae bacterium | reverse complement strand
ATGTTATAATAAATATATGATTAAACACTATTTTCAACCAGATGAAATAAAAGAATTAATAAATGATGTTTCAATCGATTGGATAAAATCAAACAAAATTGATTTTTTAATCTTGGATGTCGATAATACTTTAGTCATTAAGGGAGATAATCACGTTGATGAAGCAACCGATAAATGGCTTAAGGAGTGTGCTCAATACTGTAAAACGGTATTGATTTGTTCGAATAATATGAGTCATGTAGCTCATGATTTATCTCTAAAGTATAACTGTTTTGGGATTAATTTAGCCTTGAAACCATTTAAGCTAAGATTAAGTCGATTTATTCGTAAAAATAATATAGAATATACTAATGCTTGTGTAATTGGTGATCAATTGTTTACAGATATATGGTTGGCGAAACGTTTCAAGTATAAATCCATTCTGGTACAACGATTAAATCGTCAAGATTATGGATTAACTAAACTTTTTAGAGGTATTGAAAAAATGTTGTTGGAGAAGAAAAATGACAAATAAATGTGTAGGTTGTGGTGTAGAGCTTCAAATTAATCATCCAGAAGAATTAGGTTATACAAATTCTTTAGATTCAACGTATTGTAAACGATGTTATCGTATTAAGCATTATGGAGACCATGCTTCATTAAAGAAACATAGTGTATCGTCAGATAAAGTTTTTGAAGCAGTTAATCAAATAGAAGGAACGATTCTACTTGTAATCGATGTGACGGACATTGATTCTGGACTTTTTACTGGTATTCAACGTCATTTAGCCAATCGTGATTTTATTATTGTCTTAACAAAATGGGATTTATTACCTAAGACTGTTTCAAAACAGAAAGTTGAATCTTACTTATTATCTAAGTTAAGAGATATGCCAATCAATGTAATTGGTATAGCGATGAGTAGTAAGCATGGTAAAGAGGGAATTAATCAACTTATCCAACAGATAAAACGTTTGAAGATTAAACAACTCATTGCGGTTGGTTATGCAAATATGGGTAAGAGTACTTTAGTAAATGCACTGATTGGTAAACAAGATCAACTAACTATTTCACCTTATCCTCATACTACCCTTGAGATCAATCAGATTGAATGGAATTATGGAATTATCTATGATACACCTGGAATCAAGATTGAGAATAGTTTCTTTGATACATTAACGTTTGAAGACTACGATACCTATAGTATTCAATCTTCATTCAAACCTAAGACATATCAATTAGATAGTCCACAAAGCTTTATCATTGATCGTGTTGGGATTGTAAACATTGTTCCTAAGGGTGATGCTTCAATTACCTTATATTTCTCTCAGAATTGTCCAATTCATCGTACAAAGTATTCAAATATTGAACAGTATTGTGAGAAACATCCTGAGACTTTACCTAAGGTAATTAAAACAAAACGGATTAATGATAATCGTTATGAGAAATTCGATTTAGTCTTCAAACAGTTAGGTTGGTTCTGTTTGCACGGAGACTTTGAATTAGTCGAAGTTAAAACCAGTTTAATCGATCAAGTTATTACAAGAAAGGCATTAATATAATGTTAAACAATAAACAAAAGAGACAATTAAAGAGTTTAGGGAATACGTTAAGACCTTTATTCAATGTAGGTAAAGATGGAATTAGTGTTAACCTTATTGAAACATTAGAAGATTCATTAAGAGCTCATGAGTTAGTCAAAATAAGTGTTTTAAAAACATGTACAACTCCTGTAATGGAAATAGCGCTTGATATCGTATCTATGACTCATAGCGAATTAGTTCAAGTTATTGGCCGTACGATTTTGATTTATAAACAAAGTGATAAAAAGAAAATTCAATTAGTATGAAGAAAGTTGTTTTATTTGGAGGAAGTTTTAATCCACCTCATTTAGGTCATTTAAAATTAGCTTTAAAGAGCTTAAAGTTTTTGAATGCACACGAACTTTGGTTTATTCCAACACTAAAGAGTCCACTGAAAGATGTAGAACTTGTATCCTTTGAACATCGATGTGCAATGATTGAAATACTAATTAAGCCGTATTCGAAATTGAAATTATCTCGAATAGAGTCTCAATTAAGTGAGATGAGTTATACAATTAATACAGTAACGATGTTAAAGAAACTCTATCCTAATACTGAATTTATCTGGTTAATGGGTTCAGATCAAGCAAATAATTTTCATAATTGGTATAAGCATGAAGAATTACTTCAGATGATTGATTTTGCGGTTTATCGTCGTTCTGAAACAGATATTGTTGATTCGAAATTCATAATAATCGAATCAAATGAAGTATTCATGAACGCAAGCAAAGAGATTCGTAATGGTAAAGTCAATCTTACTCATCCAAAGGTTGTTCAATATATGATGGATAATGAACTGTATGTGGAAGAAATTGCTTCTACGATGATGTCAAAGAAACGATTTACGCATACACAAAGTGTTTGTGAACTCGCTTTATCTTTGGCGAGTCATCATAATATTGATTTACATCAAGTCTATATTGCGGCTTTGTTCCATGATTGTGCTAAGGAATGGAGTACGAACCAATCTAAGTCTTGGTTATCATTTGTGTATCCTGAATATGTTAATATGCCTCAAGCCTTATGGCATCAGAAATTAGGGGCTGCATATTTGAAACGTGTATTACATGTTCAAGATAAACGTATTCTAAATGCGATAGCACATCATATAGAAGGATTTAATGATGATGTAGCAAAAGTGGTTTACATTGCAGATAAATGCGAAAGAACTCGTAATTATGATAGTAGCGAATTAATTGATTGTGCGATGAATGATTTAGATCTCGCATATTTAAGAGTTAAAGAAGCTCAAGTAAAATGGCTTGAGAAAGAAAGGGTAACGATTGGATAACGTTAAAAAATTAGTTCATTTTTTAGATGAAAAGAAAGCATTAAACATAAAAGTTTTAGATTTAAGCTCAACCAGTTCGATGAACTCGTATGCAATTATTGCGGATGCAGGGAATCCACGGTTACTAAATGCGATTAAGGATTATTGTGTCGATTACGCTGAGTTAATTGGGTTAAACTTACATCATGTCGAAGGTAATTCAAATAGTGATTGGTTATTAATCGATTTTGGCTCAATCTGTATTCATTTATTCTTAAGTGAATCACGTCATTATTATCGATTAGAGGATCTTTGGTTAGATAAATTAATTAAATTATGAAACATAGTTTTGCGGAATATTATCATGTTTTAGTCTATGATGAAACTGTTTATGACAGTTATCTTAAGTGGGTTCAATCGAATACTAAAGGATTATGTGTTTTAGAATGTGCGTGCGGACCAGGGCATTTGAGTTATCGTTTAGCTGAACAAGGTTATCTTGTGGATGCTTTAGATCTTGACTTAAGTATGATTGAGTTTGCGAAGCTTAATAATTCACATAAAAATATTAATTATTATCATCAATCGATGTTTGATTTATCGAATTTAGGAACTTATGATACAATCATTATTTTTCTAGATAGTTTGAATTATTGTGTAAATACGGATGAATTACATCAGTTTTTTAGTGAAGCATATAAACATCTAAATCATGGTGGAATACTTTTATTTGATATGCATCATCCAAGTCGTTTAGATGAGTTTAATGATGAATACATTGAAGAGGGTTTGTTGTTTGAGAATTATTATCAATGGTCGATACAAACAATTGATGATCAAATGATTCACCACAATGTTGCTATTTATGAAGAAGATAAACCATCTATACATCAAATAAATCAGAGAGTATTTTCAATTGAAGAAATCGAAACGCTTTTATCGCGTGTTTCTTTTGAGTTTGAGCGTATTTTACATTTTGATAACCTAGAGTTTGAATTAGAAGAAAAACTCTATTATCAAGCTAGAAAGGGTTAATATGATCGCAATTATTGGCGCAATGGATGAAGAAGTTAATGCACTTCTTGAATTAATGACTGAAACACATACTGAGAATATAGGGACAGTCTGTTTCTATCATGGACAACTCAATCAGAAGGAAGTTGTTTTATTTAAAAGTGGTGTTGGATTAAGTATGGCTGCAATGAGTACTGGAATTTGTTTAAGCCATTATCCAATCACTGCAGTTATTAATATCGGTACAGCAGGGGGCTTAAAAGAGAATCAAAATGTTCTCGATATCGTGGTATCAGATCGAATTACTTATCATGATTTTGATATCTCTGCATTTGGCAATCCACGTGATTTTTCTGATAAGAATCGTTATGTTTTTAAATCGGATACTAAACTCATTGATGCGTTTAAGTCACTCAAACACAAAGATCGTATTTGGATTGGTCCTATCGTTTCTGGTAACCAATTTATTCACTCAGAAAATCAAATTCATACGATTCAATCATTCTATCCTGAAGCACTTGCGACTGAAATGGAAGGGGCATCGATTGCTCATGTATGCAGTGAGTTTAAGGTTCCATTTATCGTAATTCGTTCTATATCTGATTTAGTTTTAAATCCAAAAAATGAAATGACTTTTGATGAATACTTATTAAAAGCGAGTGCAAGAAGTGCACAGTTCTGTTTTGAATTCGTTAATACACTCTAATGGAAACTCTATTTGAAATAGAAACATGGATTAATCTGTTTAATCAATATCAAGAACTGGGAATATTAATTCCTTTTCTTCTTGCGATGATGGAATCCTTTATTCCAGCTCTACCACTCATTGCGATTGTCACAATCAATATTAGTGCTCATGGATTCCTTATAGGATTTTCTACCTCATTTTTAGGTAATACCATTGGTTCTTTACTTGTTTTTACATTCTTTAGATCTATTGTTAAACATTATTTCATTGAACGTTTTTACCATGGTAAACGTTTATATAAACTTCTCAACTGGGTAGATAAACAGAATCCTTTTTTTCTATTTATTCTATCGTGTTTAGCCTTTACTCCGAGTTCTTTTATAAACATGAGTTTTGGATTATCTAATTATAAAAAAGGACAATTCATTATAAGTATTGTCTTCGGTAAGTTTTTTATGATTTTATCATTAAGTTTATTTGGTCATTCACTAGCAAATATCCAAAATCAACCTGGATTTGTTATCTTAAGTACAATCTTCTTAATCGCAATCTATTTTTTATCAAAATATATGAATGAGAAGAGTGAATACAATAAGATTCATCATAATTAATCAGTATACTCATCAAGCCATAAATTGTTATGAATCATCCAATCTCTTAGATCAACTTTTGTAAAGTTCATGTCATCATTCCATTCTAAGACAGAATGAACAATGACTTGATTGTTCACTTTTGAGAGAGTTACAAAAGCAGGGTAATGAGAGAAACCAAGACGAGCTTTGATTGCGGAAGGAAGTACATTCTCATCTAAATCGGATGCATCAACAAATGTAATTCGTTCAAATCGTTCTGCACTAGCACTTAGAAGTAGAGGTTTAATTATCTCATTGTGTGTATATAAGCAGTTTTGATCATTGTAAGTACAAAAGAAATATGCTTGAACTGTTTCATTCAAGTGATTGTTAATGTCTTTGTACTCGATTTTTACAGGGTTTAAATTTTCGAATAATACGAGGTCTTGTTCCTCGGGCATAAAATAAAAGAATAAAAGGACTGTTATGGATGTGATGAATAGTAATAGTAAAATGATTGTTTTAAGTAGTTTTTTCATAATTTTTACGCTTTAAAGTGTAACAT
>CAYWGS010000100.1:0-5672 GCA_964457525.1 uncultured Erysipelotrichaceae bacterium | reverse complement strand
GTCATATTGTTTTCAACTAATAAACGATTAAGGTTCATAAATAATCTCCATAACTTTAATATAACGGTATACCGTGATAATGTCAAAGATGAGTATTAACTTTAAAGGAAGCCTAAGCTTCCTTTAGTATTTATGAATGATCACTCTTAATGTCTTTTGAATGGTAGAACGAATAAATCTCATTCTTATTTATTCCAGTATCCTTTGCGACCTGTTTAATCGCTTGAGACGCACTGATACCACCTTCAATATACACTTGTATACGTTGATGGATTTCTGTTAAATCAATCGCTTTTTCTCGATCTGAGATATTTCCTTCTACGATAAGGACTAACTCACCTTTTAAATCTTCACTATTTTCAAGTATTTCACTTAACGTTCCACGCATGAATTCTTCATACATCTTCGTTATTTCACGTGCTAAACAAGCTTTACGATCACCCATCACAGGAATCATCTTTTGGATGGTTTTTTGTATGCGATGAGGTGCTTCGTAGAATACGAGAGTATAAGGATAAGCCTTTAATTGATTCAGTTCTTGATTGCACTCTTTATCTTGTAAAGGTAGAAAACCATAAAACAAGAAAGGTTGAGGAGATAAACCAGATGCGACTAGCGCATTTAATACTGCACTACTGCCTGAAATTGGCACAACATTGAATCCCGCATCAATGACTGATTGAACAAGGTATGAACCTGGATCACTGATTAAAGGATAACCCGCATCACTCACCAATGCGACATCTTGACCACTTTGGAGGAGTTTAATTATACCGGTTGCGCTATCCTGTTCATTGTGTGAATGATGGGCAATCAGTTTCGTCTTAATATCAAAGTGTTGAAGTAAACGTACAGTATTACGAGTATCTTCAGCCGCAATCACATTCACATCTTTCAATATCTCAATAGCTCGAGGGGTCATCTCATCGAGATTACCAATCGGAGTTGCGACGAGATAAAGTGTGCAGATTTCATTCTGAAAGCTCTTTTGTCTCTTCATTGTTTGATTTTTCCTTCTTACGATATTCTTTGAACGCATCCTCAAACGGCAAGAAATGAGCTTCTTCACGATTCTCAAGTTTAGCTTGCCCCGTAATAACATTCATACTCGTAACACGATAACGTTTGCCTTCGTAATCAATTTGTTCATTCATCTTAGGACAACCCTTACGCATTTCTTTGTAGTTCTCATCCTCATATTTTAAACAACACATGAGCTTACCACATTGTCCAGATAACTTGGAAATGTTAAGTGCTAATAGTTGATTCTTAGCCATATTAATGGAAACGACATCAAAATTATTCAAGAACTTTGAACAACAGGTTTCAAGTCCACACGGTCCAATTCCACCAATCATCTTGGCTTTATCTCGAGGACCAATTTGTTTAAGTTCAATACGACATTTTAATTGACTCGCGAGTTCTTTTAAAAGTTCTCTAAAGTCAACTCTTTCATCCGCAACATACACAAAGATAATCTTTGAACGATCTAAGGTATATTCTGCACTGATTAAGTTCATATCTAAGTTAAGTTTTTGAATGAGTTCATTACAAACTTTCATCGCATCCTTGGATTCTTCTTTGTTTTTGTTATAGCTGGCAAGGTCTTTTTCACTTGCCTTACGTAAGATTGGTTTTAATTCTGTCGTTAGATTCAAATCTTCTTTTAAACGTGCTTCACTGATGACTTGACCTAGTTCTAAGCCACGTGCTGTCTCCACAACGACATACTCTTCATAGGCATAGATTGGCTCATCACTGCCAAAACTATAGGCCTTCTGATTGCCATGGAAACGCACTGAAAAAACATATTTATACTCGTGTGACACTGTTTCGGTCATACTTCTTCCTCCTTAAGTTGGTAGAGCAATGCGTCAATGAGTAATCCCAGATTCGCATTGGTAGAGATTTTATGAACACTTTCGTTAAATAGCGTAAACGCTGTCAAAGGCTTGAGTTGCCTTGGTAATTGATTCATACGATTCTTCCATACGGATGATGTTGTGTTTGTCTTAAACAACACATCCTTAAAAAACATCATACCTATGTTTAAAAAGAGTGTCAAACGTTGTCGGTCACTTTGTGCATCTTTACGCTTTAATACACTATTTTGAAGATATAATTCCCCTAAATAAGGTGCTCGATTGTATTCATCAATAAATTCACCAAAATGCGTTAAGCAGGCTCTAAACTCTTCACTATCCTTGAGTTCCATGAGCTCTTCTTGATCATTTACCATTTGAGTGAGTAAATGTAGTTCATACGGTTCTAGATCAAATTCTTTGAGTGATTCCATTAACACATCACGGTCTTGAGCCTTAAAGGTTAAGGTTTGACAACGAGAAACAATCGTTTCTAAGAGTCTTTCTGGTTTCTCACTAATTAAAATCGCATAAGTATCATGTCCACTCGGTTCTTCTAAGAACTTTAGTAAACTATTAAGTGCTTCAGTAGACGCATTCTCTGCCCCAATAATAATATATATTTTCTTACCATAACTCTCTAAAGCAGTTTTAGAGAATTGTTCCTGCATATGCAAGATATCTTCTTTTTTAATCGATTTCTCAGATCCATCGATAATGACTAAATCCGCATAAATTCCATCTTTAATCCGATGACAAGAATCACATTCTTCACACGCCCATGGATCCGCATGTTTACACACTAAACTCTGTGCGAGTAAGATTGCAGTTTCAACCATCTTAGATCCTTTAGGACCTACAAATAGATAAGCATGTGAGGGCTGTTTATATTTAAGCGCATTAAAAAGAACTTTTTCCACAATCATTTGGCGTTCTTTTAATTGCGCACTAAACATACTCTTTTACCTTCTTCAACACAACTTCTAATGCGTCTTCTTGTACTTTTAAAACATCCTGCCCTGCATCAATTCGTACCACACGATGTTTAAAATGATCCATAACCATTTGATACCCTTCCACAACCTTCTCATGGAAGGATAATGCTTCTTGGTCCAAACGATCTAAAAAGGCTCTACGTTCGATACGACTTAATCCCTTTTGTGCATCCACATCAAGGTATAAGGTCATATCAGGAAATTTTCCTTCAATCGCAAATTCATTGATACTTAAGACTTCATCAAATCCAATTCCACGTGCGATTCCTTGGTACGCCAAAGAACTATCGACAAATCGATCACACAAGACAATTTTATTCTCTAGTAAAGCAGGTTTAATCTTCTCTACAAAGTGTTGTCTACGACTAGCCGCATATAGTAATGCCTCAGTCTTCACATCCATTGCCGTATTCTTTGGATCTAAAACGATATGACGAATTTGTTCCGCGATATCAATTCCACCTGGTTCACGTGTATATAAGACAGGATAGCCTAATTTTAGTAGAGTTTCATAGACATAACGGCTTACCGTTGTCTTTCCACTTCCATCAGGTCCTTCAAATGTGATAAATAATCCTTGTTTCATACAAATCCCTCGCATGCCTATTTTAACATTCTAAGCACATACTTACAACGAAGCCTTGTGTTATAATCGCAATAGGTGACATCATGAAACTAACAGAAAAAACACTCAGTACAGAACTAAAATTTAAAGGTCGTATCATTAATGTACGACATGATCAAATCGAATTACCGGATGGTAAGCGTGCAATGCGTGAGGTTGTGGAACATCCCGGTGGTGCATGTATCGCAGCATTGAATGAAAAAGGCGAACTCTTATTGGTTGAACAATATCGATATCCTTTCGCAATGGAGATGTTAGAATTTCCAGCCGGCAAATTAGAACCGAATGAAGATCCTCTTGAAGCCGCAAAACGTGAACTTATTGAAGAAACGGGTTATGAAGCATTAGAAGTAGTTCCTCTTGGGTTAGTTTATCCGTCTGTTGGGTATTTATCTGAGATTATCTATATTTACTTTGCGCCAAGAACGAAGTTTGTTGGACAAGATTTGGATGATGGTGAGTTCTTAAATGTTAGAACCTATTTCTATAAAGAATTATTGGATATGGCAAATAGCGGTAAGATTAATGACGCAAAGACATTGACGATATTATTACGATTAAAGAAATACATCTAGTATTTTAATGTGTAAATCCAATATTTATATTAGATTGGAATAAATAGAATATTCTAGTTCATGATTTGCATATTTAGTATATCGTAATATAGTATATTGTGTTATACTAATTGTGTAATTATGATGAGGTCGAAACAATGTTCATAGGCAGAGAGAAAGAATTAAGTATTATAGAGAATCGAATTAACTCTAATCGATTTGAATTTGGAATTTTATATGGACGTCGTAGAATAGGTAAAACAACTCTTCTCAAGCAAATTGTTAAAAGTAAGAATGCACTTTATTTTGTCGCGAATTCAATGGGTCTAGAATACAACCTCAAACAATTAAGCCAATCAATCGCAGCCTATTTTAATGAACCAATTACTTTTGAGGATTTTGAATCAATTTTTAAATATTTAGCTAAACGAAGTCATGATCAAAAGATTATTTTTATTTTAGATGAATTCACTTATCTAATGGACTCCAACGATAAAATTCTTACAATTATTCAAAACTCTATTGACCAATATCTTATTGATACATCAGTATGTTTAATAATATCCGGAAGCCATGTGGGTATGATTGAGGATGCTCTAACATATCAGAAACCTTTGTATGGTAGAAGTACTTTTAAACTTAAACTCGAAGCATTTGATTATTATGAAGCTTCAAAATTTTATCCAAATGTTACTTCAATTGATAAAATAAGACTATATAGTGTCTTTGGTGGTGTTCCTTTTTATATAAGTAGAATAGACCCAAACCAAAGTGTTCGCGACAATATTATTAATCTCATTATCGAAACAGGGGCAATTTTTGAAGATGAAATAAACTTCTTCTTAAGCCAAGAAGTACGTAGTCAATCTAGTTATGGACGCATTTTAAATGCGATTGCGAGTGGGTCAACACGCGTAAATGAAATATCCACAAAAGCTGGAAATATACCTAGTGGTCAATTAGTTAGTTATCTTAATGTTCTCATAAATTTAGGTATTATTGAAAAAGATATTTGTTTCGGTTCAAATGATCAATCACGTAAGACGCTTTATCGTATAAAAGATCCTTTATTCCGATTTCATTACACATTCATAGAAAGAAATAAATCTCAAAAAGCAATTATGAATGCAAGTTTATTTTATGACCAATATATTGAAACGAAGCTTGATGAATTTATTGCGTTAGAATTTGAGAGTATTGCACAAAGATTTCTAATCATTAAACATTCAGGACAATTAGAGAGAATTGGTCGATAT
Source organism: uncultured Erysipelotrichaceae bacterium (assembly GCA_964457525.1). Taxonomy (GTDB): domain Bacteria; phylum Bacillota_I; class Bacilli_A; order Erysipelotrichales; family Erysipelotrichaceae; genus UBA2212. Next base: position 380 of record CAYWGS010000100.1, on the reverse strand, counting down.
TGGGCTAATGATGCACGAGCACGAATAGATATTGAAATTGATATAGTCGCATCAATTAAAGATAAACTTATCGCATATGAATGTAAGTGGACTAATTCACCCGTTGACTTACAAATCGTAAATCAACTCCGAGAGAAGGCAAAATACTTAAGCATTGAAAACTTAGGCTTCTTTTCTAAAAACAAATTTACAGCAGATGTATATAAAACAAACTATCTCTTATATACGATTGATGATCTTTATTCTTCATTAATAAACATATAAAAACGCTCAATTGAGCGTTTTATTGGTTCTATAACATTTAGCGTTGGTGAATAACCAGCGCTTTTAATTTGATTAAAAATAAAGGGACATAAGTGAAGGAATTCGATATCATAAAG
>CAYWGS010000099.1:0-5681 GCA_964457525.1 uncultured Erysipelotrichaceae bacterium | reverse complement strand
AAATTTAAAAAGAAACATCCATTTTTTTATAATTTTGAAATTAAAATAATCATTAAACATAGTATTTTAGTGTAATTTGACTACTATTTATGACATATTATAAAAACATATGTAGTAGTACGTAAAAAAGTCTAAAATCAAGTGTATAAGTGTTGCAAGTCCGATTTTCAAGGTTTATTATATGGGTACATAGAATAACACGATAATTGTGTATTGATTTTGAGTAGATTTTTAGTCTCAATATAGGTAAACCAAGTGAAAGCTTGGGGCACAAAGTTCGACGTCTAAAGTATCGATGGATATCATGACCGGTCAACTGCAAATTTCTGCGGTAGACCGGTTTTTGTCTTATAAAGCTACTGCAGATTCACAACTATATCGTAGTATAAAGGTAAACTAAGTGAAAGCTTAGGACACAAAGTTCGACGTCTAAAATATCTCTGGATATCATGACCGGTCAATTGCACTATGCAATAGTCCGGTTTTTTTAAAGAAAGGGAGGGTATTATATGAAGAACTTACTCAACCGATTGGCAAGGATAGGTTTAATGTTGCTACTACTTGTTGATCGAACGCCAAATTTAGGTGTTTTAGTAAATGCCACATATGCAGATTTAAATATAAAGATTAATAAATTTCAAGTAACAGGGGATTATCATATTGATAATACTTGGGCAATTGATAAATCGGTTAATAAACCTACTTTAAGTTTGCCAATTGGCACAAGCCAAAATGTTACTTATACTATCACAGCGACTAAATCAGAGAGTCATAGCTTGACTTTTGAATTTGAGGTCAAAATTACGAATGATAGTGATCATTGGGGTACAACATTTGATGTGGATGCCAAGATTGTAAAGCCTAGTGGCTCCCCAATCATTGATTGGACTACTGTTGAAACGGGTGTCGTTATTGATAAAAATCAGACACTCACAAAGACGTATCAATTATTATATTCTACTAATGGTCCTTTACCAAGTGGTTTATTACCATTGAAAGTAAACATTCGTTTAAATCCAATTCTAGGATCCGATGTTTATGAAGGTAAATCACCATCTGTTACAGACTTAGGAACACCAACAACTAATAATGGTTCTTTAATCGTTACTGATTCATTTGTTGGAGTAGGTCCATGGACCTTTACAAATACAGGTTCTGTAACCTATACTCGATCAATTCAATCAGGTAGTGTGGCTGGAGTACATACCGTGAATAATACTGCAACAGGTGATTATCTTGGTATTACTGATTCCGCTACTGTGACTGTAACAACCCTAAATGCAAGACCAGTCGCAATTGATCAATCATTAACTACAAATGAAGATACTGCATTGAATATTGTTTTAAGTGGATCGGATGCGGACGGTCATGTGCTTAGCTTTTCAGATGTAGGAACACCATCTCATGGTTCAATAAGTGGAACTGCTCCTAATCTAATCTATACACCTGATCCAAATTTTAATGGATCTGATTCATTTACATTTAAAGTATTTGATGGATTTGAATATTCTTTACCAGGAACAATCACTATCCAAGTGGTTGCGAAGGATGATTTACCAATCGCTAATGATGATGTTGAATCAACAAATGAAGATCAACCGATAAATATAAGCGTATTAGGGAATGATGTGGATGTTGATGGTGATCCAATTACGATTACAGGCTTTACTCAACCAGGTCATGGTGCTGTTACAGATAATCATGATGGAACACTAAAATATATTCCAACACCAAACTTCTTTGGTAATGATAGTTTTATTTATACAATCAATGGAGGAGATACAGCTCTAGTATCCATCACTGTTAGAGAAGTGAAAGATGCTCCTGTAGCTCATGATGATATTTATACAACTGACGAAGATGTAACACTTAATGTTAATTCAACGCTAGGTGTGTTACATAATGATTCAGATATAGATGGTGATCCATTAACTGCTATATTAGATACTAATGTAGCAAATGGTATGTTGACGCTTAACCCAGATGGATCATTCGTTTATATACCAAATCCTAACTTCCATGGCACAGATACATTTAAATATTTTGTTCATGATGGTTATGGTAGCTCAAGTATCGTAACAGTAACAATTATAGTTAACTCGGTAAATGATGCCCCAGTTGCTGTTGCGGATGCATATACAGGATATGAAGACACCGTATTATTAGGTATCTTGCCAGGTGTGTTATTAAATGATTTTGATAACGATGGAGATCCATTAACTGCAATACTCGTAAATGCAACAACCAATGGTACTCTCTCATTCTTTGGAGATGGTTCATTTATTTATTCACCTAATCCAGATTATGTTGGATTTGATTCATTTACCTATAAGGTAACAGATTCTCACACAGAATCGATTACTGTTATCGTGCTTATTGATATATTACCAGTCAATGATGCACCAGTTGCAGTAAATGATACTTATTCAACAAATGAAGATACAACACTCAATGTCAATGCACTTCTTGGTGTATTGAACAACGACTCTGATGATGAAGGTGATACTTTATCCTTAGCTTTAGATGTTAATGTATCTAACGGTACGTTAACACTTAACCCAGATGGATCCTTCACTTATGTTCCAAATACGAACTTCCATGGTACAGATACATTTAAGTATCATGTAAATGATGGTGATAAGGATTCCAACCAAGCAACTGTAACGATTACAGCGAATGCTGTTAATGACGCACCAGTCGCAGTCAATGATAACTATTCAATTGATGAAGATGGAACTATTAATGAATTATTGCCAGGGGTTTTAGGTAATGATACTGATTTGGATGGCGATACAATTACTGCTGTTCTCGATACCGATGTTAGTGATGGTACATTAGTACTTAACCCAGACGGATCTTTCACATATACACCAGATGCTGATTTCAATGGAACCGATAGTTTCACTTATCATGCGAATGATGGTGCATTAGATTCAAATATTGCGACCGTTACGATTACAGTGAATGCTGCTAATGATGTACCAGTTGCTGTAGATGATAATTATTCAACAAATGAAGATACGACACTCAATGTCAATGCACTTCTTGGTGTATTGAACAATGACTTTGATGATGATGGTGATAGTTTATCCTTAGAGCTCGATGTTAATGTAACAAATGGTATGTTAACGCTTAACCCAGATGGATCCTTCGATTATATTCCAAATCCTGGATTCAATGGTACAGATACATTTAAGTATCATATCAATGATGGTACAAGTGATTCTAATCAAGCGACGGTAACCATAACAGTCACATCAGTCAATGATGCTCCAGTAGCAGTTGATGATAGTTATAACACAAATGAAGATACAGTTATTACGATTAATGCAGCTTCAGGTGTCTTAAGTAATGATTCAGACCCTGAAAACAATCCATTAACCGCAACAAAGTTAACAAACCCTTCGCATGGTGTACTCGTATACTTTAATGCAAATGGTTCATTTAGATATCGTCCAAATCTTAATTTCTTTGGTACCGATACATTTACATACAAAGTAACTGATTCGTTTGGTGCATACTCAACTGCAACAGTAACGATTAATGTTGCTTCAGTAAATGATAAACCAGATGCAGACAATGATGGTTTCTCTATTAATGAAGACAATATATTATTATTCACAATAGAAGATTTACTCGACAATGATTCTGATCCAGATTATGATGCGTTAACCATCACTGGATTTACACAACCAAGTTCTGGATTATTAACTCTAGTAGGTAATCAATTTACATACTTACCAGTACCTAATTTCTTTGGACTCGCAAGCTTTACTTATACAATTAGTGATGGTAAGGGCGGTAGTGATACAGCAACAGTTGGTATTCTTGTAAAACCAGTTAATGATAATCCAGTTGCTGTTGATGATGTTTATTCTACAAATGAAGATCAGACTTTAACAATTAATTCGTATAGTCTTGGCGTATTAGCTAATGATTCAGATGTAGATAGTATAGTTCTATTTGCTACACTCCTCCCAGGAGGAGAACCAACTAAGGGTACAGTAAATCTCAACCTCAATGGTACATTTACTTATACTCCTAATTTGAATGCTACAGGAACTGATACATTTATCTACCGAGTAAGAGATTTACTAAATGGTAGTGCATTAGCAGTCGTTACAATTAATATCATTCCTCAAAATGATGCACCATATGCACTTGGCGATGGTTACTCAACCGTTGAAGATACAACATTAATCATTCCTGCTCCAGGTATCATGTATAACGATGGTGATAACGATGGGGATGCAACAACAGTCATTCTTGATAAAGATACAACGAATGGTTCATTAATTCTTGGTGTAGATGGTTCATTTACATACACACCTAACTTGAACTTTGTTGGTACTGACTCCTTTGATTACTATGTTAATGATGGTGTATTGGATTCAAACATCGTGACTGTAGTCATTGAAGTTACGCCTGTCAACGATGCTCCTGTAGCAAATCCATTAGCCTTCACAGTTGTTAATGCTGGTACAAGTACAGGTAGCGTAACTGCTTCTGATATCGATGTTCCAGCGGATGCCTTAACCTTTAGTTTATTAACTCCTGCAACTAATGGTAGTGTTACTATTAGTCCAACTGGTGGATATGTTTATACACACAATGGTTCAGCTACACTTAGTGATTCCTTTGTATTCAGTGTTACAGATGGTCAATTAACATCTACCGCAACTGTTACAATCACAGTATTAGCTGCTCCAGTTATTAATCAATCTCCAGTTGCGATCGGACAAGCTTTAACAGTTCTTACTGGTGGTACATTAGGCGGAACCGTAACAGCTACTGATCCAGAAAATGACCCATTAGTATTTAGCTTATTAACCGGTCCAGCAAATGGTAGCTTAGTCTTTGCTGTAGATGGTTCATTCACCTATGTACACAATGGTGGACCAAGTGTCAGTGATAGTTTCTTATTTGAAGTATTTGATGGAACAAGTACATCGAATGCCCTCGTAACAATCACAATTATTGGTTTACCAACGCCTCCACCTCCTGCAGGAAATACTCCTCCAGTTGTAATTAATGGAACAAGTACTACTGGATTCGAATCTCCAATTACTGGAGCAGTATCTGGTAGCGATGCGGATGGAGATGCATTAACTTATAGTTTAATAGATGGCCCTAACAATGGTACAATCGTATTCAATCCTGATGGAAGCTTTACCTATACTCCAAATGATGGATTCAATGGTAGTGATAGCTTCACATTCATCGCAAACGATGGTACGGATGATTCGAATACGGGTACTTACACAATCAATGTTTCTGAAGAAGAAATCATCGTAGTTCCAGAAGAAGAAACACCTCTAGTCGCATTACCATTTGACTGGTTCTCATGGTTAATTGCAGCACTAGCTGGTATCCTTGCTTGGTTACTTGCCTTCTTAAGACCTAACATGAAATACACCTTAACAGATGGATCAAATAACCAAAAAGTAATTCGCAGACGTTTAGCTAAACCAGATGAAAAGACAATGTTGGTAGAATTGAATGATAAAGACATGGTCAACCTTCAAACAATCCAAGTTGAATTCTATAAACGTTTAGCAAAACATTGTGGCGCTGTAACAGTTAACTTCCAATTAAATGGGCAAATTGTTCATTCAGTCACAATCCCAGAAGGAATCGATGATTCGTTCGAAACACTTATTCGCTTATAAGAAGCCTTCGGG
>CAYWGS010000098.1:0-5704 GCA_964457525.1 uncultured Erysipelotrichaceae bacterium | reverse complement strand
ATTCGATACTATATTGCCTTATATGGCGCAAAATCATCTGTATTTTTATTAAAGAAATTAGGTAGGAATGGAACTCAGTTTCCAGGTGCACTTGCAATGCGTATTTGTCCTAATTTTTTGAAGTATGTACCAAAACCGAATAATCTTGTTGCTATTACAGGAACAAATGGAAAAACAACAGTCACAAATTTAATCAGTGATGTTTTAGTTCAATCGAATTTCTCTGTAGTTAGTAATCTTATGGGTAGTAATATTCGTGAAGGTATTATTACGACAATGGTAAATGCAACAAATCTTATGGGTAATAAAATCAAACCAGATTATATTGTTTTAGAAGTAGATGAGCGCGTTTCACCGTATATTTATCCACATATTAAACCGGATACATTAATTGTTACAAACTTGTTTAGAGATTCTTATCGCCGGAATGCGCATGTGGAGTTTATTACTGATATTTTAGAGAAGTATATTCCAAAAGAGACGAAGTTGATTGTAAATGCGGATGATCCACTTAGTTCATTTTTATGTAAAGGGAATGATCGAATTAGTTTTGGTTTAGAACCTATAGAAAATGAAATTGAAATAAAAGATAGTCGAATTAAAGATCTTGTAAACTGTCCAAAGTGCAATCATACTTTAGTTTATGATTTCAACCGTTACCATCATATTGGTCGTGTGTATTGTCCAAATTGTGATTTTAAGTCTATCTCAGCTGATGTAAGTGCTAAACTTGATATCAATAAAAATGAATTATTAGTTCAATTGGATAATAATATTGTTCGTTTTAAAACAATTGGCGATAATATAACAGATCATTATAATTTGCTTTCATGCATTACTTTCTTGTATAAAATTGGTTTGAATCTACGTCAAATTAATGATCAGCTGAATAAGTTGAAGATTGTTAAGTCAAGATTTGATGAAGTAACAGTAAAAGATAAGAAAATTATTATCATGATGACTAAGGATCAGAATCCTGTTGCGACATCACGTGTATTTGATTATATTCGAAAACAGAATCATCAAAAATCAGCTGTTATACTTATTAATGAGAATACAGAACATCATACCTTAAGTGAAAATAATGCTTGGTACTTTGATACGGATTTTGAGTATTTAAATCAGGATTATATTAAACAAATCATTGGTGGTGGTGAACGTGTTCTAGATTTAAAGATTCGTGTTCAGATGGCAGGTATTGATGTAAGTAAATATTCCTATTCTTATGAAGAATTAGGGACAGTTGATTGTGTTAATCTGGATATCGTTGATGCGATATATATTTTAAATGGTACAAAGAATATTCCTGAAGCTAAGATTATTCGTGAACGTTTAATTCGAAAAATAGAAAGTAGAGTTTAAGTATGATAATAGAACTACTTTATCCATGTGTTGCGGCCTTATATGGCGAAAAGGGGAATATTGATTATCTTAAACTAGCATTTAAAGATGCGAAATTTATCGAAACAGATATGAATTCTAAACCCTATTTTGTCGATCATGATGTGGATTTGATTTTTATGGGTCCTACAACCGAACGTTTTCAGAAGATTATTATTGAGAAATTATTACCGTATAAAAAACGATTGATTGAACTCATTGAGAATAATGTTCATTTTCTAATAACTGGAAATGCATTTGAACTATTTGGGACTAAGATAATTGAAGAAGATGGAAATGAAATTCCAGCACTTGATATCTTTCCTTTTTATAGCAAACAAGATTTAATGCATCGATTTAATTCTTATGTTTTAGCTGATTATAATGGTTATGAATTTGTTGGATTTAAGAGTCAATTTACACGTGTTTATCCAACAAGTGATTTACCTGTTTGGTTGACCTTAAAACGTGGAATAGGGTTTAATAAAGACTTAGATCCTGAAGGAATTAAGTATTACAATTTTTATGGGACACATTGCTTAGGCCCGATTCTAGTTATGAATCCAATATTTACTAAAGCATTCTTAAAAGATATAGGCTATAAGAATGAAGTAATACCATTTGAAGAAGATTTATTAGAAGCCTATTATAAAAGAGTAATAGAATTCAAGGATGAGAAGAATATTAATTATCCATAATCGTGATGTAAACCAAAGGTAATTTAGTTCGAATCGTTGTATAATCATAACGTTGTAAAGGAGAATGGAATATGCAGAATACACATGAAATTGCGCCTAAACTTCATTGGGTAGGTGGAAACGAAAGAAGACTTCAACGTTTTGAGAATCTTTTCCCATTACGTTTTGGAGTAGCTTATAACTCATATTTAATTGTAGATGAAAAGACTTGTTTACTCGATACAGTGGATAGTTCAATAAGTCAACTTTATATTGACAATGTTGAAGCAGTGCTTAATGGAAGAAACTTAGATTATTTGGTTGTTAATCATATGGAACCGGATCATTGTGGGAATATTGAAACAATTATTCGTCGTTACCCAGATGTTAAATTTATTGGTAATGCAAAAACATTTCAGTTCTTTGAACAGTTTTATGATTTTGACGCAAAGAAAAATTACATGATTGTGAAGGATTTAGATGAACTTGATTTAGGCTCACGTAAATTACGTTTTTATACCGCCCCAATGGTTCATTGGCCAGAAGTTATGATGACACTTGATTTTACGAATCATATCTTATTCTCTTCAGATGCATTTGGTACATTTGGAGCTCATAATGGAACCTATTTTGCGGATGAGATGGATTATCGTAGAGATCATTTAGATGAAGCACGACGTTATTATTCAAATATCGTTGGTAAGTTTGGTGTTCCTGTACAAGGAATTATGAAAAAACTATCCAATGAAGTAATTAATATGATATGCCCATTACATGGGCCGATGTACAGAAATGAAGAGTTAGCACTTATTTTAGATAAATATGATAAATGGTCTCATTATGTACCTGAGACAAAGAGTGCACTTATTATTTATGCGACGATGTATAACAATACTGAAAGTGTTGCGGATACACTTGCGACTCGAATGGGCCAATATGGTGTACGTGATATGCGTGTCTATGATGTTTCTGAAACAGATCCTTCTTACTTAGTTTCTGAAGCATGGAAATACAGTCATATTGTTATTGCGACACCAACCTATAACACAAATGTATTTTATAAGATTAATAACCTATTACATGAATTTGCTAGTTTGAATCTACAAAATCGTAAATTCTCATTGGTTGTTAATTCTACTTGGGGTGGTCAAACACTTGAACAACTTCAAACAATGATAGAGAAGATGAAAAACGTTGAGATTATTGGAGAACCTCTATTAATCAAATCAACGCTTAAAGAAGATAATATGCAAGCATTAGATGATTTAGCTAAAGTAATATCAGAATCAATCCTAAATAGTTAAAAGCGGCTATAACGCCGCTTTTCTTTATTAATCAACAGGAACGAAACTTGTTTTATCTACGCCACATAGTGGGCAGTACCAATCATCTGGAATATCCTCGAAGGCTGTACCAGGAGCAATTCCACTGTCTGGATCGCCAACAGCAGGATCATAGATGTAATCACAAGCTAAGCAAGCATACTTTTTCATAATATCTTCCTTTCTTATATTCAAATTATATCAAATTACAATAATAAAACCACATCAAATAATAATAAAAATGATATACTAATGCCATGATTTACACTAAGAAAAAGAAAAAACTAAAACTTAAATTTCAATGGTTCTTACTATTATTTATCTTGTTAGTAGGGGGCTTTTTTGGTTATATGTTTTTAAACCAAGATAAAGAAGAAGTAGTTATTGAAGAACCGATTGTTGAAGTTAAAGAACTAACACAAGTTGAAAAACTAATTCTTGGGGCGCGTAAGGATGCTCTAGCAATGCCAGCGTATATCAGTGCTTATTATTCAGGAGGATATCCACCAGATAATGAGGGTACTTGTACAGATTTAGTATGGAGAGCTTTTAAAGAAGCTGGGATATTATTAAAGGATTTAGTTGATGAAGATATTAAGAATAATCGATCAAATTACGATCATATTAAGTACCGTGATCCTAATATTGATTTTAGAAGAGTTCAAAATTTAACAGTCTATTTTAAGAATCATGCAGAAGTATTGACAACCGACATATATGATACAGCTGAATGGAAAGCAGGTGATATTGTAGTGTTTGGTAATGATGAACATATTGGAATTGTTTCAGATATTCGTAATGATAATGATATTCCATTCTTAATCCATAACAATGATCAACCAGTTCGAGAAGAAGATCGTTTAGAATATGGGTATTATACGATGGGGATCACAGGTCATTATCGATTCAGATTTGATGATTAATTTATAAATGAGGTAAAACTATGCTAGATCGAGTCAATCAACAAGTATTAAAGTTTAAAAAAAGTGGAATTCGTAAATTTGCAGAAGCTGCAGCTAAAATCGATGGTGTCGTTTCACTCACCATTGGTGAACCTGAGTTTAATACAGACGATCTTATTAAGAATTCCGCTAAATTAGCACTTGATCATAATGTGACACATTATCCTCCTGGACAAGGTTTACCAGAACTTAGAAAGGCCATTTCTGAGTTTGAATCAAAGAATAATGTGATGAATTACACGAGTGATGAAATAATCATTACCAATGGTTCTACTGAAGGTTTAGCTTCCACATTTTTAGCTCTATTAAATGAAGGGGATGAAGTGATTATCCCGGCTCCAATGTATGTCTCGTATTTACCAATGATTCAATATTGTAAAGCTAAGTTAGTTCAGTTAGATACAACTAAAACGAATTTTCAAATAGATGAAGATGCGCTTAATTCATGTATTAGTGAAAGAACTAAGTTGATAGTGATAACTTCTCCAAATAATCCAACAGGTGTGGTTTATACGAAGGATAGTTTAGAAGCAGTTAAAAAAGTTGCACTTAAACATCGTATTTTTATCTTAAGTGATGATGTTTATCATCAATTAGTATATACAAATGATTTCCATAAATTGAGTGATGATCCAAGCATTCGTCATTTATTGATTGTGGCACAAAGCTATTCGAAACCGTATGCTATGACAGGATGGCGAATTGGTTATTTAATGGCAGATCAACCGATTGCAACACACATTAATAGCATACATAGTTATCTCGTAACTGGTATAACAAGTTTTATTCAAAGAGCCGCAATTGATGCTCTTAAACAAGATACAACTGAAATAAAACGTATTTATTTTGATCGACTCAATCGTTGTAAAGAAATATTGGATAAGAATAATATCCCATATGTTAATCCAGAAGGAGCATTCTATTTATTTATTAATATTGGTGAATTTAAGATGAATAGTGAAGACTTCTGTTTAAAAGCACTAAACGAATATAAAGTCGCACTAGTTCCAGGCGTTTATTTTAGTGATTTAACCGATAATTATCTACGTATTTCCTATGCAGTAAAAGAATCAGATTTATTTGAAGGTTTAAACCGTTTTGTTCAAATGGTTACTGATTTAAGAAAATGATGAAATTATCTAAATCATTAATGATTATCATTTTAACGCAATTATTTGCGATACTGTTTTTTGTGTTTTTATCGATTGTTTTAGATTTAGACTTTTATAATGCATTTAATCAATCTACTTCTTTTGCTTTACATAACAGTCTAATATTTATCGTTTATTGTTTTATTACTGTTTGTTTGAATTTATACTTTAAATCAGGTTACAAATTACCTAAGAAACCGATGATACTAGGA
>CAYWGS010000097.1:0-5726 GCA_964457525.1 uncultured Erysipelotrichaceae bacterium | reverse complement strand
TTTGTTTAGTATTTCGCTTATTTCACTTATTTTAGTTATTCTATACCCGTTTTACCATAGGGGAATTCGTGAAGAAGGGTAATCGTTTGTGAAATTATTATTTTATTGTAACAAACTTTTAAAGATAATTTGAGAATTATGAAAATTATTATCAAAACAAATCGTTTTTTTAAGGTTTAAGTTGATACTCAAAAATTGTAACCCTATAATATTTCTTGCAAGGAGGATTTTGAAATGAAAAAATTATTAGTTTTATTAGTTGTTGGTTTATTAGCTGTAACTAGCTTAACTGGATGTGCTGCTCCAAAAACTTACAAGTTTGGTACTGGAAGTTACACAACTGTATCTGGAAAAGCGGCTGTTGCTGCTTCTACTGGTGTTGATGCTGCTGATGGACAAGTACAAGTTACAACTGTTTATGCTGCTGTATTATTAGATGATGCTGGTAAGATTGTTTATGTTGACATCGATGCTGCACAAAACAAAGGTACATTTGATGCTACTGGTGCTGTAGTTAAAGCTGAAGCAGCTCCTACAAAACAAGAAAAAGGCAATGATTACGGTATGAAGGGTGCTTCTGCTATCGGTAAAGAATGGTTCGAACAAATTGAAGCTTTAAAAGCTTACTTTGTTGGAAAAACAATTGAAGAAATCAAAGCTATCGAAGTTTATGAAAAAGATGCTTCTCACAAAGCGGTTCCTGCTGGAGAAGATCTAAAGACTTCTGTTTCTATCTCAATCGAAGGTTATGTTGCTGCAGTTGAAAAAGCTGTTGCTAATGCTGTTGAAGTTAAAGGTGTTGCTAAAGTAGGTGTTGGTTCAGTTGCTTCTGTTTCTGGAAAAGCGGCTGTTGCTGCGGCTGAAGGTGTTGATGCTGCTGCTGGTCAAATCCAAACAAACGTAACATTCACTGGTGTTGCATTTGACAAAGATGGTAAAGTATTAGTTGCTTTATTAGACGTTGCACAAAACAAAGGTACATTTGATGCTACTGGCGCAATCGTTAAAGCTGAAGCTGCTCCTACAAAACAAGAAAAAGGCGCTGACTACGGTATGAAGGGTGCTTCTGCTATTGGTAAAGAATGGAATGAACAAGCTAACGCATTAACAGCTTACTTTGTTGGTAAGACTGCTGATGAAGTTGCTGCTATCGCTGTCGATGCTGAAGGCGTTGTCACTGTAGAAGATCTTAAGACTTCCGTATCCGTTGGTATCGACGAATACTTAGCTTCATTCGCAAAAGCTGTTGCTAACGCTGTTGAAGTTAAATAGTTCTAAGAACAATTAACAAACTAAAGAATCTCGAAAGAGATTCTTTTTCTTTATATATATAAAATGCACCCAGTTACGTTAGTTGTTTAACTTTTGGGGTGCATTTCATTTAGATCTATTTTAGACTTCTTATATTATGGGTTCGCTTAATCTGATTTAAAACCTTTAAGTTATTCTCAAGTGTATTCTCGTATGGACTTGTATTACTTGGTGTATAAAATGGTGTATTTTGTACTCCTTTAGGAAGATACTCAATGCGATTCCAAATATCTGGACGATCATAATCATATTTATCTTCTTCTTTTAACCCAACAGGAGTGAGTCTTAAGTACTCAGGAACAGGAAGAGGATGGTTCTTTACTTCATTAACTGCTTTACCTAGCGCATTGATTGCGTTTCTTGATTTAGGGGATAAAGCTAAATCAATAACCATTACAGATAAAGGATAAATTGCTTCTGGGAATCCTACACGTTTAGCTGCGTCCATTGCTTGTAATGTGCGCGCAACCAATGGTGGATTTGCTAATCCAATATCTTCATATGCAATTACAATGAGTCGTCTTTCAATCGAATCCAAATCTTCTGCCACAATCAATCGTGCTAAGTAATATAGAGCCGCATCAACTTCAGAACCTCGAATCGACTTCTGTAATCCACTTAATGCATCATAATAACCATCATCACTATGATCAAATCCAAGATTACTATGTAGATGTAAGTTAGATAAATGATCTAAGTTAATCGTTTGATTCGGATAAGCAATATTCAATGCATCTAAGATATTATATGCCATTCTTACATCACCATTACAAGTATCAATAATGGAGTTTAAAGAAGATTCTTCTAGTGTAATACTTAATTGGCTCTCTGTATGTGCTAAAGCTTTTTCAATCGCGATCTTCATTGAACTAGGATTAACCGCTTTAAATTCACATAAGATACAACGAGAACGGATGGCTGGGTTAATCGCAAAATAAGGATTGGATGTGGTTAGACCAATCATCAAGATACTTCCATCTTCTACATAAGGGAGTAATAGATCTTGTTTATCCTTGTTTAATCGGTGTACTTCATCAACAATCAGTACGAGTTGCCCACTTAATCGTGCAGTCGCAAAGATCGATTCTAGATCCTTCTTATTACCTGTGACCGCATTAAACAATTCTAATGGGATATTTAATTCATTCGCTAGTATTGAAGCAACTGTTGTTTTACCACTTCCTGGTGGACCAAAAAAGATCATAGACATTAAACGATTCTCTTCTAAGAAACGATTTAAAATACCTGTCTTTTGGGTTAAATGTTCTTGTCCTACCACATCGGATAAATGTTTAGGACGTATTCTTACGGCTAAAGGTTTATTGTTCATCATCTTATCTCCTATTTTACTATTAAAATAAGGGTGTTAGAATAAAAAAGAGGATAAAATATGAGAGTTACGTGTCAAAGAGTCGAAAAAGCGAAATGTGTTGTAAATAATGAAGTTACAGGAGAGATAAAACATGGTCTTTTAATCTTTGTTGGATTCAAACAAGATGAGACAGAAGATAATCTAAAAAACATGGCAAAGAAAATTGCACATGCTCGATTGTTTGATGATCCAGACGGAAAGATGAATCTCAGTGTAATGGATATTAAAGGAAGTATCCTGTCCATTTCACAATTCACATTATACGCAGATACTACCAAAGGACACAGACCTTCCTATGATAAAGCAGCTAAGGCAGATATTGCGGCTCTTTATTATCAACGATTCAACGAATACTTAAGAGAATGGATTCACGTTGAAACAGGAATATTCCAATCAGAAATGAAAATAGAAGCACATAATGATGGACCAGTCACAATCTGGTATGAGAACTGAGGGAACTATGGAAAAAATGGATGGTAAAGCATTAAGTTTACATATTGAATCAGAAATACAATCAAAAGTTAGTCAGTTTACACTTAAGGGATTACGTGCTCCAAAACTAGTCGTACTACTTGTTGGGGATAATCCAGCTTCAGTAACGTATGTTAGAAATAAAGAAAAAGCATGTTTACGTGTAGGCTTTGGATCTGAAGTCATACGTATGAGTGCGGATGCACAAACAGAGGATGTTTTAAAAGTCATAAACCAATTGAACCAAGACATAACAGTGGATGGTATTTTGGTACAACTTCCCATTCCAAAACACTTAGATGTTAATCGTATCATTGAATCACTCGATCCAAAGAAAGACGTAGATGGTTTACACTCAATCAATATCGCAAAACTCTATGCGAATCAAGAAGGCTTTGTTCCTTGTACACCTCGTGGTATAATGACACTCTTGAAACACTATAAAATCGAAATCAGTGGTAAACATGCCGTTGTGATTGGACGTAGTGCACTTGTTGGTAGACCGGTTGCCCAACTTCTATTAAACGAGAATGCGACAGTAACGGTTTGTCACAGTAAAACAAGAAACTTAGAAAAGATTACACAAATGGCAGATATTGTTGTGGTTGCGATTGGTCAAGAACGCTTTCTTAAATCCAACTTTATTACCCATGCGGACGCAATTATTGATGTAGGGATTAACCGAATAAATGATAAACTTGTAGGGGACGTGGACTATGAATCACTCATAGATAAGGTTGACTATATGACACCTGTACCAGGTGGAGTAGGACCAATGACCATTGTATCTTTACTTGAAAATACCTTAAATGCGTATGAATTAAAATTAAAGGAGTTGTAATATGACAGGATATGATTTAAATGATATCGTTGAAATGAAAAAAGAACACCCATGTCATAAATCCAAACAATGGAAAATTATTCGCATGGGAGCCGATATTAAGATAAAATGTTTAGGGTGTGGTGCTGCGGTCATGTTAGATCGTAGTGATTTCGAAAAGAAACTTAAACGCATTGTAGAAAAAGCAGAAGGAACAGAGTAACCCATTATGGCATTAACAGCAGGCATTGTTGGATTACCGAATGTTGGTAAATCCACGTTATTTAACGCAATAACCCATTCACAAGTTGAAGCAGCGAACTATCCATTCGCAACCATTCAACCCAATGTTGGTGTTGTGGAAGTTAGAGATAAACGTATTGATAAGATTACAGAACTTATCACACCGAAGAAGACCATCTATACCAGTTTTGAATTTACGGATATCGCAGGACTTGTTAAAGGCGCAAGTCAAGGAGAAGGATTAGGCAACCAATTCTTATCCCATATTCGTGAAGTGGATGCGATTGTTCATGTTGTACGTTGTTTTGAAGACAATAGTATTACGCATGTTGAAGGAAGTGTCGATCCAATTCGTGATATTGAAATAATTAACTTAGAGTTAATTTTAGCCGACCAACAATCGATCGAAAATAGAATATCTAAAGTAGAACGTAAAGCAAAGGCAAAAGATAAGGATGCTATTTTTGAATTATCCGTATTAACCAAAGTAAATGATGCACTTCTTAATGGTAAAAGCGTTAGAACTTTAGAGTTGGATAAAGAAGAAACAATGATTCTCAATGGATTCCATTTATTAACCGCAAAACCTGTTATTTATGTTGCGAATATGAGTGAATCTGAAGTTCACCATGCGGAAGACAATCCATTCTATCAAAAAGTAAAAGAATTTGCGGAAACTGAGAAGAGTGACGTCATTGCGATTAGCGCAAAAATTGAAGAAGAATTGTCGATGTTGGATGATGAAGAACGTGAAATGTTCTTAGCCGATCTAGGTTATGAAGAAAGTGGTTTAGATAAGATTATTCATCATAGCTATAATCTACTAGGTTTATGGTCATTCTTCACTGCAGGAGTACAAGAAGTAAGAGCTTGGACATTCCACAAAGGTATGAAAGCACCAGAATGTGCTGGGGTTATTCATACGGATTTCCAAAAAGGGTTCATCAAGGCTGAATGTTATCATTATGATGATTTGATTCAGTATGGTTCTGAACAAGCAGTTAAAGATGCTGGTAAGTTTAGAATTGAAGGAAAAGAATATTTGGTGAAAGATGGAGATATCCTACACTTCAGATTTAATGTTTAATGGTATAATAAGTTAAACAGGAGGTGGCTTTATGAAATTAATCATCGCAGTTGTGTCTAACGATGATAGTCACAGCTTATCAAACGCATTAACCAAAGAGAACTTCGCAGTTACTAAACTCGCAACAACCGGTGGATTTCTTAAAATAGGAAATACTACTATGTTAATTGGAACTGAAGAAGATCGCGTTGAAAAATGTATCGAAATCATTAAAGAAGAAAGTAAACAAAGAACTGAACTCGTTCCTTCAACCGCATCCTATGATATCGGTCGATTTGCGACGTTCCCAGTTGAAGTTCAAGTCGGTGGGGCCACAATCTTTGTGGTAGATGTCGAAAAATTCATTAAATTCTAAAACAAAAGGTCCTCGGACCTTTTTTGTTATAAGAATAGTAATAAACTAACAGCCATCACAATCATAC
>CAYWGS010000096.1:0-5863 GCA_964457525.1 uncultured Erysipelotrichaceae bacterium | reverse complement strand
GTTTTTATTTAGTATAATAAGGATATGAAACGTGTACTATTTGTAGCCTCTACAGGCGGTCATTTGAATGAACTATTACGATTGAATGAATTATTTCAGTATTATGATTACCAAATTATTACGGAGGGTGGTCCAAGTACAAAACATTTGAAAGATAAATACCCTAGTCGTGTACATTATCTTTTATTTGGTTCGAAGGAACATCTTTTTTCGTATCTCTTTAAGTTTGCCTTTAACATTCTTATTTCACTTTACTATGCGATACGATTTAGACCTCAAGTCATTGTATCTACTGGAACACATACTGCTGTACCGATTTGCTATATTGGGAAGTTATTTGGCGCTAAGATTATCTATATTGAGACGTTCGCAAATGTTTATCATGGGAATTTAGCGGGTAAACTTGTTTATCCTATTGTGGATGAATTCTTGATTCAATGGGAAAGCTTACAGTCGGTTTATCCTAAAGCAAAATATGTTGGGAAGATTTACTAATGAAAAAGAAATTATTATTTGTGAATGATGAAATGGTTATGGGTGGTGTTGCGCGTATTTTGAACAATGTCCTAAAGCGTTTTGATCTAAATGAGTATGATATTGATGTTTTAATACTTCATCCCCATGGTGAGTTACTCAATGAGATTCCTGTTGGGATTAATCGAATCCAATCGAGTGATTTCTTTAATGCGGTCGATGTGAACTTAAAGTTTGCCCTAATACAAAGACGTTGGATCGATGTGTTTCGTAAACTTATCTTTTTATTTTATATGAAGACTGGTTTAATCAAACAATTGATTAAACGTGAACGTAAGAAACTCTTACACAAGAAATATGATATCGAGATTGCGGCTAAAGAAGGTTTCTGTACCATCTTTGTGGCTAATGGGGATTCAGATCGTAAGATTAACTGGATTCATATTGATTACAGTGCTGTTAATTACTCAACACATCATATGGATATTATGATGGATTCATTGAAACAGATTGATTTAAATATTGCGGTATCCAAGCGTTCTAAAGAAGCGTTTAGTAACTTATTTAAGGTTGATAATATTGTGTCGATACGTAATCTAATGGATATCGATGGGCTAAAAGAGAAGTCTTTAGAACCTTGTGAGATACCATATGATAAGGATTGTATCAATCTTATCAGTGTTGGTCGTTTCCATCCTCAAAAGGCAATGGATCGACTTGTATATGCAATGTTAACACTTAAAGAATTGAATATTAAAGCTCATCTCTATTTAGTTGGGGATGGCGAGTTAAAAGCGGATTGTGAGGCTCTAGCTAAGCGTTTAGGGGTCTATGAAGACATTAGCTTTACGGGTAGTAAACGCAATCCTATGCCCTATATTAAGCAAGCAGATCTATTTCTACTCCCTTCTTTATATGAAGGCTATCCTACAACGATTATTGAATCTTTCTTTGCAGGAACACCTGTTCTAGCGTGTGATGTTAGTGGTGTACATGAACAAATTGAAGAATCAGTAAATGGTTGGATCGTGGAGAACTCACAAGAAAGTTTTATTCATAAATTGATCGATGTTTTAAAGAATAAAGATCAACTAAGAATAATGCGAAAATCATTAACCAATTACAGTTATGATAATGATTCGATCTTTAAAGAATACATTCAAGCCATTGAGGGAAAACTATGATACTCGTAACTTTAGGAACGCAAGATAAGTCTTTTGTTCGATTATTAAATGCATTAGAGAAACAATGTGAAATGGGTCTTATTCAGGATGAAATTATTGTTCAATCCGGTTATACCAAGTTTGAAAGTAAGTATATGACCATCATCCCTTACTTCTCTCAAGATGAATTAGATGACTATCGACAAAAAGCAGAATGTATTATTACCCATGGTGGTGTAGGAAGCATATTAGATGGTTGTCGATATGGAAAGAAGATTATTGGTGTTCCACGATTAAAAGAATATAAAGAACATATAAATGATCATCAAATAGAAATTTGTGAACAGTTTAGTCACGATGGTTATATTTTATATGCTAAGAATTTAGAAGATATTCCAGCTTGTATTGAACAAGCAAAGTCATTTGAACCTAAGAAGTATATCTTTGATAATAAAAAGCTTATTATGCATATTAAAAGTGTTATCGATTCTAATTGATTTTACTATTTTTTTGTGATTTTTCATCAATATTACACTCATTGTGTGTAGATTTTAGTATATAATGTCATTACAATTGAATTATGTATTGAGGGGAAGATTATGAGAGAAAACGGTTATGGGGAAGTCGTTTCTCTTGATTTACCAAAGGATGAAGAATTCGAAAGTTTTCGAAAAACCTTTGGAACAAGAGTAAAGCACTTCAGAAGAAGTTGTGGCTTATCACAAGAAGAGTTAGCGGAAAGAAGTAGACTCCATCGTAATTACATCTCGGATGTAGAACGAGGAAGAAGAAATCTATCATTGGACGCTCTATTAAAGTTGGCCAATGGTTTGGGGATTAACATTCGGGATATGTTCTGAGCAAGTCAATAAGCGCTTTAGAGCGCTTTTTGATTGTATCCTTTTGAGTATGGTATAATGAATCAGGTGAATTTATGAACATTATTAGAGTTTTATTATTAACCATGATTGGTGTATTTATATTGATGACCTTATGGCCATTGTTTGTTTTTTTAGTGATTGTTTTTGGATTATATTGGGTCTATATTGTACTAAGAGTTAAGAAAATGGGACAAACTGTCCAACAAGAGTTTAAAGAAACATCCAACACAGAGAAGAAGGATGTTATTGATGCACAATACACAGAAAGAAGCGAATAGAACATGGTGTGTTTAGACGACGCAGATTTTATATTTGTTACAGAGAAAGATATTCCACTGATTGAGAAGTATTTGGATTTAGCACAGATTGAAGAAAGTAATCATAATTTAGTTAACATGTTCTTATGGCGCGAACAATATCCTTTATGGCAATACCATACGGATGATTATATGTTACTTTTAGGTATACACAAAGGAAGACTTTTTAGTTATATGCCTTTATGTAAAGATGAGTATTTTGAAGAAGCGATTTTAAAAGCACAATCGATCTTTAGTAAACATCAGGTTCCATTTGAACTTTCTTGTTTTACGAAGGATAAATTAGAACTCTTACAAAAAATTATTCCTACCTGTCATGTAACGATTGAATGTGAAGCAGCCGATTATGTGTATGAAGGTGAAAAAATGCGTACGTTATCAGGTAAGAAATTACAGAAACGTCGTAATAACTATAATCATTTTGTTCATGAATATGAGAATCGATTTGTTTATGAAGATTTAACTGAAGATCATATTCCTGATCTTAAAGCATTCCTAAAATCCTGGAGAACGGATTCGACTGAAGAATATTTGATTTATGAAGCTAAGGGAGTTAATGATGTTCTTGATTTGTATGGCATTCTTCCTTATACCGGTGGTGTAATTCGTATTGATGGAGAAGTTAAGGCTTTCTTGATTGCTTCACTCGCAACTGATAATATGGTGCAAATCAATATTGAAAAAGCAGATCCTACCATTCGTGGCTTATATCAAGCAATTGAAAAGATATTCTTAGAAAAGAATTACCCAACGATTGAATGGGTAAATCGTGAAGATGATATGGGGATTGAATCGCTTATTCTTGCGAAGAAAGCATTGAATCCAAGTCATATGATTGATAAATATAGGATAAAAGCAAATGGCACGACTTAGAAGAGCAAAAGAAGAAGACAAAGCATTAATCTACCGTTGGTGGAAAGGTATTTTTGCGGAAGATGATGGGGGTCATACAGACTATTATTTTGATCAACTCTATAAGACCCATCAATCTTATTTGCTTGTGGATGATCATGATGAACTCATTAGTAGTTGTCAGGTTCATACACGTACCCTTGAGTTCAATGGAAAACCAATTCAAGTAAGTTTTTTAGTTGGTATTTTTACATTACCTAAGTATCGTGGACAAGGTTATATGAAAGAGATGTTAAATAAGGTGATTGATATCTTAGAACATCGTGATCTATTGACCTTTATTCAAGGCTATAATCCTGATTTATATGTTCCTTTTGGATTTGAAAAAATC
Source organism: uncultured Erysipelotrichaceae bacterium (assembly GCA_964457525.1). GTDB lineage: Bacteria > Bacillota_I > Bacilli_A > Erysipelotrichales > Erysipelotrichaceae > UBA2212. The sequence continues at coordinate 1,785 of CAYWGS010000096.1, read as the reverse complement.
TATCGTAGAAATCACTATTGGTTAGATGTCTTAAGCTTACCAACCATGAGTCCAATGGGTGTTACCTATTCCTGCTCCCCTTTAGAGTTAAGAGATTTATATCGACAATATACCAAACATTTTACAGGTTATGTGATTCGTAGTACTGAAGATTTTAGTCAATTATTAATGGAATTGAACGCATTGGGTGGTAAACTTATTGCTTATCAAGATAATGGTAAACTATTAGCCTATGCCTTTGTCTATGCGTATTCCAATCATATTGAAATAGAAGAAATGGTTTATTTAAACTCTAAAGCAATGATGTCAATCTTAGCGTCATTGAAAAGTTTAAATCTACCGATTCGACTCTCTGTTTCAGAGAAAGAAGATCTAAGTCGTATCTTCCCTTATGCAACATTTGAGCAAAGTGAATATACAAATGTACGTGTCAATGATGTACGTTTATTGAACGATTTATATAAGCTGAATATCAAAACTTCTGAAGCATTTTTCATGTCAGCAGAAAAACCTTTGTGGTTTAGAGAAAATCAATAGAAATAGCGCTTACATATTTATGTGAGATGTTTCACAATTGACTTTTGACCTGTATAATTCTATAATTATGGTTGTCAATTAGGAGGAAATTATTCATGACAGCAAGAATTGCGATTAATGGATTTGGTCGTATTGGACGCTTAGCTTTCCGCATTATGTGGGGAAATCCAGCGTTTGAAATCGTTGCGCTAAACGACTTAACCGATGCGAAGACCTTAGCTCATTTATTAAAGTATGATACATCACAAGGACGTTTTGATGGTCACACTGTTAGTTTCGAAGGAGACGATTTAATTGTCGATGGTAAGACAGTACGTGTCTTAAAAGAAAAAGACCCTTCATTATTACCTTGGGCTGATTTAAAAGTTGATGTAGTTATCGAATCTACTGGATTCTTTACAAAGAAAGATACAGCTTCTGCTCACATTAAAGCAGGTGCTCGTAAAGTTATTATCTCTGCTCCTGCAGGTGATGATGTTGAGACTGTTGTATTCAATGTTAACCATGATATCTTAGATGGTTCTGAAACTGTTATCTCTGGTGCTTCATGTACTACGAACTGTTTAGCTCCTATGGCTAAATGCTTAAATGACAATTTCGAAATCGTTAACGGTTCTATGACAACTATTCACGCATATACTAATGACCAAAATACATTAGATGCGCCTCACCGTAATGGTGATTTACGTCGTGCACGTGCTGCTGCAGCAAACATTATCCCTAACTCAACAGGTGCTGCTAAGGCGATCGGCTTGGTTGTTCCTGAATTAAAAGGAAAACTAGACGGTGCTGCTCAACGTGTTCCAGTTGTAACTGGTTCATTAACTGAATTAGTTGCAGTTGTTAAGAAAGAATGTACAGCAGCTGAAATTAATGCAGCTATGAAAGCAGCTTCTAACGAATCCTTCGGTTATACTGAAGATCCAATCGTTAGCTCCGATGTAATCGGTATTGCTTATGGTTCATTATTTGATGCAACTCAAACTAAAGTTCAAAACATCAATGGTGTTTGCTTAGTTAAAGTAGCTGCTTGGTATGATAACGAAGCTTCATACACAAACCAATTAGTTCGTACAGCTCAATTCTTAGCTGAACAATCAAAGTTCTAAGAAACTAGGTATCCTAACGGATACCTTTTTTTTATAACATTGTTTGAATTCAATCACTTCTTTTGATATTCTTTGTCTATGAACAAAGAAATCAATTTAGATCAAACACTATTATCTCTTGTAATAACATATCCTGAAC
>CAYWGS010000095.1:0-5918 GCA_964457525.1 uncultured Erysipelotrichaceae bacterium | reverse complement strand
AAGTATTACTTATGGACCTCATGTTGGTATTATTATCGCGTTCTTTAAAAATGTATTGCACTTTGTATTTAAATCTCAAACCCCAGCTGCATCTGGCGAAATTGCAAATTTCTTTGCAGGTGTAGCTTATTTTATCCCTATTTCTTTGTATTATCTTTTTAACAAAAATAAAAATAACTTCAAACTTATCAATAATATTGTGCTTCTAGGCATAGGAACGTTATTAATGGTACTTGTTATGATTCTAATTAACTTTAATATCACATTACCACTCTATGGTATTAATGGTAATCCAGAGAAATGGGCATTTGTAAATGCAATTACACCATTTAATGTGTTTAAAGGTGTTTTATTAGGTGTAATTACAATTCTTATTTATCCACGTTTAAGCAAATTCTTAAGCAAATAAATGTTTGAATACGCGTGTTTAGTTGGCTATGGTATAATACTTACGAGGTTATGTTATGGAAACCCTATCACGTGTCAAGAAAAATCAAACATTAAGAAATACAATTGAAAATGACCGCGAAGAAGAACTGGTTTCACCAGCTCTTTCTTCATATGCGGAAAGATTGAATAAAATCAATCCGATGTTAACGAGATCGAGTTCACCTTCATCCAACTCATCCTATCAAGCGTTGCATTCAAGAAGGGAACAATCTTTGAATTTAGATAAAACTGAACCTAATTCAATGAAGAATTCTATTGAATCAGACTATATTAATGAGTTTTTAGAAGAAGTAAGAAATTATAATCTCAAGAAAGGTTATAGAACAGAATTCGATACAGATTTAGAAATACTCAATCAACACGAAATTAAAGAAATAAAAGAGGAAGTTCAGTTTAATGAAGTTCCTGTTCAAAATGAAGATTTAACACAAGAGATTAAAAAGATTATCGAGAATGATTATAAGGATTTAGAAGTTAGTCCTGTTAAAGAATCGGATGATATAAATCAAGTTTTAGAAGAAACTCAGAAGTTAAGAGTTCAGTTAAACGATTATGAAAAAGAACTAATTGATATGAATGAATCAGTTATGTCTTCACATCGTGTCTTAAATATTGTAGTATTTATACTTGTGCTAGTCCTTGTCGTAATGCTAGGATTTGCGATTTATTGGGTTTTATATTCGAAGGGTTATTATTGATGAAATTAAACATAGCGATTGATGGTCCTAGTGCTTCTGGCAAGAGTACCATCGCTAAAGCGTTAGCAAAACGATTAAATTATACTCATTTAGATACAGGAGCTATGTATCGTGCCTGTGCCTATAAAGCATTGAAAAACGGTATTAATACAGATAATGAGGATGATTTAGTTAAAATGGTTAATTCAAGCCATTTTGCTTTTGATGATTTAGGTCAAATATTATTGGATGGAGTAAATATTAGCTCAGATATCCGATCAAAAGAGATTGACTTATTAACATCTAAAATTGCAAGATATGCACAAGTTAGAGCAAGTTTAGTCAAGATTCAACAATTCATGGCTAAGAACAAAGGTTATATCCTTGATGGAAGAGATATTGGTACAGTTGTATTACCGGATGCCGAAGTTAAGATATTTCAAACAGCAAGTATTGAATCAAGAGCGAAAAGAAGATTACTCGATTATCAGAATAAAGGAATTAAAATCGATTATCAAACGATTTACAATGAAATTGAACTGAGAGATTATCAAGATCAAAATCGTGAACATTCTCCTTTAAGAAAAACGGATAATGCTTTTGTACTTGATACTTCAAATTTAAGCATTAATGAATCAGTTGATATTGTGTATGATCTTGTTATTAAGAAAATAAATGAAGGGAGTGATTGATATGATTGATGGTGTAGTCGCAATAGTTGGTAGACCAAATGTAGGTAAATCAACACTATTTAATCGAATTATTGGAGAAAGATTATCAATTGTAGAAGACAGTCCTGGTGTAACTAGAGATCGAATTTACGCTAAAGCTAATTGGTTAACGAAGGATTTTAGATTAATCGATACAGGTGGTATTCAGCTTGAAAATGCAACTTTCCAAGAAGAAATTCGTATGCAAGTTGAAATTGCAATTGATGAAGCTGATGTGATTGTGTTTGTTGTGAATGGCAAAGAAGGTTTAACAGATGATGATCGTTATATTGCCAAAATGCTACATAAGACGAACAAACCTGTCATTTGTGCCGTAAATAAAACAGACAATCGAGATCTTGTTTTTAATATGTATGATTTTTACGCTTTAGGGGTTGATGAAATAATTCCTGTGAGCGGCGTTCATGGTATTGGTATCGGTGATTTACTCGATAAAGTTATTTCAAACTTCCCTACAAAATCACAAAAAGATAAAGAGGGGACAATTAAATTTGCGATTATTGGTAGACCGAATGTTGGTAAATCTTCTTTGGTTAATGCTATTTTAAATCAAGAACGTGTCATTGTTTCTGATATAGAAGGTACAACACGTGATGCGATTGATACTGTGTTCAGAAATGAAGGCAACGATTATGTAGTTATCGATACGGCTGGTATACGTAAAAAAGGTAAAGTCTATGAAAGTGTTGAGAAATACGCTGTTTTAAGGGCTTTACAAGCGATTGAGCGAGCGGATGTAATTTTATTCGTCATTGATGGTTTAACCGGTATACGCGAACAGGATAAGCATGTCGCTGGGTATGCACATGAAGCAGGTAAACCAATTATTATTGTTTATAATAAATGGGATATTGTGACTAAAGATGAAACGAGTATGAATAAGATTACTGAAGAGATTCGTAAAGAATTCTTATACTTATCTTTTGCGCCTATTCTATTTGTATCTGCAAAAAATAAACAGAGAATTAATACAATTATCCCTACGATTAATCGAGTATATGATTATAGTCATTTAAGAATTCAAACAAGTGTATTAAATGAAGTAATCATGGATGCGCAAATTATAACGCCTCCACCAACTCATCAAGGTGCTCGACTTAAAATATTATATGCTGCACAAGTTGCGGTTGCACCTCCAACCATTGTATTGTTTGTAAATGATCCTAAATTGTTACATTTTTCTTATCGTCGTTATTTAGAAAATAGACTCAGAGAAGCCTTTGTCTTTGAAGGAACACCGATTCGAATTATTGCACGAATAAAGGAGTAAACATGAAAATAGCTATTATCGGTAGTGGAAGCTGGGGTACAGCTTTAGCACAAGTATTAGCAGACAATCAACATGATGTAATCGTTTGGGGAAGAAATCTAGATGAATTAGTTGATATTCAAGTTCACCATATGAATGAACGATATTTTCCTGGCATTTCAATTAATGAAGATATTAAAGCTAGTACAGATATAAAACCTTTATTAGACGCAGATATTTTCTTATTAGCTATTCCGTCTGAAGCAATTGAGGATGTATGTAATACCATTAATCAAAATGTTAAACATCCAATAATTGTGGTGAATGTATCTAAAGGATTCCATCCTACAACACATCAACGATTATCTGTATTTATCAAAGAAAAGATTAAACCAGAGATTTTAAAAGAAGTTGTTTCATTAATTGGACCTTCTCATGCTGAAGAAGTTATTTTACGTCTACCAACCATTGTAAATTCTGTATGTGAAAACGAAGAGTATTCAAAAATTATTCAAGAGCTTTTCTCGAATAAGTACTTTAGAGTTTATCGAAATACAGATGTTATTGGAGCTGAGATTGGAGTTGCGATTAAGAATATTATCGCTTTAGCGAGTGGTATGATCCAAGGCTTAGGCTATGGTGATAATGCCAGAGCTGCATTAATTACACGTGGTTTAGCTGAAATAACGCGTTATGGATTAGCAATGGGGGCTAAACCTGAAACATTCTTAGGTTTAACTGGTGTTGGAGACTTAGTTGTTACTTGTACGAGTGTTCACTCACGAAATTTTCAAGCAGGCTTATTAATTGGTAAAAATGATTCGGCAAAATACTTCTGGGAAACAAATACTAAAACCGTTGAAGGAGTAAAAGCTGCGAAGATTATCCATGAAGAAGCTAAGTCTAAAGGCATTTATATGCCAATCACTGAAGAAGTTTATAAAGTTTTATATGAAGGGCATATTCCTTCAATTTCCGTCGATAATTTGATGCAAAAAGAGCTCAAATCTGAGGAAGAATAGTATTTCGTATTTCTTGTAATTGAAGTTTTATAGTGTTACTATGTACTAAATGGAGGAAAATTACTATGAATGATGTATTTAATAAAAAAGCACTAGTTGATCTATTATCTGAAGAAAAAGAATTAAGTAAGAAACATGCAGGTGAAATCGTTGATTTTGTGTTTGATACCTTAAAAGCTGAACTAAGCAAAGGCGCAAAAGTTGATATTGCTGGATTTGGAAAATTCGAAGTAAAAGTTAGAAATGCTCGCGAAGGTATTAATCCAAAAACATTAGAAAAGATTCATGTAGCTTCTTCAAAAGTTCCTGGATTTAAAGCTGCAAAAGCACTTAAGGACGCTGTAAAATAACAAATGGATATTATTTTATACGTTTTAGCAATTGCCTTAGTTTTCTGGGCACAATACAAAGTTAAAGGTGCATATTCCCATTACAGTACTGTAAGGAATGATTCTTCTTTAACTGGTAGAGAAGTTGCACGTCGAATCCTAGACTCACACGGTTTAAATGATGTTGAAGTACTCGTGAGTCAAAATGGAATCCTAAGTGATCATTTTGATCCTAAGAAAAACACTGTCAATTTATCACCTAAAGTGTATAATGATCCAAGCATTGCTTCATTAGCAATCGCAGCCCATGAAGTTGGGCATGCTATTCAATATGCAGAAAATTATTCTATGATTTCTCTTAGAAATTCAATATTACCATTTGCGATTGTGTCTGGTAATCTCGGATGGATAGCAGCTATTATAGGATTAGCATCTGGTTTAGAAAGTTTATTCTATATTGGTGTAATAATGTTGCTTGTAATTGCTACATTTCAACTAATTACACTACCAATTGAATTTGATGCTTCTAAGCGTGCTCTTGTACAACTTGAGACTGGTAATTATATCAGTTTTGATGAAAAAGCGGATGTTAAATCAATGCTAAGTGCTGCTGCGTTTACTTATGTTGCAGCATTATTATCAACGATATTCCAAATATTAAGATTATTCTTAATAGCAAATAATAGACGTAAATAAGGCCTTCGGGCCTTTTTTTATGATTAATAAAAGTTTCTGCATATATATAGTTATGGTTAAATTTTATAACTCACAGAATATAGAAATTGAATTTTCATATGATTATCCCTGTAATACAGATGAGTTAAGTATTTCAGGACTAAAGGAAGGGGAACTCTTAGTGTCCTATAATCCGAGTTATATTCAGAACTCTAATGGATTATTAGTTGGAATAGATTCGAGATTTACTGATTTCTATGTTTTAAATGAAGAAAAGCTGATAATTCAAAATCTAAAACTTAATTGGATAACTAATTGTAATATAAGTGTGCAAGAAACGTCCGAATTACATCATAATAATTCTATTCTAATTACTTTTATAATTATTATTTTAATTCTGACTATTATAACAATTACAAGGAGAAAATATGAAAGTAATTAAAGCGATTCTTAAACTACTCGTAATATTAGGAGCTTCCAGTTATTTTAGTCTAAATGCAAAAGCAAGCACTGAAGTTTTAGTAAACAAAGAAAAAATGCCATATGAGATATTAAGCATAAAAATGGTTAACAATAATTTAGAAATACGAGGATGGGTATATATTAGTTATACTCAACACTATCTCAATAGTTCTGATCATAAAACAGAACTCGAGTTTTATAGTATTAATGATTCATTTAGAATTACTGCGAATTTAACGAATTTAAGTATGACAAATCAAATGCAATATTTTGGTACACCAAAATGCAGTGCTGAAAGTATTAATCAAGTACCAGAGAAATGT
>CAYWGS010000094.1:0-6016 GCA_964457525.1 uncultured Erysipelotrichaceae bacterium | reverse complement strand
TCACTTAATATACTAAATAAACGAATAAGTACATCAAAAAAAGATGGTAATAATATCGATTGATTCACCAACATCGCTATTACTTGCCATACGATAAAGTATAATCCCCAAATAAGTATCTTACGTCTCATGGGCTCATTATATCATTTCTATAAAGTGCTATAATATGAAAAAGGTAACGCAATGAAAAAGAACCTAATTCTACTTCTCATTTTTTTATCTGCATGTTCACAAGATGCGTTCTTAAGTCGTTTTGATGGATTACAACCAAAAGCAAAGTATCAAGAATATGAGATTTATGATCTTATCGAACAAAAAGGCTTGATGTGTGCAGAAGCGATTGAATTTATTGGTGAAGATAATACCTATGATTACTATTTTAATTGCTTAAAAAGTAATCAAATTTTCTTTGTTTCAAATGAAGAAGTGATTAAGGTAAAAACCTTCTATGAAGCAGGATTAATTACGCTAGAAGAACTTTACAATTTAAAAATCATTGATCGAATGGAGAAAACAAAATGAAACGACATGTTAAAAAGATTATTCAAGGATTTCAGACTTCCGATGGTGCTGGTGTTAAGTTAACTCGTGTTATTGGATCACAAGATGTTTATGATGTAGACCCATTTCTTATGTTAGATGCATTTGATTCTAAGAATCCAAATGATTATATTGCGGGTTTCCCTTTCCATCCACATCGTGGTATTGAAACATTTACGTACTTAATTCATGGCATGATTGAACATCAAGATAGTCTTGGAAACAAAGGTACAATTACAGACGGACAAGCCCAATGGATGACAGCAGGTTCTGGTATCATTCATCAAGAAATGCCAAAACCAAGTCCAAAGATGTTAGGTCTACAACTCTGGATTAATTTACCACAAAAAGATAAAATGTGTGAACCAGCCTATTGGGATATCTTAGAAGACCATGTAGAACCAATTGTAAAAGATGGATATACCATTCGTGTTATATCAGGTAAAGTCGATCAAACTGCACCAAAGATTCAACCTAAATATGTACAAGCACGTATCCTAGATATCAGTGTTAAAAAAGATACAACATTCTCACTTGATATTGACCCAAAACACACCTTATTCATCTATACCTTTGATAGTGAACTAATAAACGTAGAAGATCGAAATCACTTGCCGAAGAAATCAGCTGTCATACTACATGAAGGCAATAAAGTTGAACTTCGAGCACTCGAAGATTCTCGTTTTATGTGGTTTGAAGGTCTTCCGCTTAACGAACCTGTTGCCTTTGGTGGCCCAATTGTAATGAATACAAAAGAAGAACTGGCATTTGCCTTCAAAGAACTCAGAGAAGGAACATTCATCAAACATAAATAAAATCCCAAATACTGGGATTTTTTATAGGATTGATTCGATTAATTCAAGTGGATGATTTAACTCAACCACATCGATAATTCTTTCATCATGAAATCCATTCCACTTCGCATAGAAGAAATCGATCTTAGCAGCAAGTGAAGCACAATAATCAGAATAAGTATCTCCAACATAACACACTTCACTCACATCACAATGTAACATCTCACAACACTTCAGAAGTGGTTCTGGATCCGGTTTATGTTTCTCTGTATCATCCGCAAGTACTCGACATTGCATAAAAGAATCTAAACCTTTTGATACAACATCAATACGATATTGATTTGTTGTTTTAGCACTTACAACTGCCTGTATAAAACCTAATTCTTCAACTCGTTTTAAACAATCAATAATGCCAGGATAGATACTTGCCCCTTCTTCATACGCATTAACATACTTGACCCATCTTGAATAAACTTCTTCACTATTCTTAATTCCAAGTTCATCGAGTACTTTTCTTCCGGGATACGACGCATACTTTAAAACAGACTCATAGGTAAAATCAGTAAAACCTTCCTCATGGAGAATTTTAAGTAATGGAATCATATTCATTTTTAATGTGTCAAGAAGTGTTCCATCCACATCATAGATAATTGCTTTATATTTTCTCATTTATTCTATTCTACCAAATAAAACAACATAATTGTGGCCATAAACCTTTGCACAGTTCGGACAAGTGGTATAAAAGACATACAAATCAGAAAAAGCTTCATTATTTTCTTTTAAATCTTTTTCAAATAATTTAATCCAATTAGGAATGTCCTTAAACTCACCATCATATACTTTCGTTCTATACTTCCCTTCTAGTTTATGTGTTTCATAACCGCGAACATCTCCTTTAGTTAGGAAGAAATGATCACTCTTAAATGCATTTATATCTTTGGATAAGATGAGATATCGATCGGTATATGCTTGTTTATCTTCATTAATCGCATTCATTGCATGTGTAAATACTTTATCCATATTCACTGGCATATACATAAAACTTAGCGTTGAATCCTTAATAAACTGATAGTCACTTAAATCAAATACTTGATTATCATATTCTTCTGGATGGAATACTGGGCAACAACCTGTCACATTATCTGCTTCAGTATAAGTTGGGATAATTCTATGAATGTTTGTCATAAAGAATCCTCCTTATACCCACATTGTACACCTTTGTAATAAAATATCGAATGATTGTCGTATAATAAAAATCAAGGTAAATACGATGACAATAACAATTAGACAAGTTGAATTAGAAGATGCAAATATACTCTTACAGATATATTCTCACTATGTACTTAATACAAGCGTTAGTTTTGAATATGACGTTCCGAGTTTGGAAGAGTTTAAACAACGAATCCTTAAAATATCTCAGAGATATCCCTATCTTGTGGCTCTGAAGGATCATGAAATATTAGGTTATGCCTATGCGACAAGTTACAAAGAAAGAGCCGCATATCATTGGTCTGTAGAAACAACTGTATATGTTAAAGAAACTTATCATGGTATCGGTGTTGGAAAAGCACTTTATACACATTTAGAACATGCACTCAAAGAAATGAATATCGTAAATATGCTCGCTTGTATTACCTACCCTAATCCAAAGAGTATTGAGTTCCATACTAAGTTTGGATTTGAACAAGTAGGACATTTCCATAAAGTTGGATATAAATTCAATGAATGGAGAGATATTATTTGGATGCAAAGATCAATCAAGTAATCAAAAGAGCCAATAGTGGCTCTTATTTATTTAGGATGCGTTTGAAGATAGATCTTGAATTATACACAAATACACTTGCGATAAATACTTTGATTAGATCAAATGCTAGAAATGGATAAACCCCTATCACTAATGCTTGTTTGAAACTAATGTCTAATACAAACATGAGTCCAAGAATCCCACACGTATATACAATGATAATTCCACCTAAAAAGCTCGCAAATAAGTATCCAAATAAATAGTCCAATTTTTCTTTTATAAAACCAATAACAGGTGTTGCGATAAGAAAACCAAATAAATAACCACCCGTTGGACCCAATAATACAGGTAAACCTGCTGTTCCATTTGAAAATACAGGTAAACCAATTAATCCTAAGAGCAGATATAAACCTACTGCATAGAATGAAATAGAAATTGGCATACTTAACGCAATGATCATTACCATTAAACTCTGAAGGGTAAATGACACATTCGAAACGGATAATGGAATGGAAAGATACGCTGATATCGATAAAATCGCTGCTAAGAGTGAGATTACAATCATCTTCTTAAGTGGTCGCATAGGTTCTCCTTATAATAGTGAGATTATAGAATAAACAAGTACAAAAGAAAAGGCTCGAATGAGCCTAGTAGTATAAATTTTCTAATCCGTTTAACTTAAACAATTCTAAGAAAGCTTCAATTGCTTCCTTGTTTTCATCCGCTTTTACCACATTCACATTCATACGTTCCCACGCTTGTACTAATACCTTAGCGACTGGAACTCTTAATGTTTGTGATAGATCTTCTGTAATATCAGTTTCTAGGATACTTGGTTTATCATTCACTTCAATGTTATACGCCATCATCAATTCTAGACGAGCTTCAACTTGTTTTAATTTGTCTTCACTGATATCTGCTTTGATATAAATCGCAGCTTGTGGATAGTTCTCAAAACCCGTCTTTTCTTGCCATAAAACTTGAAGATCTTTATAAACACTTAGGTTTATTGGACTTTCAAGTGTTTTAGCTTTCGCAATCGTTGCAGTAACGAGTGGTTCGGCTAGTAGCCCGATATTAAAGGATTTTGATAATAATTGTCCTTGAACATCTGTTACAGCGTTAAATGCTGTAGACACAAAGTTAAGTTCGAGTTTATCCTTAATCGCATTAAATACTAAACCAGGAACAGCTTGTTCACCAAATAGTGCAATCGGTTCGTTCTCAGATAAAACAGTGTCATTGGACACAAGGTATAGATTACCCCAAGTCACAATTGCATATAATCGATATGGATTACTGTCTTTCTTGCTTAAAGCAGCTCCTAAGTTAACCGGAGCAATAATCATATCCTTATCCCCTTTGATGAGTTCTGCACTTAAAATATCAACCCCATCCACAAACTCAATCGAATCCTTATTCTCTTGAATTAAAGGAACCAAGGATAAAGCAGGAGCGCCTTTAGGTGAGAGAATACTAAGATTCTCCCACTCTACAGGTTGTGCACTACAACCCACCAATAAACTTATTAATATTAGAAATATAATCTTTTTCATTAACGTTTTTCTTTCACTTCTTTTACTAATGCATCGACAAGAGCTTGAATACTGAGTGATTCAGATGCTTGAGAACCATATCGACGAACATTTACTGTTCCATTCTCAACTTCTCCATCTCCTACCACAAGTTGTACAGGAACCTTTTTGATTTGAGCTTCACGTAAACGATAACCTAATTTTTCATTTCGTTCATCCACTTCAACTCTTAAACCAGCTTCCACAAGTTTTTCCTTGAGTTGATGAGCATAGTCATGGTGGAATTCCGCATTAACCGGAAGAATACGAACTTGATCCGGAGACATCCAAAGTGGGAATGCGCCTGCATAGTGTTCGATTAAGATACCGATGAAACGTTCAACGGAACCAAAGATAACACGGTGTAACATGATTGGACGCTTCTTAGATCCATCACTATCAATGTAAGTTAAATCGAAACGTTCTGGTAGATTCATATCCAATTGGATGGTTCCACATTGCCATTCTCTTCCTAAAGAATCTTGAAGATGGAAATCAAGTTTTGGACCATAGAATGCTCCATCACCTGGGTTAATCTTTACAGTATGACCTGATTTCTTACAAGCAGCTTCTAAGATACGTTCAGATTCATCCCAAACTTCAACTGTACCAATATACTTTTCTTCAGGACGAGTTGAAAGTTCAATGGTGTAGTGTAAGTTAAATAATTTATAAATACGATCAAAGAATGCGATTAATCGAACGATTTCACCTTCTACTTGATCCGGAGTCATATATAAATGCGCATCATCTTGAGTGAAAGTACGTACACGGAATAAACCATTGAGCGCACCCGATGCTTCATGGCGGTGTACTAAACCAAGTTCTCCCACACGTAATGGTAAATCTTTGTAGGAATGTAAATCATTCTTATACACCAACATACCACCAGGACAGTTCATTGGTTTAATCGCAAATTGACGATCATCCACATCTGAAATATACATATTTTCTTTATAGTTGAACCAGTGACCAGATACTTCCCATAACTCTTGAGACAACATAATTGGGGTCTTAATGAATTGGTAACCTTCTTTAGTATGTTCTTCATACCAGAAGTTTTCTAAGATATTACGTAAAATCATTCCTTTATCCAACCAGAATGGGAAACCTGGACCGTATTCACTCATCATGAATAAACCGAGTTCTTTACCTAATTTCTTATGGTCACGTTTCTTCGCTTCTTCTAACATGTAAAGGTGTTGATCAAGTGCTTCTTGAGTATCAAAACAGATACCATACACACGTTGTAACATTTTGTTATTGGCATCGCCCTTCCAATACGCACCTGAAACTTTTAATAACTTAAAGCATTTTACTTCTTTAACGGTTTCAACGTGATGTCCACGACACAAATCTTCGAA
>CAYWGS010000093.1:0-6023 GCA_964457525.1 uncultured Erysipelotrichaceae bacterium | reverse complement strand
TAAGGCAAGAAATTGCCTTTTCTTTTTGGTACAATGTAAACATGATAATGGACAGATTAAAGAACACAAGTAATCTTACAACACAAGAAGCGGCAGTAGCAGACTATATTGAAAAGAACCCTCAATCTATTTTAAACATGAGTAGTCATGAGTTAGCACATGCGTCTTATGTGAGCCCATCTACAATCGTTCGTTTATGTCAGAAACTAGGACTTAGTGGTTTTACGGAGTTTAAATCAATTTATACAGCTGAGTATGCACAGTATGTAGAATCCAAACAAATAATTAAGGATGTACCATTTGGTAAGGATTCAAAGATTGATGATATTATCGAAACGTTGCCGCATATCTATCAAAGAGCGGTCAATTATACACAAAGTTTAATTGATTCTAAGACACTTAAAGAATGTGTTGAGTTAATGCAAAAGAGTCAACATATTGGAATTTATGGCATGGGTTTAAACTTCGATGTGGCGAAGATGTATCAATATAAACTACAATCGATTGGATTAAATGCAATTGCCTATGATTCGACAAACTGGAGTTGGCTAGAACGCATACATTACTCTAAAATTCCAAGTTTTGCGATTCTAATTACAAAGTCAGGAAGAAATCAGTTTATCATTGATGCAGGAAGACAACTAAAACACTATGAAATACCAACCTTATTAATCAGTGGTGTACAAGATAAATATATTAGTCAAATCGCGAATTATACACTCTATGCTATGGCTGGAAATAATGCCCTAGAATTGTCCAATACAAGCTTTACTGTATCAATGATCTATCTACTCGATATACTTACTGTATCCATGCATGTGCGTTATTATGAGGATATTGAAAAGATATCAGAACAGATCAAAGAAAAACGGAATGACTGGTTAAAGATAAGATAAAAAAACAGCAAATTCTATTCTGCTGTTTTTTCTTCGTCTGTTTTTTTTGTTTTGTATTCTTCAATCACTTTAATGTTTATAACTTTCGTACCACCAATAAAATCGTGAATCGCTCTTCGGTCTTTATGGAAGAAGGCGATAATTGCGGATAAAGCAAATACACCAAATAAGATATCATTAACTAACTTTGCTTGATCATAGAATGAATTGATAAAGAAGAATGCGACTCCACTAAAGGTTACTACATAGGAATTGCCTTCAATGACAAGCATGGTTAAATAACGTAAGATGTAGTTAATTAATGTAGCCTTCTCACCATTCGCCTTAACAATTTTAATCCCAATCGCTTTCTTACCTAAGGTTTGTCCTTCGTAAAGATACATTGGAATATAAATGTTATAGAAGAGTGTAAATAACAATAATATTACAAGTGTTAAGTATTGAATATTGACAGGTAACCCATCAATATTAATCATTGTATTATAATCACCTGTATTGCGATAAACAAGCAACCAAACGATTAATACAATAATACTATTCACAATACGTTCTACGTTGAAATCAAGAAAGAATGCTCCAAAACGGTTGAATCTACCCGAAGTATTACGTTTTCTTTCTTTTTCTTCTAACTTATCTAAATCAAATACTTTCTTCTCAAGTTGTTTGATGTTAAACTTTGCCATTTTATTGTTTCACCAAAATAACTACAGTATTTGAAATATAATCGTGTAAGAGTTGATGACTTGGTTTAATGAACATGAATGCGATACTTGCGATTGCGATAACAATATTCATATAAGCAAGATAAGCAATTTGTGTAAAGCCTAATACTGCAACGCCACTCATGAAATATGAAACCGCAAAGATTTCAAAACCTTCGATAATTAACATGAATAAGCTACGGATTGCTAGGGCTTTAATGGAAACGTTTGTACCATCAGCACTAATTGTTTTGATTCCCATAACCTTCTTACCAATCGTAGATCCAACAAAATCATTTTTACTGATATAAACAGGATATAAGATACGATAAGCTAATGTAAGAATGACTGCACCGAAATAAACAAGCGCTGACGCTGGTTTATCGATTGTTACACCAGCAAGGGTAAAATAAATAGCGAATACAGCGTATAATACGATTTGATCGATTAAGAATGCACCTAAACGTTTAGGGTTTGGTGCTGTTAATACGGTATTAGATTTTACAACTTTTTTATTATTTGACATACTATTTCCTCACAAAGTACATTATACCAAATATAAAAGCGCTATCAAGTTAAAATAAAATTACAAAAAATATGGATAATATTACAAAGTCACTGCAAAATTTTAGTAAATTCACATTATACGTTTACAAAATTTGAGGTATTTTTGATATGGCTTACATTTTATGTGGAATTATGGATTGTTTTAATTAAAAAAACTAAAACTGCATCTGAAAGCGGTTATAAAGATTGACCGGGTGGGAGTGTTTTGATATAGTTTAACTAGCAAGATCACAATCACTTAGGAGGATGTAAAAATGCGTAAAATTATGTTATTCTGTGCTGCAGGTATGTCAACTAGCTTACTTGTTAGCAAAATGCAAAAAGAAGCAGAAGCTCGTGGAATCAATGATTTAAAGATTTGGGCAGTATCTGTTTCTGAATACGAACGTGAAATCGGAACAGTTGACGTTTGTTTATTAGGGCCACAAGTACGTTTCCGTTTAGCACAAGCTAAAGAGTTAGGTGCTAAGTTTAATGTACCTGTTGATGTCATCAGTATGATGGACTACGGTTCATGTAACGGACCTAAAGTTTTAGATCAAGCATTAAACATGATGGCATCTAAAGAAGCTAAATAAACACGGGAGATTTCCGTGTTTTTTTTGATTGTATGATAGAAAGGAACTTGAGAAAGTGAGTAAAAAAGGATTGAAGATTGTTACGATTGGGGGAGGTTCATCTTATACCCCAGAATTGGTAGAAGGATTCATCAAACGTTATGATCATTTACCAATTACTGAATTATGGCTTGTGGATGTTCCTGCAGGTCAAGAAAAATTAGATATTGTAGGTAATCTTGCTAAACGTATGGTTGAAAAAGCAGGCTTACCAATCGAAGTTCATTTGACACTTGATCGTAGAGCTGCCCTTAAAGATGCAGATTTCGTTACGACTCAATTACGTGTTGGATTATTGGATGCACGCGTTAAGGATGAAACAATTCCTGCGAAATATGGTATTTTAGGACAAGAAACAAATGGTCCTGGTGGATTATTTAAAGGATTCAGAACAATTCCTGTTATCTTAGACATTATTAAAGATATGGAAGAGTTATGTCCAGATGCATGGTTAATTAACTTTACTAACCCAGCAGGTATGGTTACTGAAGCTGTATTCCGTCATACAAACTGGAAGAAGTTTGTTGGCTTATGTAATGTTCCTATTGGAATGGTTCGTTCTGCAGCAGATTTACTTGGTGTAGAAATGGATCGTATTCGTATTGACTTTGCTGGATTAAACCATATGGTATATGGTTTACGTACGTACTTAGATGGTAAGGATGTTTCCAAAGAAGTTATGGAAAAATACAAAGGTTCCCGTGCTACGATGAAGAACATTACCGCAACACCTTGGGGTAATGAGTTCCTTGAAGGCTTAGGTATTATGCCTTGCGGTTACCACCGTTATTACTATCAATACCAAGCAATGGTAGATCACCAACAAGAAGATGTTAAGAAGGGTGAATCCCGTGGTCAAGTCGTTAAGAAAGTTGAAGCAGAATTGTTTGAGCTTTATAAAGACGTTAACCTAAAAGACAAACCTAAACAATTAGAATTACGTGGTGGTGCATATTATTCCGATGCAGCATGTAACTTAATTGCGTCAATGTACAATGATACAAAAGACATTCAACCTGTTAATACCATGAACATGGGTGCAATCGCATCCTTACCTATGGATTGTGCGGTTGAAGTTAGCTGTGTTATTACTAAAGAAGGTCCTCGTCCATTAGCAATGGGTCGTTTACCAATCCAAGTAGAAGGTTTAGTACAACAAATGAAATCTTTCGAACAAGTTGCGACAGATGCGGCTGTAAGTGGAGACTATAACACTGCTTTAGTTGCGATGACAATTAACCCACTCGTTCGTGATGAAAATAAAGCTAAACTAATCTTGGATGAAATGTTAGAAGCTCACAAAGAATTTTTACCTCAATTCTTTAAATAAGTTTTATAAAATAGAACAACAATGGACGGATGGACCATCCGTCCATCTGTCTGTATTGACTAAAATGGAGATAAAATGAGTCATATTAAGCATATTGTATTATTTGATATGGATGATACACTTTCTGATTTCAAAACAGGGATTATTCCTGATTCTGCGTATCAATCAATTGAGTTGTTAAAACAAAGAGGTGATACCTTAGTTGGGATGGCAAGTGGTAGAGGTCATTTCTTCTTTACTGAACAAAGAAAAGATATTGATGTCGATGCCTTTGTTTGTGTGAATGGTCAATGTACGACTGTTAAAGGTAATATTGTTTATGAATCGTATGTGAAGGATGAAGATTTAAATCGATTAATCGATGTTTTAAAGCCAATACAGGGTGGTTTATTTGCAGTTAATAGTTTTTATGGGATAAAACCAATATTAACGGTAACGCATCCAGATATGGAATATTCTCATTCTGTAACTCGATTAAAAGATTATGGTTCTAACTATAGTGATGAACACAAGAATCATTTATTACAAGCCGCATTCCTACCAGAATATGATGAATTCTTTGAGAAGGAATTTCCTCATTTAAGTTTTCATCGTTATTATGATTATATGGTGGATATTTATCCTAAAGGGACTTCTAAATTAACGGGAATAGAAGCTATTGCGAAAATGCATGATCTAACATTAGAGGATGTGATTGCGTTTGGTGATGGTATGAATGATCTCGAAATGATTCAAGGGGTCAAATATGGGATTGCGATGGGGAATGCTCAGAAAGAATTAAAAGAAGTTGCGTATATGATTACGGATTCTGTGAATGATCATGGAATATATAATGCCTTAGTGCAATTAGGCTTAATAAAGGAGAAAGTATGAAATTAATTGTTAACTCAGATGATTTTGGATTAACCCCAGGGGTCAATCGTGGAATTATCGATGCTCTAAAACGTGGATTATTGCGTTCAACGACTGCTATGATGAATATGCCTGCTATTGAAATGGCAGCAGGATTAGCGAAAGAAAATCCTGAACTAGGGGTTGGAATACATTTGGTATTAACTGCTGGTAGACCGCTTTTAGATACCCATAAAAC
This sequence comes from uncultured Erysipelotrichaceae bacterium, assembly GCA_964457525.1. Taxonomy (GTDB): domain Bacteria; phylum Bacillota_I; class Bacilli_A; order Erysipelotrichales; family Erysipelotrichaceae; genus UBA2212. Next base: position 822 of record CAYWGS010000093.1, on the reverse strand, counting down.
GATTGTGGATGAAAAGGGTAATTTCTTAAAGAATGCGGTTTTAACAAAGAAAACAGATGTTGATGTGGAAGAAGTCTATGCAGAATATGTTGCTCAAATGGAAAAGTACATCAAGCTGTTTGGACATAAACCAACGCATATCGATGGACATCATCATACACATGCATTACCACAAACAATCGAAGCTACACGTCGTTTAGCGAAAGCGTATGATATCAAATATGTTCGTCATGTTGATTCAGATGTAGCCTTTATTTCTGACTTCTATGGACCATTAACAGATTACAATCAATTCGAAACGACTCTAAAACGTCATTTAGATCGTGAATATGTCGAATTAATGTGTCATGTAGCTTTCATTGATGTTGATTTGATTCAATGCTCGACATATAATTTTGATAGAGTAAGAGAGTTAGAAACATTGATTAGCTCAAAAGCGAAAGATTTTGTGAAAGAACACAATATTGAGTTAGTTAACTTCAGATCTTACTAAGGGAGAAATATATGAAAAAAGTCGTATTAATTAGTCGTAAATCCGGTCAAACAGATAGTTTCATGACTGCAGTTAATCTAGCAGCTGAAAAAGGTGATTTTGGCTTTGAAGTGAAACTTGCTTTACATCCAAAACATATTGAAGTTATTGAAGAATTCAATCCTGAGTTTGCGATTATCTCACCTGAAATGATCGTTTGGCAAGCAGAAGTTGAAAAGTATTTGAAGGAAAAGAATATCCCATATATTACTGCTAAGGGCAGTCATTATGGAACCCGTCAAGTTGCTAAGATATTTGATTTAGTAAAATAGTAATTATGTGATAGTTTT
>CAYWGS010000092.1:0-6163 GCA_964457525.1 uncultured Erysipelotrichaceae bacterium | reverse complement strand
CAATGTCGATGAAGGCGGCATTGCGGCAGCCTTAAAACATTACAATTTAATCTAACAAAAAAGCCCAATTGGGCTTTTACTTTACTCTTTCGAGATGGACCACTGTTTCAAGAAGTGGTGTATGTGTAAACAAATCAAATGGAATAATCTTCTTAATGCGATACTGTGATTTCAAGTCATTTAGATTCTTCGCTAATGTGCTTGGATTACAGGATATATAAACAATCTCATTGAATTGATGTTCCTTCATGGCTTTAATCATTGAATCACTTAAACCAGAACGAGGAGGATCAATCACAAGGACATCGAAGTCAGACGATAAACTCGATAGTTTCTCTGCCGCATCTCCTACGATGAAGTCAATGTTTTTAATATCATTGAGTTTAGCATTACTATTAGCACTATCAATCGCATCTTGAGAAAACTCAATCCCAACCACCTTCTCACTCTTTTGAGCTAAGAGAAGACTCAATGCCCCAATACCACAATACGCATCGACGACACGCTTATTCTCAGGAATTAAGTTCTTTACTGCATTGAACAATACAGAGGCTTGATGAGTATTTAATTGGAAGAATGCTTTAGGATTTAATGCGAACTTTAGACCTTCAAACTCAAAGTCCAAGGTTTCTTTACCCGCAATATGAACTAAACGCTTACCAAATGGATCCATCGCATGACGATCAGTGTTCACCGAATGATAGAGGGATGTGACGGATTTGATATTCATAATATCATCGATTAGGGTTTGATCTAAACTCATCTTACCTGTAACGATGGTAATTTGGATTTCATCCCCCATACTTCGAATAATCAAGGTACGTACACCTTGAAGACGTGGAGGATCAAAATCCACACAACGATGCTTATTTAAGATTCTTAGAACTGCATTTTTAGCACGTTCTAATTCATCTTCATGAACAATACATTCTTTAATTGAAACAAAATGATTGGTTCCTGCTTTATAGAAGCCTGCAACCAATTGTTTCTTCTCTAACTTAATCGGATGTTTACATTGATTACGATAATTATACGGTTTAGGATTTGACTGTAATTGTGAAATCAATCTAAAATCAAACTTACCCATATACTTAAGAAGTGATTGTTTCAAATTATTGAGTTTGAGTTGTTCCTGGTTGGCCACATCTGTAATCATAAGCGCACAACCACCACAACGATCTTGTACAAGACATGGAGCTTCTACACGCTTAGAACTCTTCTCAACAATCCTTAAACACTCCCCAATCGCATATCGATCCTTTTCTACTGTAATCTCTGCCTCAACGATTTCCTGTGGAAGTGTTGACGCAATAAAAATCGGTTTATTCTTTAAATAACCGATTCCTTCACCATTAATGCCTGTTTTTTCTATCTTTATTTTCATTATAGATCCGGATTACTCCAATTAGGAACTTCATTTCCACGACGAACAATAATTGTCTTTTGGTATTCCGTTTGATTCACAAAACGTAAAATCTTGTCCACTTCTTCTTGACTACAACCCACAAGCAATTTAACTTCAATATCCTTCTTCAAGATATCCGCTGCAACAAGAATTGCCTCTACTGAAAAAGCAGAACCCTTCCCCTTATAAATCGCAATCCCTAGTTGATCTTGACTTAATGTTTCATTAAGGTAACCATAATCCACAGGATAAATTAAATTTTTAAAAGTTGGGTGAAAAGACCCTTGGGGCTGCGTAATCACAATTGAAGATGCAAAATATATACTATCTAACTTCTGCCAGAAAAACGCGTTATTTTCTAATTGATTCATAGTAACCTCGTACGTTTATTGTAAAGCTTGAAAATTCAAATGTAAAGAATAAAAGATTTACATTTGTAAATTTTCAACTTGATGTTGCTTATACATTCTAACGAAACACAACGCATTTTGCAAGCATATTTAGATAATCCAATTAATTCTTAAATTTAATCGATCAATAAACGATTCTAAATCAAAATCATCCATCATTGCCATTGTATTCAACGCAATCAAACAAGACCCCTTCGCATCACTCAAAGCTTCATGATGATTAAGTTCAATATCAAGATGTTCACACACTGTGTTTAACTTATGATTCCGTAAAAAAGGATAAACTTTACGCGCAATCTCAAGTGAATCAATGTATTTAAGCGGCTTCGTTTCAATCTGATAGAGTTTAAACAAAGAACTTAAAACACCCATATCAAATGCCGCATTATGCGCCATTAGAACCGAATCTTCAAACCACGGTCTTAACTCTGGATAAATCGCATCAAACTCCTTTTCATATTCCACATCATCATAACGAATCCCATGGATTGAAATATTCTTTTCACTAAAATAAGCAACCTTAACATGAGGCCGAATCAAATAGACCGCCTCATGCAAGACCTCTCCATTTTCCACAACCATCAAGCCAATACTACAGGCCGATGCACTGTGTTGATTTGCTGTTTCAAAATCAATGACGCAAAGTTTCATATTTCCCTTGATTGATAAATCCTAAAGCGAAGAAGATGGCGCAAATCGCTACCCCTACATCCGCAAATACCGCTAACCAAATATGCGTTAAACCAAAGCTTGCGAGTAATAATACTAATCCTTTAATAATTAGAATAAACGCTAAATTGAAATAAACAGCACGAATACTTTGTTTCGCCATACTTATCGCATGATAAATACTCGATGCATCTTTACGCAAGATAACCATATCCGATACATCCACTAAACGATCATTCCCAGATTTGAAGAGCGCAATCGATACATCCGCTAATGCCATCGCTGGCGCATCATTTAATCCATCCCCAATATAAATAATTGGACCACTTTGTTTAATCGTTTCAATTAAAGCTAATTTTTCTTCAGGCTTAACCTCACCATACACTTCATCTAAGTTCAATTGAGCTTGCATACGTTCAACTTCTTCCTTAGAATCTCCACTTACTAAGTATGTACGATAGGAAGAACGATGTAAATGTTCAATTAAGACAACACTATCTTCTTTCAACTCATCTTCGCAGACAATATATCCCAACAGTTTATTCTCCACTCCAATGTAACTAATGGATGCACCTGAGATATTTGTATCAATACTCACATTAAAGGATTTTGCGAGCGCTTTGTTTCCAACAAACGTTAATATACCATCCACCTTAGCCACAACACCCTGCCCACTTATTTCTTGTACATCCGTTACTCGATTAAGTTCATATTCACCTGTATACGCTCTAACGATGGATTGAGCGACAGGATGTGTTGAAGAATTTAAAACATGAGACGCAATCATCAAGACATCTTGATCATCCATATTCACAACCTTATCCACCACGAACTTCCCTTTCGTTAGAGTCCCTGTTTTATCAAACACAATGGTTTTAATTTCACTTAACGCTTGTAAAACAGATGCACCTTTAACGATGATGCCTTGTTGGCTTGCCTTAGAGATCGCAGCCGCAAAGGATAATGGTACAGAAATAAGTAAAGCACACGGACAACTAACAACTAAGAAAATAAGTGCTCTTCTTAATCCCACTTCAAATCCAGAATTGAAACTTACAACAACCAATACCAATAGAGCTAAACTAAGCACAATCGGTGTATAACGTTTTGAGAAACGTGTAATACTTTCTTCTAGTGGTGCTTTCTTCAACGAGGTCTCATCAATTAATTTTTGAATTCTTTGTTCATATGAATTTGAGAATGTTTCTTTCACCTGAACAATTAAGCGACCATTCATATTAAGTGAACCCGATAAAACAGACATCCCTGCTTCAACACTTACCGGTTTCGATTCACCACTAATATGCGCAAGATTTAACTCACTGCTTCCTTCCACAATGATTCCATCTACGGGAATCACTTGACCAGCTTGAATGATTATCTGATCATTTACATGCAACTCTTCCGCATTTACTAAAATCTGTTCATCCTTTACACGTTTAATCACTTGAGACTTCAAATTCTCATGTGAATCGCTAATCTTATTACGCGCTTTATCCAGCGCATATTCTTGAATGGCTTCCCCAATACGATAGAACACCATAACCCCTAAAGCCTCCGCAAAATCACCGAGATAAAGTGCACCGAAGGTTGCGATAGTCATAAGGAAAAATTCATCAAACCATTCCCCATTTCGAATATTCTGAACGGCTTTACGTATCACTGGATATCCTACAATAAGATAACCAATAATTAATACAACATCAAACACTGAAGATTCAATAAAGAAAGACAATAAAGTCACAGCAGTAAATACACCTAAACTAATGGATTCAAAATCCAAACCCTTTTTAGTTTTATGTTCATTCACAGATCGAAGTGTCGCGTCTTCTACACTCTTAACATCCTTATCTAAAATAAGTCTTAAATGCTCATCATTGAGATGATCATCCTTAACCTTGACAAAAACTTTACTCTTGGCAAAATCAACACGCGCTTCACTAATGTGTTGATTTGTATTTAATTTTCGTTCGACCTTCAATGCACAGTTCGCACAATCCAGTCCGTCGATGTGATACACAATGGTTTTCATATTACTCCCTTATATGTTCTAGAGCTTGATTGAAAATCGTCTTCACATGACTATCCTTCAAACGATAGATCATGCTTTGACCGACTCTTTCAGCACTCACTAATTTAACCTTACGTAATTGAGCTAACTGATGAGAAATCGCAGACTGAGAAATGCCCAATTCTTCCACAATCTCATTTACACTACGTTCTTTTTCGAATAAGACTTCGAAAATACGTAGACGAGTCGCATCCGCCATCATCTTAAATATGAGTTCTAACTCAAAATATTCATCCTCATTTAATTTACGCATAGTTCTCCTTATATGAATACTTGCTCATATATTCATATTATAAACTTAACCAGAAAAAAAGTCTATCTCTAGACTTGATTTTCAATTAGAAATTGAATTATTTCTTTCTGATACATCGGTTTCGCAAATAGAAAGCCCTGAATACAATCAATCCTTAGATCTTGAATCGAAAGAAGTTGTTCCTTAGTTTCTACCCCTTCCGCTAATACACCTAAACCAGATTCTCTAAACGCTTCACATAAACCACTTAACAATTTATAATGATGACTATTTGCGATTGCTTCATAAATCAAAGATTTATCAATCTTAATTAATGCTAAGGGTAATTTCATAACATTCATAACACTTGAATACCCTGTCCCAAAATCATCTAAATAAAAACGGAATCCCATTTCTTTCATCTTTACCATATTATGCAAGACACGTTCATAATCACTGATAAAGATACTCTCAGTAATTTCAATCGCTATTTTATTCCGAACACTTGGATGTTGACTCAATAATGACTCACAATCTCGAATGAGATTCGTATCATTCATCTGAATAACTGAGAAATTTACCGATACAACATCGATACTGATATTCAACTTTTCACACTCTTTTAAAAACTTTAAACTACGTTTTAGAACCCATAAGCCGAGTTCCACAATTCGACCTGACTCTTCCGCAAGTGGAATTAACTCAAAGGGAGAGATTGAACCTAATGTTGGATGCTGTAAACGTATTAAAGCCTCACACTGTCTAAACGCTTTAAGTTGTGTGTTATAGATCGGTTGAAACGCCACATCAAACAGATCCTCACTCAATGCTTTCTTCATATACTCTGTTATTTGATTGCGACGGGAAAGTTCAAGAATGGATTGATCATTTGAAAAATACGTCAAACGATAATTATTCGCCTTGTTCTTCTCAATCAAATAATCAATCAAAGAAACAAGTTCAAACACATCTTTCACATGATGACTCACATCAATGTAAATGATATTCGCTTCGATAAAGATCTTCGAATCATTCACATCCCAAGCTTGTTTAAAACGCTCCTCAAGTGTATAAACTACAACTTTAAAATCATATTGCTCATCGGTAAAGATAAGCGCAAACTTATCTCCAGAATATCGAAAGACATTGATTGAACCCACCAAACCAATTAAATACTCCGTCAATCGTTTTAATAAAACATCCCCATTCTTTTGACCATAGATATTATTGATATTCTTAAAGTCTTTCAAACTGATGACAATCGTTCCAACATCGCGTTTAGAATGCATCCATTGCTTAACAATCCCCTCATAGGCTAAACGGTTCGGTAAACGCGTTAAATAATCTGAAACCAACTCTTTACTCTGTATATAAAG
>CAYWGS010000091.1:0-6166 GCA_964457525.1 uncultured Erysipelotrichaceae bacterium | reverse complement strand
CTTTACTTTAGACTTAATGAGTAATCACCTTTACTCCACATTTCGAAATCTTTATCAGTCGTTAGAATTGAATGGGTTTCACTTAATTGAACAATATGGCTATCATTATATTCAATCGTACTCATATCATATACAAAGCGTTTACGTGTTTTCTCACTATCAGGATCTGGATGAGGAATAGCAGATAAGAGTGATCTTGTATAGGGATGCATTGGATGATTATAAACATCATCTACTGTACCCATTTCTACAATATGACCTAAATGCATAACCGCAACTCGATCTGAGATATAGCGAACCATCGATAAATCGTGCGCAATAAATAAATAGGTTAAGTTAAGCTCCCTTTGGAGTTTTTTCATTAGATTGATAACCTGAGCTTGAATCGATACATCAAGTGCAGAGATAATTTCATCCGCAATGATAAACTTTGGTTTCAGAATCAATGCACGCGCAACTCCAATACGTTGTCGTTGTCCACCTGAGAATTGGTGAGGGAAACGATTCATATGATCTTCACTTAAACCAACACTCTTAAGTACATCGATAACTTTATTCTTGCGTTCAACTGGATCAGTTACTAATTTGTTGACATCGAGCCCAAACGCAACAGTGTCTAGTACTTTCTTGCGTGGATTGAGTGATGCCATTGGATCTTGGAAAATCATTTGCATGTTGGTTGTGATAAAGTGTTTTGTTTCTTTATCAATCTTACCTGAAATCTTTTTACCCATGAATGTTACATCGCCTGCAACACCATCATAAATTCGAATAAGTGTACGTCCAAGTGTAGATTTACCACTTCCCGATTCACCTACGACACTAAAGGTTTCACCTTCATATATTTTAAAGCTAACATCATCAACCGCACGAGTGGTTGTTTTACGATCAACTTTAAAGTACTGTTTTAGATTTTTAACTTCTAAAATGACATTATTTGTACTCATATTAAACCTCCTTATTTCGTGCGTATTGTTTTAATCGTTTCTTAAGTACTTCAGGCATTTCAACCTTAGGAGCATCTGGATGCAATAACCAACTTGCGACAAAATGTGTATCACTCACCTTAAAAAATGGTGGTATTTCTTCAAAATCAATTGCGAGTGCATAAGAACTACGATAAGCAAAAGCATCGCCTTTTGGAGGATGGATCAAGTTAGGAGGACTCCCAGGAATCGATAATATTTCTTCTTCCTTTCCATCAAGTGATGGAATACTCGACAATAAGCCCCAAGTATATGGATGTCTAGGATCATAGTAAACCTCAGAAGCTAATCCTTCTTCTACAATTTTCCCTGCATACATTACCGCAACACGGTCTGCAACATTCGCAACTACCCCTAAATCATGGGTAATGAAGATAATCGCAACCCCTGTTTTCTTTTGGATATCTTTAATCAACTCAAGAATTTGAGATTGGATGGTTACATCGAGCGCTGTCGTTGGTTCATCCGCAATCAGTAGATCTGGTTCACACGCTAATGCTATCGCAATAACAACTCTTTGTCTCATTCCACCAGATAATTGGTGTGGATATTGTTTCATGCGTTTATCAGGATGATCAATCCCAACCAGCTCAAGTAGATTACGTGTTCGGTCAATCGCTTCTTTTTTCGACTTCACGAGTTTATGTTCCAACATACTTTCCATGATTTGTTTACCAATCGTCATGGTTGGATCTAAAGATGTCATTGGATCTTGGAATATAATCGCAATCTTACTTCCACGTATATTCTTTTGCATGTATGCTTTTGTACTATGCAATAGATCTACAATTTCTTCTTTACCATTCTTCTTTAGTTTAAATAAAATCGATCCCTCTTCAACTGCTCCATTATCATCGATTAAACCTAAAATCGCTTTGGTTGTGACCGACTTACCAGAACCAGACTCCCCTACAATAGCAAGTGTTTCACCTTTATTGAGATGAAAACTAATATCACGAATAACATGGTTTGTTCCTACATCCAATTGAAAAGAGAGTTGTAGGTTTTTAACTTCAAGTATTCTGTTTTCTTCCATACTTTTCACCTAGAATCCTTTCATTTTTGGATCAAATGCATCTCTTAATCCATCAGCAACTAAGTTAAAACTTAACATCAAGAACGATAAGACAACCACTGGGAAAATAACCATATGTGGATAAATCAATAATGATTGATAACCTGTGGAAATTAAAACACCTAAAGATGCAAGTGGAGGTTGTAAACCTAAGCCTACAAACGCTAAGAATGATTCGTAGAAAATAGCATTCGGTATTGAGAACATCGTCATAACAATGATTTGTCCAATAATATTCGGTAATATTTCCTTGAGAATAATAACAAAGGATGAAGCACCAAGTGTTTTAGCTGCTAAAACAAACTCGAGTTCTTTTAATTTAAGTACTTGAGAACGTACAACACGGCTCATAGATATCCAACCTGTAATCATTAAAGCAAATATAATCGACTGTAATCCAGGTTTTAATACGAGTACAAGTAAGATAACAACGACTAAGTTAGGAATACCACTGATAATTTCAATAAATCGTTGCATAACCATATCAACCTTACCTCCAAAATAACCCGAGATAAGACCATAAGTAATACCAATTATCACATCGATTAATACTGCGACAAATGCGACTAAGAATGAGATACGTGTTCCCATCCAAACGCGAACCCATAAGTCACGTCCAAGTCCATCTGCACCAAACCAGTAATAAACATCATCAAAACCTTTTTGTAGATAAACATTTACATTATCTCTAACCCCATTTAGAATCCCAAGATTTTCAATAAATGGGACACGTGGAGGAAGATTAATATGTTGCGTAATAACCTCATTGTATACATGTCCACCAAAATAAGGACCAAAGGCTGCTAAGAGTAAAATCGCAATAATCATGTATAAAGCAACATGCGCCCCTTTATTCTTTTTAAAGCGACGAAATGCATCTCGGAAAAATTTTGGATCTTCACTCGAAATCAGTTCTTGAGCAACATATTCCTTATGTTCTAATCGCCTAAATTGTTCTTTACGAAGTTCACTCATGTTAAGCTCCTTTCGCAACACGAATACGTGGGTCAATAATGCCATATAAGATATCAACAAATAAGTTCATGGTAATGTATAAAGCACTATAGACGAACGCAATCATAACGATAACATTGTAATCATTCGTTAGAATTCCATTGACGAGTAAACTACCAATACCTGGAACTGCATACACCTTTTCCACAACCAATGAACCGGTTAATAAGGTAACCGTTAATGGTCCTAAAATCGTTACTACCGAGATTAACGCATTTCGTAAACCGTGTTTATAAATTACTTTAAATTTTGTTACACCTTTCGCCTCGACTAAACGAATATAGTCAGAGCCCAATACTTCAATCAGTTCTGTTCTTAAGAAACGTGTCACTTGTGCCATTACAAACATGGATAATGCGATCGTTGGTAATATCGAGGATTTTATTGGATCGTTAAAGTTAAAAATTATACTAAAGATAGGAATTTTAAACCCAAATATATAACTCAATAACAATGCAAATACATAGGAAGGAATACTGACCCCCACAATCGCTATGAGCGTGGCGAGTGTATCAACCCAAGTATTCTTTTTTGATGCGGAAAGTACACCTAATACAATCCCCATAAATGTTCCTAAAGCTAGGGCTTGTAGACCAATTCTGACTGAGATTCCTAATCTTGGAAGCACGATATTTTTGACCATCCAATTTCGTTGAATGGATAGTGAGATTCCAAAGTCAAACTCGGTAAGTATATTTTTCATGTAAATGCCAAATCGTGAGAAAAATGGTTGATCCAAACCATATTTAGCATTTAACAATGCTCTACTTGTTTCACTCAATTTTTCATCATTAAAGGGCGTTCCTGGAAGAAACTGTAATAGTAAGAATAATAAGATTAGTATGGTGAATAAAGTCACAATGGACCAAAACATTCGCCGAGTAATATATTTAAACATATTTGGCCTCCTATCCTTAATAGAAAATGGGAACCTCGCAAAAGGTTCCCACTTATTCACTAATCAATCGTAGCGCGTTTGTAGTTGGTCATACCCAATACGTGGTATTCAATTCCTTTTACATTTGGTTTGATTACCATAGCAGACCCTGTCTGCCATAGAGGTACAACAATCGCAGTATCTAATGCATAACCTTCAATCTCAACTAACTTAGCCCAACGAGCTACTGGATCAGAAGATAGAGCACCCCCCGGCGCAACTTCCGCAACCATCGCATCATATGTCGCATCTGACCAGTTGTTATAGTTGTAGTTAGAACCAGTCACTAATAGGTCTTGTAAGTAAGTTAGAGGATCGGCGTAGTCAGGACCCCAACGTGTTAGAGCAACATCGTACTCAGCTCTGCTTGGATTCATTAATTCTAGACGTTCCTTCTTTAAGACTGTCTTGATTTCAACTGTTACACCAGGTAAGTTCTTTTCAACTTCAGCCTTGATGTATTCTGGAGCACCAGCTGCTAAGCCAGAGTCATCCCCAGGTGTACCAACCAATAATTCAATTGTAACGGAATCAACACCAAGATCTGCTTTAGCAGCTTCCCAGTATTCAAGTGCTTTTGCCGCATCATATCCAAAGTATTTTGGAGCAGAATCACGGAAATCAACACCATCTACGGAAGAAGCTAAACCACGTGGTACGAATCCATCCGCAACAAGTGAACCATCATTTAATTTTTCATCTACGATGAAGTTACGATCGAATGCCCAAGCGATTGCTAAACGGAAATTTTCGTTTTTAACTGCTGGGTTTTCGGATTTTTGGTTAAATGGCATGAACCATGTATAACCTTTACGAATAGGTACGAAATCATCTGTTCCAACATATCCAGTTACTAAGTCACCAGACATTGCCGCAACATCTAAGTTACCTTGATCGTATTGTAATTTAACGGTTTGAGGATCAGCGATAATACTGATTTCAATTCCATCAATCGCAACTTTATCTGCATCATAATATTTGTCATTCTTCGCTAATACAATTTGAGAACCTTGTACCCAATCTGTAAGTACAAACGCACTGTTGGATAATAAGTAATCAGGACCAGTCGCATAGTTTGCACCAGCTTCGGTTACAAATTTTTCATTCATTGGGAAGAAAGATGGGAATGTCATCAATGGAATAAACCAAGGAACAGGTGTTTCTAGACTTACTTTCAATGTAAAATCATCCACTGCTTCTACGCCTAATTCTTCAACTGGTAAATCCCCAGCAATAACTGCATCCGCATTCACTAATTTAGCATTTTGAGCCATTAGGGAATATTCATTCGCTAATACAGGATCAACTAAACGGCGCCATGCAAATACGAAGTCATGTGCTGTAACTGGATCTCCATTAGACCATACAGCATCTTTTTTAAGATTAAATACATATTCTAAACCATCCTCTGATACAGTCCAACTTTCAGCTGCACCAGAACCTGGTAGGGTCGCATCATTTGCATCATACTCTACTAAGCCTTCAGTAAAAGCTGTTAGAACTTCAAATGATACTCCGTCCGTCGCAACATTAGAGTCAAGTGATAATACGTCACCGCCAAACGCTACTCGTAGGATTTTCTTAGACTCTTCAGGCGCAGGTTCTGCAGAACAGCCCACAAACAATAAAGAAGCTAAGATAAGAAGTAATAATTTCTTCATAATCTTCAATTCCTTTCCTTTATGTCGTTAATTATAGCGCAACAATGAAAGGTGTCAAGAATTATTTTCATCTTATTATCATTTAACTTACATTTTATTTCAACTATATGTAAATTTTACATATACTTCATTAATTTAGTCCGCTAAATCAAGAAAAATAGCGATATAAAATAAAAAAATCTTCCTAAGAAGATTTCATTTACTTAATGGGGCGGCCGACGGGGCTCGAACCCGCGGAATGCCGGAACCACAATCCGGTGCGTTAACCAACTTCGCCACGACCGCCATAAGGCAAGTGTTATTTTAGCCTATTTACGACATAAAGTAAAGTAGTTAAGCCAAATTATTTAACTAACGTGAATTGAAAATGTAAATTCCGTATGCGTATGGAATTTACGGATACAAACTCAAATGTGGAATTCATTCGTACAAAGGATAGGTATAATGTTTTTCAAGGAAGGTGTTGGAGAAACGCATTGAAAGGACGGTTCTC
>CAYWGS010000090.1:0-6167 GCA_964457525.1 uncultured Erysipelotrichaceae bacterium | reverse complement strand
CAATACCATTTTTTATTAAAATATGGCAGAATAATTTCATGACTCTAGAAAAAACACTAATTATTACCTTAGATGATTTCATATTCAATCTTTACAACATTAAAGATTTAATATGGGACAAAATTGAAACAACGTACCAAGTAGAAATTAGCGATGAATTCCGTATGGCTTACTATGATGCACATTTAGAGAAGAAGGAAAAATTAGGAAGAGAATATCCAAAAATCGCATCTCATTTTGCCGAAGTAGAAACTGAATTTAATCGTATGATTGATGAAATGAAGATTGAAGTAAACCAGGAGCATCTTAACTATCTCTTAGAATGGAATAAAATATATCGAATCATATATTGCACAAATCTCAAAGTTGAAAGAATGAGAGATTTACTTGAAATGTTACATTTCCCGCTTCCTGTTGATCATCTTATTAGTACAAAACAAGTTCTTAATGCAAAACCCGAAGGTGACGTTTATTTAAAGGTAGCTCGCTTATTAAACATTAAAGCAAATCTATTAACAGTCATTGATTCTACACTAAATGGTATACAAGCTGCTTACCTAGCCAATACAAAAGGGCTATTTCTAGCCCAATTTACTGAAGCAAACACAACAATTAAGAAGTTTGCCTATGCTCATTTTAAACAAAGTCATGAATTACATCACTATGTTTTAAATCTTACAAATCAAAGTGAATAAACTCAACGTCTCCATGTTGTTCTGATTCTTCAAGATCTAGATTATCTGGATCTTTTTTTATTTCTTCTCTAAAATCAACAATTCTAACTTCTTCAATTGTTTTCACACAATAATAGTTCTTCTTAGGATCTAAGACTTGGCTAAATGTTTGTGTTTTATCCATCAAAGGAACATCTTTCGCTTGAATCCAACTATTAGAATCATGTGTTAAACGAATATCATCATAGATTTGTACTGCTTGAACAAAATTTATCTTTTGTGGATTGGATTTAACCTTCTTCGCAATTAATTCACCTTTAGCAGGACGATTAAATAAATTAATTTCAGTTTGTTTAATACGTTTCATTAAGTTCGTTTCTGTCATAAACAAAACATTGGATTGTTGGTTGATGGTACATGCATAGGCAATTGAGTCTGATGTCTGTAAGTTCATTGCCTTTACCCCTTTGGATTTAGGTTGAGTGCATGGTATCATATCAAACTTATAACGAACCGTATAACCTTCACCACTTGAAATAATGACATCATCTTCATAATAAGCCACAAAGTTTGATACAACCTTATCATTTTTTGTTAGATTCATCGCATCATAGGTTTTTGATGTTCGAGTGACTTGATAATCCTTAATCATCGACTTCTTAATAAATCCTTTTTCTGTAACACTAACAATATAAGCATCGGTATTAAATGATTTAACAAGTATCGCAGATATAAGTTTTGTATGATCTTCAGTTTTTACATAATGGCCATAATGATTACCTAAATCTTTCCACTTCATCTCATCGAGCGTATAAAGTGGAATAATCGCGTATGATCCATTGTCATTAAATAGGAGAAGATTATCATATGTCTCAGCCTCTGAAATACCAATCAGTTCATCTCCATCTTTTAATGCTGGGATAACTCCTTCACTTGATTGATAGGATCTAAGTGAAACACGTTTAATGTATCCATCACGACTAACAGTAATTACAGTTTTCTCGTTAGGAATCATGCTCATCTTATTAATAACAATTTCTTCTACTTCACTTTCAATCTTAGATCGACGTTCAGTATTGAATAACTTAACAACTTCTTGGAGTTCTTTGATGAATACATTATTAAGCAATGTTTCATTTGAAAGAATTCCTTTAAGTCGTTGTATTTCAACACTTAATTCAGCTAATTCATCCTTGATTTCAATAATATCCGTATTGGTTAAACGATATAAACGAAGACTTACAATCGCTTCTGCTTGATCACTTGAGAACGTAAAACGATCGATTAGATTATTCTTCGCATCTGCTTTATCTTTTGATGAACGAATAATTAGGATAACTTCATCCAAAACAGAAATTGCTTTAATTAAACCCTCTAATATATGTGAACGTTTTTCCATTTCATCCAATTGAAATTTGGAACGTCTTAAAATGACTTCCTTTCTGAATTGGGTAAATGCATCGAGCATGTCAATAACACCACACAAAACAGGTCTTTGATTGACAATCGCAACCATATTATAGTTGTAGAAAACTTGGCAATCCGTATTCTTATAAAGATAATTAAGAATTAAATTCGCATCACTTTCTTTTTTAATATCAATCGCAATTCTTAAACCATTACGATCAGATTCATCACGAACATCGATAATTCCATCGATTTGTTTCGCTAAACGGATATCATCCATCTTTTTAACAAGATTACTCTTAATAACTTCATATGGAATTTCCGTAATAATGATTTGTTGGATATTCTTATTTTGAACAATCTCAGCCTTTGCTCGAATGACTACTCTTCCTTTACCCGTAGAGAATGCATCTAGAATACCCTTCTTACCTTGAACAATACCACCAGTTGGGAAATCCGGGCCTTTCATAATTTCAAGAATATCATTAACAGATGAATTCGGATTATTTAATCGATAGATACATGCTTCAATGACTTCCTTCAAATTATGCGGCGGGATATTTGTCGCATAACCTGCCGCAATCCCTGTAGCACCATTCACAAGTAATTGAGGAACGAGTCCAGGTAGTACGGATGGTTCAGAACTTGTATCATCAAAGTTTGGTGTAAAGTTAACCGTATTTTGATCTATATCTTTTAATAAGAAATGACCAAATGAAGATAAACGAGCTTCAGTATAACGCATTGCGGCAGCTGGATCATCATCAATAGAACCATTATTCCCTTGCATATCAACTAAAGGAATATTCATTTTCCAGGTTTGACTTAAGCGAACCATAGCCTCATAGACACTAATATCTCCATGTGGATGATAATTACCAATAACCAATCCAACAGTCTTAGCAGACTTACGATATGGTTTTTCTGGAACATTCCCATCCGCATACATCGCATATAAAATTCTTCTCTGAACAGGCTTTAAACCATCTCTAACATCGGGTAAGGCACGCTCTTGAATGATGTATTTTGAATATCGACCAAAACGATCTGACATAATACTTTCAAGAGAATTATGGCTAAATTCAATCTTATCCATGGTTAGACTCCTTTGCAAAATTATCTTCTAACGTAAATGAGACATGTTTCTCAATCCAGTCTCGTCTTAAATCAGCTTTATCGCCCATTAAAACAGAGACAATTCGTTGAGCAATCAACGCATCACCTAAATTTAATTGAATTAAACTACGCTTACTTGGATCCATGGTCGTTTCCCATAACTGATCCGCATTCATTTCACCTAATCCTTTATAACGTTGAATTTCAACTTTACCCCATTCTTGCATCATTTGCTTTAATTCATCATCAGAATAGAGATATTTCGATTGTTTACCCTTACTAACACGATAAAGTGGTGGTTGAGCTAAATAAACATAACCATTTTCAATTAAAGGACGCATATAACGATAAAAGAATGTTAAAAGTAAGACTTGAATATGTGCACCATCCGTATCGGCATCAGTCATTATGATGACTTTACTATAGTTCATATCTTTAATTTCAAACTCACTACCAACACCAGCACCAAGAGCATGAATAATGGTATTAAGTTCTTCATTCTTCTCAATATCACTCATACTTGCTTTTTCAGTATTTAATACTTTTCCTCTTAAAGGTAAGATTGCTTGAACTTTTGAATCTCTACCCTGCTTAGCACTTCCACCCGCAGAATCACCTTCAACTAAGAATAATTCCGTTTTTCGATAATCCTTAGACTGACATGGTGCAAGTTTCCCTGACAATATCTTTTCAGATTTACCATTCTTCTTTCCTTTACGTGCATCTTCACGCGCCTTACGAGCAGCTTCACGTGCTTGTGAAGCACGACTTATTTTCTTCAAGATAACACTTGCTAACTCACGATGTTCTTCTAAAAAGTAACTTAACTTCTCGCTTACAAAATTCTCAACCGCTGTTTTTGCTTCAACAGTACCTAACTTGCTCTTTGTTTGACCTTCAAACTGTAATAATGTTTCAGGAATACTAACCGATAAAACAGAGGTACATCCTTCACGAACATCATTCCCATCAAAGTTCTTATCTTTATCTTTTAGTACACCAATCTTACGAGCAAAGTCATTCATAACTTTTGTTAGAGCTGTTTTATAACCTACTTCATGTGTACCACCATCTGTTGTACGAACTAAGTTAACAAATGAATACGTATTTTCTTGATAATCATCGGTATATTGAAGCGCAAACGATACTGCGATTTCACCAACAGCACCTTCAAAAGTAATCGGTTCATGCATCGTTACTCGATCATCATTTAGAAATTCTATAAAATTATATAACCCATTATCATAATGAAAAACTTCAGTATTATTCGTCTTTTCATCTTTGACACTAAGCTTAATGCCTTTTAATAAGAACGCACTTTCTTGAGCTCTTTCATTGATTAATTCTGTATTAAAACTTGTTTTCCCAAAAATCTTTTCATCGGGTTTAAACCAAACCGTACTTCCCGTTTTGTTTGTCTTACCTAGATTTTCTAACTTGGATATCTTTGAACCACCATTCGAAAATGACATACGATAAAGATTACCATTATAGGCAACCGTTACTTCTAACCATTCACTTAATGCATTAACGACCGATGCCCCTACACCATGTAACCCACCAGAACGCTTATACCCACTCTCAGATGAAAACTTACCTCCAGCATGTAGTACGGTAAAGATAACTTGTAATGTAGAAACTCCTGAAGAATGCATACCAACTGGCATACCTCTACCTTCATCTTCAATCTTGATACTATTATCTTTACCTATTGTAATATGAATATTCTTACCAAAACCATTCATGGCTTCATCAATGGAATTGTCCAATATTTCCCATACTAAGTGATGTAGTCCTCGTCCATCTGTTGATCCAATATACATACCAGGACGCTTGCGAACAGCATCCAAACCCTCAAGGATTTGAATACTTTGCTCATCGTATTGTCTTGTTGTCATACTCTAACTCCTATCTACCTTAATCATTATACAATAAGTAAAAACGCATTGTAATGTACAGGTTAAAATCATTTGATATAATATGTCAGTAAAGAGAGGTAAAATATGATTGATCTAAATCTCATTTTAGCAGTTATATTTGGTTATTTATTTGGATCCATTCCTTTTGCACTAGTCATTGGTAAAGTTTTCTACAACACTGATATTAGAACTAAAGGTAGTGGAAATCTAGGAGGATCAAACGCAGGACGTGTATTAGGAAAAGCAGCAGGAATATCTGTTACAGCTTTTGATACATTAAAAGCTACAATAGTCATCTTACTTGTATATCAATTTGCTCCACAGTATGCAGCAATCGCTGGCGTATTTGCGGCGATTGGACATAGCTACCCAATATTCGCTCAATTTAAAGGTGGAAAAGCAGTTTCAACTGCTGCAGGTTATCTTCTAGGTGTCGCAATTATACAATCAAAAATTATTGAGTTATTTATCATTCCTGCTTCATTATTCTTTCTACTCTTAAAACTAACTAAAATTGTTTCCCTATCATCCATGATCGCCGCAACAACATCCATCTTTATTGCTTATTTTGTAACAAAAGATTTCTTCTTAACATTTAACTTTATCTTAATCGATATCTTAATTATCTATCGCCATAGAGAAAACATAAAACGCTTAATAAACAAAACTGAACGAAAAGTAACATGGCTATAAAAAAAGGACAATCGTCCTTTTTTATTTGTACTGCTCCATTGATTTCATAATTTGTTTGATTTGTGCTTCAGAAGGTTTACGACCCATCTGCATGTACATAGCACGAATCATTTTTTCATTAATAGGTGGGTTTTCTTTTAGTTCCTTCATAAACTTTTTACGAGTAAAGTAGAAACCCAAACCACCACCGATTAGAATACCAAATATTAAACTTAAAATTGACGATAGAAATTCCATAACCGAACCTTCCTTACTGCTATAGTGTACCTTGTTTTCACATAATATTCAACAATAAAAAAGAAGTGTTACATGGCAGATTAAACGCAATAACTTATTGCATTTAGTTTGAAAAAGAAAT
>CAYWGS010000089.1:0-6234 GCA_964457525.1 uncultured Erysipelotrichaceae bacterium | reverse complement strand
AATGTCGGTCTCCAAAACCGCTGATGTGGGTTCAACTCCTACTACCCCTGCCAGATAAAAAATAAATCCGCGTATTGCGGATTTTTATTTTGTTTTTAACTTACTCATTGGAAGATCTGATTCTAGCCAATTTATTATTCTACATAATCGATAACTAAACTCATCTGTTGTCTTCGATGTATTTAACCAATATAAAACTTTTAACTTGTCTGAATTGGATAATAAATCATACTTCGATTTCGCGATAGAGTTACTTTCTAACTTCTGAATAAACTCAGGTGGAACATTTGAATCCTTCAAACTTGTATACGATGCTTGCCAAGACCCATTTTGTTTTGCCCATTCAACTGTTAGATAACCCCGAGCTGTTAAAGTACCATCTTCAATCATTTTCTCGACTCGTTTGCGATTAATGAGTGACCATACACTTTTAGGTTTACGTGGTGAGAATCTTAACCAAAAGTAATCTTCATCACTGGTGTGAAGTCTTCCATCGATCCAGCCAAAACGTAATGCTTCTGTTACTGCTTCATCTAAATAGATGCCATTCTTTTTTGATTTCTTTCGTTTTATCCTTAGCCAAACTAAAGATTCATTCTCTGAATGATCTTGAAGCCATAGAGTCCATTCGTCTTTATTGTCTAACGATAATCGTTGGTCCATTATTTTATATTATTTACAACTTCAAGCAATTGATTTTCAATCTTTAAGGCAAATTGAGTTAGTTCGTTATTGTTCAATAAACGAATTAAATCTGTTGGTCGAATCATTTCAATTGTGACTTTTCCTTTATCTTCTCTAACAACAAACTTGCATGGTAAGAAGTTCACCGCAAGTGGATCGATCTTATATACACTATACGCCTCAATTGGATTACATACATCTAATATTCTTATTTTACCTTCAAATTCGAGCCCTTTGTCTAAAAACTTATCAGATAGAGGAATGGTGGATAATACTCCAAACTTATGTTCAGATAATTCTTTGATTAATCGATTAATTGTTTCTTCAAAGGATAAATGTATTTCTTGTACAAATATATTCATGATTATCTCCTTTTTATTGTTAATGTCATCGTAACATATTCTAATGATTTAGCATTATTTATGCTCAGGATGTCCTTTAGGTTAGAATAGTTGTGGTATAATCATATTTATTTTACGGAGGAATTTATGTCCATTGGATTCACAGTATTAAACCAAGTTCTTATGATGTTTTCCCTTATGTTAGTGGGTTATATTTTATATACAAGAAAATTGTTAGATGAAACCGGAACAGCTCAATTATCGACGATTCTCTTACAATTGTGTACGCCTGCAATTATCATTAATTCCTTTAATATCGACTTTAGTTTCGAAGTCTTATCTGAACTTGGACTATCCTTTGGATTAGCTTTGGTATCCATATTAATTGGATTATTGATTGCTCGATTAATCTTTGGTAAAACACATCGCATTGAACAGTTTGCGATTACCTTCTCTAATGTGGCATTCTTTGGAATACCTCTTGTGAGTGGTTTACTTGGAAATGAATATGTGACGTATTTGTCTACCTTTATCCTTGCCTTTAATCTCTTGATTTGGACAGTAGGATTATTCTTGGTTACGGGCGATAAGAGTGTAATGAGTTTATCTAAGTTCTTTAGAACCCCTGCTTTTATTGGGATGGCACTTGGATTTATCCTATTTATCAGTCCAATAAAAATGTCAGGCTTCATTCAACAATCCGTAGCGTCAATCAGTGCGATGAATACACCGATTGCGATGTTATTGTTGGGGACGTATTTAGCTAAGAGTAAGTTGGTGGATATTTTCAAGAACAAACATGTTTACACCATCGCATTCCTTCGATTAATTCTAATCCCAATGATTGTGTTTGGATTACTCAGTTTACTTCCTAATTTACAAGCAGAGATTCGATTAGTCATTCTCATTGCGACAAGCGCACCAACGGCTACTACCTTAGCTATCTTCTCTCAGAAGTATGGGGATGATTATACGTATGGTGCTCAGATTATTAGTTTTACCAATATCATGTGTTTGTTTACCATTCCAATTCTTGTGACACTCGCTTACTCAGCTTGGATCTAACAACATACGAAAATGCACCTTATTAAAAGGTGCATTTTTTGTTATGCTTCAGCTTCTTCAAACTGAGAGTTATATAAACTTTCATAGAATCCACCTTGAGCCATAAGTTCAAGATGAGTTCCTTGTTCTACAATGTTTCCATCTCTCATAACTAAGATTAAATCGGCGTTACGAATGGTACTTAAGCGGTGTGCAATAATGAAACTTGTACGACCAACCATCAATTGATCCATTGCTTTTTGGATAAGAACTTCTGTTCTTGTATCAACAGATGAAGTTGCTTCATCGAGAATCAAGATTCTAGGATTCGCAAGGAAGGCACGTGCAATCGTTAGTAATTGTTTTTGACCTAAGGAAATGTTACTTGCTTCTTCATTCAATACATACTTATAACTTCCAGGCAATGTATGAATAAAGTGATGGACATTCGCTGCTTTACTTGCGGCTTCAACTTCTTCGTAAGTCGCATCGAGCTTTCCATATTTCAAGTTGTCTTCAATACTTCCATTGAACAACCATGTATCTTGTAAAACCATACCAAATAGACTTCTTAATTCATTACGTTTAAACTCACGCAAATCATGTCCATCAACTTTAATGGAACCACCATTTACATCATAGAAACGCATTAATAGTTTAACCATTGTCGTCTTACCTGCACCAGTTGGACCAACGATCGCAACTTTTTGACCCGGCTTAATGTTAGCACTGAATCCTTTGATGACAGGTTCGTTTTCATTGTATCCAAATTGAACATTTTCGAAACTTACATTTCCTACAATTGAATCAATGGAAACAGGTTGAGCAATGTCTTCAACTTCTTCCTCTTCCGCTAAGAATTGGAATACACGTTCTGCAGCTGCGGCTGTCGATTGTAAGGTATTACTAATCTGAGCTGTTTGAGAAATCGGTAGAGTAAAGGATCGAACATATTGTAAGAAGGCTTGAATATCCCCTACGCTAATGGTTCCATTAATCGCTAGGATACCTCCTTGAATACTAACTGCAACATAACCTAAGTTCCCTACAAAGTTCATGAGTGGCATCATAATACTTGAGAAGAATTGACTCTTCCAAGCGGATTGATAAAGTTCTTCGTTATATTTTTCAAAGTCTTCAATGGATTTCTTTTCTCCATTGAATGCTTTCATAATGACATGTCCACTATACATCTCTTCTACATGACTGTTTACTTTTCCTAAAGAAGCAGCTTGTAGTTTGAATTGTTTTTGTGAGAATTTCACAATTATCATGATGAGTACAAAGGACAATGGAAGGATGATTAGAGTAACCAATGTCATGGAGACACTGATTGATAACATCATGATCGCAACCCCAATGAGTGTTGTGACAGAGGTAATAATCTGAACCATACTTTGTTGGAGGGAGTTTGTAATCGTATCGACATCATTCGTGATTCGACTTAAGACTTCACCATGAGGTGTCTTATCAAAGAATTTTAATGGGAGTTTATTAATTTTAACCGAAATATCTTTACGCATTTCATAGCCAATGTCTGTCGCAACACGAGACATCACAATCCCCATGATAAGCGAGAAGATAGCGGATAAAACATATAAACCGAGTAAGAGTAAGATGATTCCACCAATGTATTCAAAGTCAATTGCCGCATTCGGTAGTTGTTGGAGCTTCGCAACAACACCTTCGAATAATTTATTGGTTGCTTTACCTAATAATTTAGGTCCATAGATTGAGAAGACAGTACTAGCGATCGCAAAGATCAATACAATCACAAATCGAGTGTAATACTTTGATAAACGTTTTAAGAGTTTAGACATCGACCCTTTAAAGTCTTTTGCCTTTTCACCTCCACGCATCATTCCGCTCATTGGGCCACCATGACCAGGACCACCACCCATTGGGCCTTTAGGTGTATTCTTTTTGTCCACATTACTCATGGTTTAATTCCTCCTTCGACAATTGTGAGAATGCTATTTCACGATAAACTTCACAGTTATCCATAAGTTCATCATGTGTTCCTTTACCCACAACTTGTCCATCATTCAATACAATAATTTGATCCGCATTCATGATGGTTGAGATACGTTGTGCCACAACAATCAATGTCTTATCAGATAAATCTTTTTCAAGTGCAGCACGTAATGCCGCATCTGTTTTATAGTCAAGTGCTGAGAATGAATCATCATAAATATAGATATCCGGATTCTTCACTAATGCACGAGCAATCGATAAACGTTGTTTTTGTCCACCGGATACATTGGTACCACCTTGACTGATTGGTTCTTCATAGTGACCAGCTTTTTCTTGAATAATATTTTTTGCTTGAGCAATTTCAATTGCTTTATCAAGTTCTTCTTGAGTCGCATCTTCCTTAGCATATTTTAAATTCGATTCAATCGTTCCACTAAACAAGAGTGCTTTTTGAGGAATGTATCCAATACGATCACGAAGTGATGTTTGTTTTACTTCACGAACATCTTGTCCATTTACTTTAACACTTCCGGAAGTAACATCGTAGAAGCGAGGAATCAGATTAATCAAGGTCGATTTACCTGAACCCGTAGAACCAATAATTGCGGTCATTTCACCTTTGTTTGCTGTGAAACTAATATTCTTTAAGACATAATCATCCGCATTTGGATACTTAAAGCTCACATCATTAAACTCAACAATTCCAGTATCCTTGTGATTAAATTCTGTAGGATTCTTAGGATCTAAGATGGATAATGGTTTTTCAAGTACTTCTAAAATACGTTTAGAGGATACAGCTGCACGCGGTATCATGATAAACATAAAGGTAATCATCATAAAAGACATAATAATTTGCATTGCATATTGCATAAATGCCATCATATCCCCGATTTGTAATTGACCTAAATCAACTTGTTTAGCACCATACCAAACAATAAGTAATGTAACTCCACTAAATACAAAGTTCATAATAGGCATTAAGAAAGAAGTCGCACGCGTAACGAATAGATTGATCTTAGCTAAATCTTTATTCGCTTCATCAAATCGTTCTTCTTCATGCTTTTCTGTTTTAAATGCACGAACAACCATTAGACCAGTTAAACTTTCACGTGCCACAAGATTTACTTTATCGATCATCTTTTGGATTGCGGTAAACTTAGGTATAACAATTACAAACATTACACCAATCATGGACATAATAACCACTAAAGCTAATCCAATAATCCATGTCATATTGGCATTACTTTCAAGCACATTTCTAACTGCTCCAAATGCTAAGATTGGTGAATAGAAGAAGGTTCTAAACATCATTACAATAAGCATTTGTAATTGTGTAATATCGTTTCCTGTACGAGTTATAAGCGATGCGGTTGAGAATTGGTCAAACTCTACACTGGAGAAGTTCTCAACTTTACTAAAGACATCTTTACGAATATTTCGAGTTGTGCCTGCAGCCATACGTGCTGATAAGAGTCCAACGAGTATTGTAATAACAGCACTCATCATCGCAAAGAGCACCATTTGTATTCCAATATCAATGATATAGTTCATTTGTAACTTATCAGTATCAATACCGATCAGTTCATATTCATTCTTAATCGCGACTGTAGCGGATTGTGAAATCATATCATCACCCATTTCTGAGAATTTCTCAGTCATGCTTGATAACATTGCCTCGCGTTGTGCTTCAGGCATCATCTCTAAGGCTTGATAGAGTGATACACCTTCAGGCAATTGGAATTTAGAGGTATCTACGTTTCCACTATCAATTCCATATGTGATTAGTAATGGTTTAGCAATTACACTTGAAATATCATCACGTGTAACACCTTCTTGTAGATTTAAGATATAAACTGCTTCTGTATCCAAGATTGGATAATCTTCAATATATGTTTTATCTTTAACTTCAATAAGTTGATAGTTATTAAGAATGAATTCTTTATCATCTGCACTCATAAATAAGAACAAATGATTCAATCTTTCTTCACGAATAACATCAATTGTGCCATCTTCAATACCTTGACGTGTAATACCTGTATTAACAATATCACTCATTAATTCAGGTAATTTTAGGTCTGCAGTTGTTTGATAATACAACAAGCCTAATACCACGAGGATGGATAGCCAATAAACTTTTAAATATTTTGTAAATAATTTATCTAATTTTTCATAACTATTATATTTAACATTT
>CAYWGS010000088.1:637-6242 GCA_964457525.1 uncultured Erysipelotrichaceae bacterium | reverse complement strand
TCTAAATACACTCTATTTTGTATTTGGTGGTTTAATTGTAGGAGTTGCTGTTAATACATTAGCTGCATATATTTTGACTCGACTAGAATGGAAAGGGAAGAAGTTTATTTTAGGATTAATAATGTTGTCACTATTCTTGCCAGGTATAAACATACTAGTTCCACAATATGTATTAGCTGTATTTTTTAAACTAAATAACTCTCTAACTGGGTTGATATTACTTATAAATGTTGCATTAAGTGCCTTTGATATTTTATTAATGAGTAGTTTTATGCGTAGCATACCAAAGGAATTAGAAGAAAGTGCTCGAATTGATGGGGCGACTATGTGGGTTATATTCTGGAAAATCATTTTTCCTTTATCTATGCCAGGTATAATTACAATTTCAATCTTTAGATTCTTAAATTTATATAATGATTTTATCAATCCGTTTATTTATCTTACAGATCCAAGTAAACACACAGTTGCTGTAAGTGTTTATTATGCGAATACAGTTTTAAGGTATACGTCAAATTACGTCACACTCTTTGCGGCAATTGTAATATCACTTGTTCCAACATTAGTGATTTATGCCATTTTCCAAAAACGAGTTGTCGCAGGTGCAACTATAGGGGCTGTAAAAGGCTAGAAGGATATTATTATGAAATTAATACTAATTGGCGCGGGTAACCGCGGCATGGAAATATATGCTCATTGGGTAAAAAATAACCATCCAGATGTTTCTTTTGTAGCAATGGCGGATCCTAATCTTAATAAACGTCTTCGGTTTTCTCGTGAGTTTAATATACCACTGGATGCATGTTATGATTCGTGGGAATCTATTCTTGAAGTTGAGAAATTAGCAGATGCAGCTATAATAGCAACACAGGATTTTATGCATTATGAACCAACTATGAGAGCTTTATCAAAAGGCTATCATGTCCTATTAGAGAAACCAATCTCAGGTTCTAAACAAGAGTTAATTAATTTGCGAGAGCATGCTAAGTCACAAGAAAGAATCTTATCGATTGCACACGTATTAAGATACTCAGATTTCTTCGGTGTTGTAAAACATTTGCTAGAAGAAAAAGTAATAGGTGAACTTAAAAGCATACAACATGAGGAAAATATAGCATATTATCATTATGCACATAGTTTTGTGAGAGGACCATGGAATAGATCTGATATGGCAAATCCAATTATATTAGCTAAGGCTTGTCATGATATGGATTTAATGGCTTGGTATGTTGATTCAAAGTGTACACGAGTCTCATCTTTTGGTGTTCAAAATACATTTATACAAATGAATAAACCAAAGGGGGTACCAGCTCGATGTGGAGAACATTGCCCACATGCAAAAAGTTGCTTATATGAAGTCAATAAACTTTATAAACAAGAAAAAGCTCAACACCTAGCTAAAATTATTGTAAATGAGTACGGTAGTTTAGAGAAAGGGTTTGAAGTATCAGATTATGGTAGATGTGTTTATGACTTAGATAATGATGTTATGGAAACACAAGTGACTTTGCTTGAATTTGAAAATGGCGTTCATGTTAGTTTTCATTTGTGCGCATTTACGGATGAAATATCAAGATATATGCATTTAATGGGGACTGAAGGAGAAATACGTGGAAATACTTTAGATCGAAAGATTACTGTAAAGCGTTATGATGAATCAGAAGAAAGAATTATACAAATCGGAGAGTCTGATTCACTACATGAAGGTGGAGATGCAGGCATTATAAAAGGATTCATTGAAGAAGTACAAGAGAACAATGTTAAAAATGGTCGTACTTCTGTAGATAAATCAATAATGAGTCATTTAATGTCATTAGCAGCAGAATCCTCTCGTATAAATCATAGAGTTATTGATTTAGAAGCTTTTGAGAAGGAGATTGATATATGAAATTAGCATTAATTGGAGCAGGAAATCGTATAACTTTTCAATATGCATTGAATTTATATCTAAAGTTTCAAGATACAGTCACTATTGTAGGTGTATTTGATCAGAACATGACTAGAGCAAATAAACTAAGTGAACGATTAGAAAATAAAGTAAAAGTTTATAGTAGCGCTGAGGCATTAATTAGTGAAAGTGGATGTGATACTGTTTTAATTGGTACATTAGATGCGACTCATGATTATTATATTGATTTAGCAATGAGATTAGGATGTGATGTTATTTGCGAGAAACCAATCACAACAACAAAAGAGAAGGCTAATATTATTATAAATGCGGAGAAGGAAACACAGAAGAAACTTACGATTACATTTAATTATCGTTTTACATTATTTGCGACTACTATAAAAGAAACACTTAAATCGCATTCAATTGGAAAAATTAAAAGCATTCATTTTGAGTGGTTATTGGATCAAGTACATGGTGCAGATTATTTTAGAAGATGGCATCGAGAAAAAAAGAATTCAGGTGGGTTAGCGGTTCATAAAGCAACTCATCATTTTGATTTAATCAATTGGTTAATAGAGAAAAAACCTATAGAAGTATATGCAAAAGGTGGGTTATATTTCTATGGCGCAAAGAATAGTTTATTTAATGGAATAAACTGTAGAGTATGTTTACATAAGAATGAATGTAAATTTTATAAAGATTATTCAAATGATGAAGCAATTAATTCTATGTTTTATCAAGCAGAACATGAAGATGGTTATTTTAGAGATGGGTGTGTATACTCAGAAAAAATTGATATAGAAGATACAATAACCGCACTTATTAGCTATGAAGATAATATAGATATGAGCTATAAGCTTATTGCTTATGCTCCATATGAAGGTTACCGATTAAGTATCACAGGTGACAAGGGTAGAATTGAAGCAGAAGATTTTCATGGTTTAGTTGGACCATATGCAAATAAACAAATTTATCTGTTAAATGTATATGATGATAACGGGAATAAAAAAGAAATAAATGTACCCGTATCTAGTGGAAGTCATGGTGGTGGAGATGATCGCATGATGGAGATGATTTTTGCGAACAAGATCATAACGGATCCTCTCAATCATATGGCAAATAGTGAAGCTGGATTCAATGCAGCATATATTGGAATGGCTATAAATTTATCTCTGGCGGAAAATCGTGTTGTTCATATTGAAGAATTTAAAAGATAAACATAACATAAAGGAACTATTAATATGCAAAAATTTATTATTGTTGGTGGGGGAGCTCGTGGTATTTTCTTCTCGGAAATACTTGAAAACGAATTAAATTGTAAAGTTGTCGCTATTATGGATACCTTTGTGGAAGGTAATCCTTTTATCGAAGCTAGATTAAAAGACGCAAAGATTGAAGGTGTAGAAATCTTTAATGATATTGAATTAATGTTAGAAAAGTATCCTAGTGATAAAGTAGATGGTGCGTTTATTATGACACCAGAGTGGACACATTTATCAGTTTTTAAACGACTAACACAATCAAACTATAATATTTTTCTTGAAAAACCAATCGCTACAACTAAAGAAGCCATATTAGAAATTGGAGAAATCGCAAAGAATTATTCAAAAGTTATTCAAGTAGGATTTGTTATGCGTTATTCTCCTTTCTATAGAAAGATAAAATCATGGATTGCGGAGAATGATTTAGGAAGAATCACACAAATTCAAATGAATGAAAGACTAACAGTTGTTCATGGAACTAAATTCAAGCGTAGTTGGCATAGAATGAAAGAATATACGGGTGGTTTCATGAACGAAAAATGTTCACATGATCTGGACATGATGTGTTGGATTAAATCAAATGATGCAAAGCCAATTGGTGTAATGTCCATGGGGTCGCGTACATTTGCGCGTGAATCTGTAGGGCAAGTAAGTTGTTCAACATGCCCAGATAAAAAATGTATTTATCGAGAGGACATCACACAATACGCGAAATATCATGATGGTAAAGTGCTTTTAGACAAAACAGCTGGTGGAGTTAATGAATGTATCTACGGTAATACTTCTGATATAAATGATTCTCAAACAGTCATGGTTTTATTTGATGATAATACACATGGAATATTTAACGTTATTTCGATGAGTGGAAAAGATGGAAGAGATATTATGATACATTTTGAATATGGTCTTATTTTTGGTGATTTAGAAGAAGGGAATCTAACTAAAATGGATTATCGAAGAAATCAAACAGAGAAGTATCATATTTCAGGAATGAATTTTCATGGTGGAGGTGATACTCAAGTTGTCAAAGAATTTACAGAATGTATCATCAATCAAACAAAACCAGTAGCTTCAGTCGAAGATGGTCTTAGAGCTTCACTATTATCCTTCTGTGCTGATGAAAGCATTGAAACAAAAGTATTTGTGGAGTTAACTTAAATGAATGAAATTCGCACTTTAAAAAATCAAAAAGAAATAGAGATGGCTTATAAATTATGTAATACTGTATTTTTTAAGTGCGAATCATTTTTTGAACGACGATATCCGCATGTCTTTAATGAGTGCAATATCGATAATTTGTTTGGAGCTTTTTATAACGGTCAATTAGTAAGTTTCATCGCAACTTATCCTACAAAGATTGATTTCCTTAATTTAACTTTAAATACGAGAATGTTAGGAGCGGTTTGTACATATAAAGATTTTCAAGGAAATGGATTTTCAACTAGCATTCTCAATTACATTGAAAAAGAACTAAGTAATAAAACAGATTTATTAGTTATTTCAGGTGATGGAAAGAATTATCTTAAATTTGGGGCCATGATTGTAGGGCAAATATACGAAGTTCATGTACCTAAAGAAAAGCTAAATGTCACTCAATTAGAATACAAAATTATTGAGCATATTGAGGAATTAGAAGTTGAAAAATACTACAATGCCTATGAACTTAAAACATTACCGAAATTTTTCAGAACCTTAGATGAAACAAAAAAAATGATTCAAGGTCATTTAGAACCACTAAATAATGAGCATAACTATGTTATACATGATTTGAATTATCAATCATTCTCATGCATTAGAATTGGATTTGAAGGCGATATTAAGATTGCTTATGTTATAGAGAGTGTGGGTAATTTAAAATTAATTGTTGATATGAATGAGGATTTTGCTGTTAAAAACGATTGCGACAAATTATTCTATCGGACGACAGAAGTAGTTAAAAAACACCAAGATTATACATTTTCAACTCCTATTACTGGAACAATGAAAGTTATAAACCCTAATTTAAAACTTAGTGCTTTGGATATATTTGGTGATTTAAATAAGAGAGGACATTACCCTTGTATAAGGGTTGATGATTTAAACTTTCTATGAAAATATTAAAAGAAATTGAAGATTTATCATACCATGGTCTCTTAAATGTTGATTCTAAGGATCAATTAAATCAAATGATTATTAATCGTTCTCATAACGCATTTAAGAAAAGAGATCGTAAAAAGAAATCAATAAAACTAATATCAGATCTTAAGAAACATCAATCTTGGATTGAAGTATCAGTTCTCAAAGCGTTAGGTGACATACCATATACAACAAAATCACTGAATGCGAAACTTGTTAAGGTAGACAAGTACGAATTTTATTCGCGTGAAAATATCGTATTCGAATCTTTAGAAAAAATCTACGTAACGGCGAATCTGTATAAACCAAATTTTACTAAAAAAGATCGCTTTCCATGTAT
>CAYWGS010000088.1:0-627 GCA_964457525.1 uncultured Erysipelotrichaceae bacterium | reverse complement strand
CTATTTTGATAATAATGTTCAATCAGTTGAACCATTGACCTATGAGCATGATCATGCTGGGTATCAATCAAGTTTAATTGGGGATAACATAGCTAGATATATGGTATATGATCATATTCGAGCAATTGATTATCTGGAAACGAGAAATGATATTGATATGAGTCGTTTAGGTATTACTGGTAATTCTGGTGGAGGGACAATTACTTCGTTGCTCATGATTTTAGAGAAACGTATAAAAGCTGCTGCTCCGGCAACATTTATTACAAGACGAGATATCTATCAAAAAACTGGACAAGCACAAGATCGCGAACAACATTGGTTTAATTTAACAGAGATTGGTTTTGATCATGAAGATATATTACTTGCTTTTGCACCAAAACCACTTAGGGTATTGGTTGCAGAATATGACTTTTTTCCAATAGAAGGAACTTTAAAATCATTTGAACTTGCAAAAAAAGGTTATTGTTTATATTTTCATGAATCGAATTTAAGTTTGAAACGATTTCCAATAGAACATAGTTATCCTATTGAAATGGCAGAGGATGCTGCTTTATTCTTTCAACTTTGTTTTGATTATCATTATCATCAAACAATAGAATTAAAATATGATGATAATTGTCTTTGTAC